>JAUYGN010000097.1 GCA_030690545.1 Solirubrobacteraceae bacterium
GGATCAGCCTCGGCGGCCGAGGCTGATCCGCCACACCCCTGCCCATGCCAGCTTGCCGTGACTCACACGCGCTCGAGCAGCGCGAGCCCGTGCGAGCCGGCGAGCTCGCCGACCGTCACGGGCCGGCTGACCTCGAGCTCGTCGCGATCGTCGAGGGCGTCGCGATAGCGCCCCGCGGGGACCTCGAGCTGCACGCCGCCGACCGACGGTCGCAGCGGCACGACGACGAGCACCTCACCGGTACCAGCGTCCGCGCCGGCACCGCCGCCGCGCGTGAACGCGCAGACGTCCGGCCCGCCGTCGATCGGCGAGTAGGCTCCGCGCGCGCCAAACGCCTCCGGCCGTCGCGCCCGCAGCGCCAGTGCCCGCGTGATGACCGACAGCTTCGCCGTCTCGCGCGTCGGCGCCTCACCGGCGCGCAATGCGGCCAGCGCCGCACGCCGCGCGTCCCAGTCCACCGGCCGCCGGTTGTCGGGGTCGACGAGCGAGAGGTCGGTCAGCTCGTCGCCCTGGTAGACGTCGGGCACGCCCGGCACCGTGAGCTTCAGCAGCAGCTGCCCGAGCGCCGAGCGCTCCCCCTCCGCGACGACCTCGGCGAGGAACGGCTCGAAGGCCTCGAGGAACGGCTCGTACGTCAGCAGCGCGACCGCGAAGCGCTTCACGCGCTTCTCCCACGACGCGTTCTGGTCGACCCAGCTCGTGTTGCGCTTCGCCTCGCGCAGCGCCTTCTCGACATAGCCCTCCAGGCGCTCGGGCGCAATCGGCCAGACCCCGATCAGCGTCTGGAAGATGAGGTAGCGCTCCTGGCCGTCGGGCGCGCCGTCGACGACGAGCCCGTCGGTCAGCTCATACCAGCGACGCACGCACGTCGACCAGCCCTCGGCGAGCCCGCCGATCGCGCCGATCCGCGCCCGCGCGTCGCCGGAGCGCTTCGTGTCGTGCGTCTGGGTGATCAGCAGCCCCTCGGGAAAGCGCCGCAGGCGGGCGAGGTTCGCGGCGTGGAACTCCTCCACGGACACGCCCCAGCGGCCGGGATCGCCGCCGACGTCGTTGAGCGCGAGCAGCCGCACGTAGCGGTAGAACGCCGTGTCCTCGATCCCCTTCGCCGTCACCGGCGGCGATGTCTGCTGGAAGCGCGACACGAACTCCGCGGGCGCGTCGTCGAAGAGCTCCGGGCGGCCCGCCGCGGCCAGCGCGGCGCGATCGGCGTCGGCGAACCGCCCGTCGCGGACGTAGGTGCGGTAGACCGGCAGCCCTGCGAGCGCCTCCTCCAGGCCGCCCGGGTCGTGCAGCCGGCGCAGCCGATCGACCTCGCGCGCGAACGTTCCGCGCGCCTGCTCGAGCTGCGCCTCCAGCGCGAGCTCCTCGAAGGGGCGCGGATCACCGCACAGCTCGGCGTACAGCGACGTCAGCGGCTGCTCGCCTGCCGGGTCGATGAACAGCCCCTGCACGTCGTTGAGGAACTCGTAGCCGACCGTCCCGCTGACCGGCCAGCCGCGCAGCTCCTCGGGTGCGTGAAGGATCTTCTCGACCCAGACGCGCGGCGGGTGGGCGGGATCGGTGTCCGCCAGGCGCTCCAGGTACCCGACGGGATCGGCGAGCCCGTCGGGATGGTCGACGCGCAGCCCCTCGATGACGCCGTCGGCCAGCAGCGACAGCACCTTGCCATGCGTCAGCTCGAAGACGTCCGGGTCCTCGACGCGCACGCCCGCGAGGTCGTCGATGTCGAAGAAGCGCCGGTAGTGCCCGGTCTCCGGATCGACGTCGAAGACCCGCACGCGCTCCGCCGGATCAGCCCACCAGCGGTTCTCGTCGCCGGTCCCCATGTGGTTGGGGACGATGTCGAGGATGATCCCGAGCCCGGCGGCCGCGAGCTCGCGCAGCCCCGACTCGCCCCCCAGCGACTCCGACACCGACGTCGGGTCGACGACGTCGTAGCCGTGCGTCGAGCCCGAGCGGGCGGTCAGCGACGGCGACAGGTAGAGGTGGCTGACCCCGAGGTCGACGAGGTACGGCACGAGCGCGCGCACGTCGTCGAAGCGCATCGCCGGCCCGAGCTGCAGCCGGTACGTCGCGCGCAGCGCGCTCACGCGCTCCGATCCACCCGCCGCAGCACCGTCACCGAGCGTGCCTGCGCGACGAGCGGCTGGCGCGCGTTGAACGACTGCGAGCCCGACTCCGCTTCGGGCTCGGCCGTGCTGAGCTCAAGCCCCCAGACCTGCCCGTAGCGTCGCGCCGGCAGCGCGAACGTCACGTCCTCGTGGTGGCCGTTGACGAGCAGCAGGAAGGAGTCGTCGACGATCTGCTCGCCCTTGCGGCCGCGGTAGGCGAACTCCTGGCCGTTGAGGAACAGGCCGACGGCGCGCCCGTTCTGCTGCCAGTCGTTGCGCGTCATCCGCCGCCCGTCGGGCCGAAACCACCACGCGTCGGGCAGTCCCGTCGCGCCGGTCGCCTCGCCCGACAGGAAGTGGCGGCGCGTGAAGACCCGGTGCTCGCGGCGCAGGCGGATGAGCCGCTTCGTGAAGGCCTCCATCCGCTGGCCGACCGCGGTGAACGTCCAATCGATCCAGGACAGGTCGTTGTCCTGGCACCACGTGTTGTTGTTGCCGCGCTGCGTCCGCGCGAACTCGTCGCCGCCGAGCATCATCGGCACGCCCTGGGAGAGCAGCAGCGTCGTCATGAAGTTGCGCATCTGGCGCTCGCGCAGCGCGCTGATCTCCGGATCCTCGGTCCAGCCCTCGAAACCGTGGTTCCAGGAGCGGTTGTCGTCCGTGCCGTCCTGGTTGTCCTCGAGGTTCGCGTCGTTGTGCTTCTCGTTGTAGGAGACGAGGTCGTTGAGCGTGAAGCCGTCGTGCGCGGTGATGAAGTTGATCGAGGCGAACGGCTCGCGACCGTCCTTCTTGTAGAGGTCGCTGGAGCCGGTGAAGCGGCTGGCGAAGTCGGCGACGCTCGCCTCGCCGCGCCAGAAGTCGCGCATCGTGTCGCGGTACATCCCGTTCCACTCCGTCCACAGCACCGGGAAGTTGCCGACCTGGTAGCCGCCCGGGCCGACGTCCCACGGCTCGGCGATGAGCTTGACCTGCGACAGGATCGGGTCCTGGTGGATCGTGTCGAAGAACGCGCTGAGCCGGTCGACGTCGTAGAACTCGCGCGCCAGCGCGCTCGCGAGATCGAAGCGGAAGCCGTCGACGTGGCAGTCGATGACCCAGTAGCGCAGCGAGTCCATGATCAGCCGCAGGACGCTCGGATGGACGGGGTTCAGCGAGTTGCCGGTGCCCGTGAAGTCCATGTAGAAGCGCGGGTCGTCGGGCATCGTGCGGTAGTAGCTGCGGTTGTCGATCCCCTTGAAGGCGAGCATCGGGCCCAGGTGGTTGCCCTCGGCGGTGTGGTTGTAGACGACGTCGAGGATCACCTCGATGCCGGCCTTGTGCATCGCCTTGACCATGCCCTTGAACTCGCGCACCTGCTCGCCGTGCGCGCCCGTCGCGGCGTAGCCGGCGTGCGGCGCGAGGTAGCCGATCGAGCTGTAGCCCCAGTAGTTCGACAGCCCCTTCTGGACGATGAAGTGCTCGTCGGCCTTGTGATGCACCGGCAGCAGCTCGACCGCCGTGACGCCGAGCTCCTTGAGGTACTTGATCGCCGGCTCGGAGGCGAGGCCGCCGTACGTCCCGCGCAGGTCGTCGCGGACGTCGGGGTGCAGCATCGTGAAGCCCTTGACGTGCGTCTCGTAGATGACCGTCTCGCTCCACGGCGTGCCGAGCAGGCGATCGCCCTCCCAGTCGAACCACGGGTCGATGACGAGCGACTTCGGGATCGCGTCGGCGTCGTCCTCGTCGTCGGGCTCCAGATCGGCGGTGTCGGTGTCGTCGGGGATGTACGGCAGCGTGCTGCCGGCCTCCCAGTTGACCTCGCCCTCGATCGCCTTGGCGTACGGGTCGATCAGCAGCTTGTGGGGGTTGAAGCGGTGGCCGCTCTCGGGGTCGTACGGGCCGTGCACGCGGTAGGCGTAGCGCTGGCCGGGGCCGATGCCCGGCACGTAGCAGTGCCAGTTGTACGCCGTGCGCTCCGTGACCTCGATCCGCGTCTCCTCGTCGTGCTCGTCGAACAGGCACAGCTCGACGCGCTGCGCGTTCTCGCTGAAGAGGCTGAAGTTCGTCCCGCGCCCGTTCCACATCGGGCCGAGCGGGAACGGGCGCCCGGGCCAGACCTCGGGCTCGCTCATCGCACGAGCGCTCCGGAGAGCGCGGGCAGCAGCACCGCGCCGTCGCGCAGCTCGGCGGCACCGGTCGCGAGCACGACCTCGCCGTGCCCGGCGGCAAGCGGCACGGCGCGCTGCTGCGCGGCGAAGTTGCAGGCGAGGCGATACGGGCCGCGGTCGACGACGAGCCAGCGCGCGTCCTCGTCGAACTGCGTCGTCGTCTCGTCGTCTGGCAGCTGGCGGCGCATGGCCAACAGTCTTGCGTAGAGGTCCGCGACGGCCTCGTCTCGCTCGCGCGTGAGCTTCGAGCGCTCGAACGTCGCGGGGTCCTGCGGATCGGGTACCTGCTCGCCGGCGAACTCCGCGAAGGCGGCGAACTCGCGCCGGCGCCCGTCGCGCGTGGCGGTCGCGATCTCCTCGTCGATGTGGTCGCTGAAGAACTGAAACGGCGCCGGCTCGCCGTACTCCTCGCCCATGAAGAGCATCGGCGTGAACGGCGACAGCAGCGTGCAGAAGGCGGCGAGCGGGCGGGCCGCGGCCGGCAGGCGATCGCCGAACGCGCGGTTGCCGACCTGGTCGTGGTTCTGGTCGAAGACGACGAACTGCTGCGCCGGGCGGTCGTGCGCCGGCGCCCCGAAGCGGCGCTTGCGAAACGCCGAGTACTGCCCGTCGTGCACGAACGGGCGGTCAAACGCCTTCGCGAGGTCGGCGACGGCGCCGAACTCCTCGTAGTAGCCGCCGGTGTCGCCGGTCAACAGGACGCGCAGGGCGTGATGGAAGTCGTCGGCCCACTGCGCGTCGTGGCCGAAGCCGCCGGCGGAGCGCGGGCGGATGACCTTCGGGTCGTTCAGCCCCGACTCTGCGATCACGAGCGCGCCGGGGCGCGCGTCATGGACGCGATCGGCGAGCCGGGCCATGATCGGCACGGCGCCGGTGTCGAAGATCGCATGGATCGCGTCGAGCCTGAGCCCGTCGACGTGGAAGTCGCGAATCCAGCCCTCGGCGGACTGCAGCACCCACTCGCGGACCGGCTCTGAATGCTCGTCGTCGTAGTTGATCGCCTGGCCCCAGAACGTCGAGTAGCGCTGCGTGAAGTACGGGCCGAACGCCTGCAGCGCCGTGTTGCCCGAGGCGCCGACGTGGTTGTAGACGACGTCGAGGATCACGCTCAGGCCCTGCGCGTGGGCGGCGTCGACAAGGCGCTGGAAGCCGAGCGGGCCGCCGTAGCTCGACTGCGCAGCGCTGAGGTAGACGCCGTCGTAGCCCCAGCCGTGGCGGCCGGGGAACTCGGCGATGGGCATCACCTCGATCGCGGCGACGCCAAGCTGGGCGAGCGCCGGCAGGTGCTCGATCGCCGCGTCGAAGCTGCCCTCGGCGGTGAACGTGCCGACGTGCAGCTCGTAGATGACGAGGTCCTCGAGCGCGTGGGGAGCGAAGCCGGCGTCGGTCCAGGAGAACGCCTTGGCGTCGACGATCCGCGACGGCCCGCGCAGGCCCATCGGCTGGTGGCGCGAGGCCGGGTCGGGCAGCTCGTCGTCGCCGAGCAGATAGACGTAGTCCTCGCCCGCCCGCGCGGCGACGCGAGCCTCGTGGATGCCGCCGCCGACATGCGCCAGCGCGTGCTCGCTATCGCCGATACGGACGCGGACGTTCGCGGCATCCAGCGCCCAGACGCGAACCTCGACGAGGCCGTCGCCGAGCGGCGTCACACCAAGCCGGCGCTCCCAAGGGTAGGTCTCGTCGGCCACCGGCACTCGCCCCAAGGTACCCAGCCGGTCGATCGGCAGGCACGCTGATCGATCTGGCAGATTGCCTGGCGCGCATCTGACGCTCGACATCGACGACCGCCTGCTCGCGGCGCTGATGCTGCGCAGCCTGGGCTTGTCCACGAGCAAGGCGATCGAGCAAGCCATCGAGCACTTCGTTGAGACTGACGCATACGGACGTGTACGTGAGCTGCGCGGCGCCTGCCCCGGTCTCGCTGACCGGACGACCGAGCTCGATCGCCTGGATCGAGCACGCGAGGAGCGATTCGAGCGGCTGCGCGGTCGCGCGTGATCCTCGCCGATAGCGGCATGCGTCATGTTGATGCCTCGACACAGTCGAGACCACGCCCGGCAACGACGAGACCGCACGGCCGAGCATGAACCGTGTCGCGTTTCTGTCGGCGGGCAGCACGAAACGCGACACGGCATGCGATCGGCACCGGGCGTGCGCGACACGTCGATCGCGGGTACGGTCGCAGCACATGGCCCCGACGATCGCTCCGTACCTGCTCTATGAGGACGCCGGCGCCGCGCTCGACCTGCTGGCCCGCGCGTTCGGCTTCGAGGAGGTGCTGCGCCACGCCGGCGCCGACGGTCGCGTCGACCACGCCGAGATGCGCCTCGGCGACGGTGTCGTCTATCTCGGCGGGCCGGGCGGCGACTACCGCGGTCCGGCGAAGCTCGGCGCCGCGACGGTGCTGATCTGCGTAACGGTCGACGACGCCGACGCGACCTGCGAGCGAGCGCGGGCGGCGGGCCTCGAGATCACCGAGGAGCCCGCCGACCAGGACTACGGCGAGCGCCGCTTCGCGGCCCGCGACCCCGAGGGTCACGTGTGGTTCGTCAGCCAGCCGCTGCGCGACGTCGCCCCGCAGGAGTGGGGCGCGACGACCCCGTAGCGCCGCGCGCCGATCGCGAAGCCGTACGTCGACGCCCACGCGCGGGCGGCGCGCTGGGGTGTGGCGGATCAGCCATGCGGAGCGAGGCTCATCCGCCACACCCCTGCGTCGTCCGGGCGTTCGCGTCGATCGCCCGCCGCACCGCGTCAGCGCGGTTCTGGCGCGAACACGTTCACCGGACCGGTGACCTGCACGCGCACGCGGTCGCCGTGGTGCCAGACCGGATGTGACAGCGAGCGGCTGCGCACGCAGCGGCCCGACGGCAGCTCGACGTGGACGAGCTGGTCGTGGCCGAAGAACTCGCGGTGCACGACGCGTCCCTCGACGTGGCCGGGGCCGCCACCGGTCAGCGACAGCGCGACCGACTCCGGGCGCAGCAGCACGTCGGCGGTTCCGGTGAAGCCGGCGTCGAAGGGCACCTTCGCGAGCTCGAACTCGACGAAGCCGTCGCGGGCGTCGCCGGGCAGGACGTCGGTCTCGCCGAGAAACGAGGCGACCCAACGCGTCGCCGGGCGGCCGTAGACCTCCTCCGGCGTGCCGACCTGCTCGACGCGCCCGTCGTGCATCACCGCGACGGTGTCGGCGAGCGACATCGCCTCCTCCTGGTCGTGCGTGACGAACAGCGCGGTCACGCCGGCGGCGAGCAGGATCGCGCGGACCTCCTGGCGGACCTGCGCGCGCAGCGCCGCGTCGAGGCCGCTGAAGGGCTCGTCGAGCAGCACGAGGTCGGGCGTCACGGCGAGCGCGCGGGCCAGCGCGACGCGCTGCTGCTGGCCGCCGGAGAGCTCGTGCGGCATCCGCTCGGCGTAGCCCGGCATGCCGACGAGCTCGAGCAGCTCGTCGACGCGCGCGCGGCGCTCGGCGCGCGCGGCCCGGTCGCGGCGCGCCAGCCCGTAGGCGATGTTGCGCGCGACGTCGAAATGCGGAAAGAGGGCGTAGTCCTGGAAGACCATCCCGATCCGCCGGCGCTCGGGCACGACGAAGGTGCCGGCCCCGGCCAACAGCCGGCCGGCGACGCGGACCTCGCCGGCGTCGGGCCGCTCGAAGCCGGCGATCAGCCGCAGCGTCGTCGTCTTGCCGCAGCCCGACGGCCCGAGCAGGCCGCAGACCTGACCCTCGGCGACCTCCAGCGACATGCCGTCGACGGCGGTCACGGAGCCGAAGGACTTGCTCAGGTCGGTGCAGGAGATGGCGGTCATCGGTCGCGTGCGGCGAGGATCGCGAGCGGGACGGCCGAGACGGCGAGCAGCACCAGCGAGGGAACCGCACCCCGCTCGAACGCGTTCGCCGTCGTCGTGCGCCAGATGTTCGCGGCCAGCGTGTCGAACCCTATCGGCGACAGCAGCAGCGTCGCCGGAAGCTCCTTGACCGCCGTCAGGAAGACGAGCGCCGCGCCAGCCAGCAGGCCACCGCGGGCCAGCGGCGCGGTGACCGTCGCGAAGACCGCCAGCGGCCCGCGCCCGAGCGAGCGCCCGGCCTCCTCCATTCGCGGCGGGACCTGCAGCAGCGAGGCGCGCAGCGCGCCGACCGCGAGCGGGAGGAACAGCACGACGAGCGCGAAGACGAGCATCGCCAGCGTCTGGTAGAGCCCGACCGCGACGCGCGTGCCGAAGAAGACGAGCGCGAGCGCGACGACGATGCCCGGCAGCGCATGGCCCGCATAGGACGACAGCTCGACGGCGCGGCTCGCGCGCCCGCGATGGCGCGCGGCGAGCAGCGCGACCGGGATCGCGCAGAGCGCGGCGGCGGCGGCGGCGAGCAGCGCAGCGAGCAGCGAGTTGCCGGCGGCGGTGGCGATCGACGACCACTCGACGTCGCCGGCCAGCGCGCGCGTCGTCCACAGCGCGAGCATGCCGACCGGCAGCGCCAGCGCGAAGCCGATGACGGTCGCGCAGAAGCCCAGCGCCGGCCAGCGCCAGCGCCCGAGCCGCACCCGCTGCTGGACGCGCGCGGCGCCCGGCGCGCCGCGCGCGAAGACCTCGGCGCGCCGCCGCGTGCGTCCCTCCAGCCAGAGCACGACGAGCGTGACGGCGACGAGCATCATCGCCAGCGCGGCGGTCCCGGTGCGATCGAACGACGCGCGCGAGGTGTAGATCACGCGCGTGAACGAGTCGAAGCGCATGATCGAGACGGCGCCGAAGTCCGACAGGACGTAGAGCGCGACGAGCAGGCCGCCGGCGCCGACGGCGGGCATCAGCTGCGGCGCGACGATCTGTCGGTAGGTGCGCAGGCCCGAGCTGCCCATCCCGCGCGCGGCCTCCTCGAGCGAGGGGTCCAGGCGCCGCAGCATCGTCATCAGCGGCAGCAGCACGAGCGGGAAGGTCGCCAGCGTCAGCGCGATCCAGGCGCCGGTGAAGCCGTACAGCGAGGGCAGCCGCTCGATCCCGAGCGGTCCCTCCAGCAGGCGCGCGAGCTCGCCGCGCGGGCCGAGCGCGCTGACGAGCAGATAGGCGCCGATGTAGCTCGGGATGACGAGCGGAAGCAGGCACAGCACCGACCAGACACGGCGGCCGGGCAGGTCGGTGCGCACGCACAGCCACGACAGCGGCAGCGACAGCGCGATCGCCGAGGCGGTCACGGCCGCCGCGAGCGCGGTCGAGCGCGCGAGCAGGCGCAGGGCGCGCTCGCTGCCGAGCTCCTCGAGCGCCGCCGATCCCTCCGAGCCGACGACGATGAGCAGGTAGCCGAGCGGCAGCAGGACGAGCGCCGCGACGGCGAGGCCGGCGGCCAGCAGCGCGGGCGGCGCGCGGCGTCCCCGACGCCCGCGCGCAGCGACTGGGAGGCCGCGCGCGCGGGCTTCGGAGGTGGCCATGAACGACCGCGAGCTGGCTAGAGCACGCCCGCGTCCTGCAGGAGCTTCACGGTGCCCTGCAGGTCGTCGATCTTCGACAGGTCCACGTCGGGCTGGTCGATGTCGGCGAGCGGCGTCAGCGAGTCGTCGGCCGGGACGTCGGCGGAGACCGGGTACTCGAACGTCTCGTCGGCGAAGTACTTCTGCGCGTTCTCGCTGAGCAGGTAGCGCACGAACTCCGTCGCGGCGTTCTGCTGGTCGGAGCTGGCGAGCACGCCGGCGCCCGCGATGTTGACGAGCGAGCCGATGTCGCCGGCCGGCTGGTGGATGCCGACCGGATAGTCGTCGCCCTCCTCATCGCGCGCAGCGGCCACGTAGTAGTGGTTGATCAGGCCGATCTCGACCTCGCCGTTGGAGATCGCGTCGCGGATCGCCGTGTTGCCGTCGTAGACCTCGGCGTCGTTGTCCTTCAGGCCCTCGACGAACGCCTTCGCGTCGTCATCGCCCTCCGTCAGCCGCAGCGCGGTGATGAAGCTCTGGAAGGAACCGTTCGTCGGCGCCCAGCCGACGCGGCCCTTCCACTCCTCGTCGGTCAGGTCGAGGATCGATTCCGGCAGGTCGGCCTGCTGGACCTTGCGCGTGTCGTAGGCGATGATCCGAGCCCGCGCGGACGTGCCGACCCAGTTGCCCTCGGCCGAGCGAAACGCCGCCGGGACGGAGTCCAGCAGCTCGCTGTCGAGCTCGATCAGCCGGTTCTCGTTCTGCAGGGCGCCGAGCGCACCGGCGTCCTGGCCGAAGAAGACGTCGGCGGGCGAGTTGTCCCCCTCCTCGACGATCGTCGAGGCGAGCTCGGCGGTGTCGCCGTAGCGGACCTCGACCTCGTTGCCGGTCTCCCTCTCGTAGCGTTCGATGAGCGGCGCAACAAGCTCCTCGTCGCGGCCGGAGTAGACGGTCAGCGCTCCGGTCCCGGTGTCGGCGGTCGCGCTGGCGCTGTCGCTGCCGGCGTCGTCGTCATCCCCGCAGCCGGCGAGCATGAGCGCGCCGACAGCGAATGCGAGGGAGAGTTTGCGGTACACAGCGTCACTCCTTTGATCGAAAGCGTTAGGACCCCCTAAGGTGATCCGTGAGGCAAGCTATCGCGTCTTGGCGCGTTGGCGCGCCGGCCGCTGGCAAGGTCGGCTTCGGCCCGCGCACGGGTCTCCTTGCGCCCCCACGGTGAGCGACCCCGGCCGGCCACGACGCTGACGGTGACTACGCGCTCGCGGGAGCCGGCACCGGCCGTGCTTCGGGCACGAGCCAGATGACGCCCAGCGGCGGCAGCGTCAGCTCCGCCGAGCACGGCTGTGAGTGCCACGGCAGCGGCTCGGCGTCGACGCCGCCGAGGCTGCCCGTGTCCGTCCCGCCGTAGAACGACGAATCGGTGTTCAGCGCCTCGACCCAGCGGCCGGAGCGCGGCAGGCCGAGCCGGTAGCCGGGCCGCGGCACCGGCGACAGGTTGCAGACGCAGACGAGCACGTCGGTCGACGGGTCCTCGCCAACCCGCGCGAAGGCGACGACGTTGGCATCGGCGTCGTTGGGCTCAACCCAGTAGAAGCCGCGGCCCTCGAAGTCGACCTCGTAGAGCGCCGGCGTCTCACGCAGGACGCGGTTGAGGTCGCGGATCAGCGACTGCACGCCGGCGTTCTCGCCGCTCTCCAGCAGATGCCAGTCCAGCGACCGATCGTGGCTCCACTCCGCCTGCTGGGCGAACTCCTGGCCCATGAACAGGAGCTTCTTTCCGGGATGGGCCCACATGAAGGCATACAGCGACCGCAGGTTGGCCAGCTGCTGCCAGCGATCGCCGGGCATCCGGTCGATCAGCGAGCCCTTGCCGTGCACGACCTCGTCGTGCGACAGCGGCAGGACGAAGTTCTCGCTGAACGCGTAGACGAGCGAGAACGTCAGCTCGTGGTGGTGATAGCGCCGGTGGATCGGGTCCTGCTGGAAATAGCCCAGCGTGTCGTGCATCCAGCCCATGTTCCACTTGAAGCCGAAGCCCAGGCCGCCGAGGTACGTCGGCCGCGAGACGCCCGGCCAGGCCGTCGACTCCTCGGCCGCGCTGATCACGCCCGGCTCGTCGCGGTGCAGCACCTCGTTGAGCTCCTTGAGGAAGGCGACCGCCTCGAGGTCCTCGCGGCCGCCGAACGCGTTGGGCACCCACTCGCCGGCCTTGCGCGAGTAGTCGAGGTACAGCATCGACGCGACGGCGTCGACGCGGATCCCGTCGGCGTGGAACTCACGCGCCCAGAACAGCGCGTTGGCGACGAGGAAGTTGCGCACCTCGTTGCGGCCGTAGTTGAAGATCAGCGTGCCCCACTCGGGGTGCGAGCCGCGGCGCGCGTCGTCGTGCTCGTAGAGCGCCGTGCCGTCGAAGCGCGCCAGCGCCCACGAGTCGCGCGGGAAGTGCGCCGGCACCCAGTCCAGCAGCACGCCGATGCCGTGCTCGTGCATCCGGTCGACGAAGGCACGGAAGTCGTCGGGCGAGCCGAAGCGCGGCGTCGGGGCGTAGTACGACGTCACCTGGTAGCCCCACGAGCCCGAGAACGGATGCGCCATGACGGGCATCAGCTCGACGTGCGTGAAGCCGAGGTCCGAGACGTAGGACGCCAGCTCGTCGGCGAGCTCGAGGTACGTCAGCGAGCGGTTGTCCTGCAGCGGATTGAGCCGCCAGGAGCCGAGATGGACCTCGTAGACGGAGACCGGCTGCGCATACGGCTCGGCCTCGGCGCGCGCGGCGAGGAACTCCGCGTCCTGCCAATCGTAGGTCGACGTGTGGACGATCGACGCCGTCTGCGGCGGCAGCTCGGTCTGAAACGCGAATGGATCGGCCTTCACGAGCGGCTCGCCGGACTGCGCGCGGATCTCGAACTTGTAGCGCGCGCCGTCGCCGACGGCCGGCACGAAGAGCTCCCAGATCCCCGAGCCGCCGAGCGCGCGCATCATGTGCAGGCGCCCGTCCCAGAAGTTGAAGTCGCCGACGACGGAGACCGAGCGGGCGGCCGGCGCCCAGACGGCGAACGAGACGCCCGCGACGCCATCCAGCTCGCGCACGTGCGCGCCCATCTTCGACCACAGCTGCTCGTGGCGGCCCTCGCGGAAGAGGTGCTCGTCGAGGTCTGACAGCGTCGGCGCGAAGCGGTACGGGTCGTGCGTCGTCCACGTCGCGCCGTCGGGGTAGCGGATCTCGAGCTCGTAGGTCAACGGCGCCGCGCCGGCCTCCAGCGACGCGCCGCGCAGCTCGCCCTCGAAGACGCCGCCGGGATGGACGCGCTCGAGCTCGACGCCGGACGGCTGCACGATCACCGACTCGGCGGCGGGGTGCAGCGCGCGGATCGTCACCCCCTCGGCGGAGGCGTGCGCGCCGAGGATCGCGTGCGGGTCATGGTGGTCGCGGGCGACGAGCCGGTCGAGCTGCGCGGTGCTCACCGGAGCGGTCATCGACAGCCGGGGGATGGGGTGGCGAGATCAGTCATCGTGGTCCTCGTGCAACAGTCGTGCGATACCCGCTACGGGAATCGGCACCCAGTCGGGACGGTTGTTGAGCTCGTAGCGCAGCTCGTAGACGGCCTTCTCGAGCTCGAAGATCGCCAGCAGCTTGTCGATCGCCGGCCGGCCGGCGGGCAGCAGCGTCGGCTCGACGGACTCCAGGTAGGCCTCGAGGAAGGCGCTGCGCGCCTGCTCCTCCCAGCCGTCCGGGGCCGGCGCGCCGCGCAGCAGCCGGGCCGCCGAGGCCGCGTAGGCGAACGAGCGCAGCATCCCGGCGACGTCGCGCAGCGGCGAGCGCTTGCGGCGGCGGTCCAGCAGCGACCGCGCCGGCTCGCCCTCGAAGTCGAGGATGACCCAGCGCCCCCCGGCGCCGTTGGAGCCGGCCTCGAGCATCGTCTGGCCGAGGTGGTAGTCGCCGTGGTGACGGATCAGCCGCCCGCCGACGCCGACATGCGACATCAGCTGCAGGCGGTCGCGCACCTCCTCGCCGCGACCGGCGATCGGCGCCAGGGCCGGGTCGTCGCGCGGCAGGTCGAGAAAGGCGCGCTCGATCTGCTCGTCGATCGTCGCCGTCAGCAGCGACAGCGCCTCGCTGCTGGGCTCCTCGGGCGCGAACGCCGAGTCGCTCTGGTCGGAGGCGAGCACGCTGTGCATCTCGCCGGTCGCGGCACCGAGCTCGGGCAGCCTGGCGAGCACCTCCGCGGGATCGTCGAGCGCGAGCTGCCAGCCGTCGCGGGCCTCGCCGACGAACTCCTGCATGATCCCCAGCGTCGCCTGCATCAGCTCGCCGTCGTAGTCGTACCAGCCGGTCAGCGCGGCGATGCTGCGAAAGCCGCGCGAGGAGAGGAAGCGCAGCATCTCCAGCTCGGGATTGACGCCCGGCTCGACGCGGCGAAAGACCTTCAGCACCTGCTGCTCGCCGAAGACGATCGACGAGTTGGACTGCTCGGCGCCGATCGGGCGGATCGCACCGGTCGGCTCCAGGCCGCCGTGGAAGCTGACGCCGTCGACGCTGGCCTGCGCGCCGAGCAGGCCGGCGAGCGCGCGCAGCCCGCCCTCCTCGCCCGGCAGCAGCTGGTAGAGCTCATGCGTGCCGGCCTGAAAGCGCGTCTCGACGAGCTCGATCGCCAGTGCCGGAGCGTCGCTGAGGCCGATCCGCTCGAGCACGTTGACGGCCGCCACCTCGCGCGCCTTGGAGGCGAACCAGCGCTGCTCGGTGACCCACTCCTCGAGCGGCCCCTCGATCCGGTCAGGCAGGCTCATCGGCGGCCTCCTCCAGCCGGAACCAGAAGAACCCGCGCGGCGCGAGCGTCAGCAGGTAGGGCAGCTCGCCGATGCGGGGAAAGGCGGTGCGGCCGAACATCTCGACCGGGCTGCGGCCGCTGTACCAGCTGAGGTCGAGCTCGACGGCCTGCGCCGAGCGAGCGAGGTTGTGCACGCACAGCACGACGTCGTCGGAGTACGTGCGGATGCAGGCGAAGATCTTCGGGTTGCCGGGCGTCAGAGCCTCGAAGCTGCCGAGGCCGAAGACGGGATGCTCCTTGCGCAGGGCGATGAAGCGCCGCAGCCAGCGCAGCAGCGAGCTCGGCGTGCGCAGCTGGGCCTCGACGTTGACGGCCTGATAGCCGTAGACGGGATCCATCAGCGGCGGAGCGTAGAGCTGCGCGAAGTCCGCCCGGCTGAAGCCGCCGTTGCGGTCGCCGGTCCACTGCATCGGCGTGCGCACGCCGTCGCGGTCGCCGAGGTAGACGTTGTCGCCCATCGCGATCTCATCCCCGTAGTAGAGGACCGGCGAGCCCGGCAGGCTGAAGAGCATCGCGTGCAGCAGCTCGATCTCGTCGCGGCCGCCGTCCATCAGCGGCGCGAGCCGCCGCCGGATGCCGACGTTGAGCTTCATGCGCGGGTCCTTGGCGTACTCGGCGTACATGTAGTCGCGCTCCTCGTCGGTGACCATCTCGAGCGTGAGCTCGTCGTGGTTGCGCAGGAACAGGCCCCACTGGCAGTTCTTCGGGATGTGCGGCGTCTGCGAGAGGATCTCGAGGATCGGCGTCGCCTCCTCGCGGCGCAGCGCCATGAACATCCGCGGCATGACCGGGAAGTGGAAGGCCATGTGGCACTCGTCGCCGTCGCCGAAGTACTGCACGACGTCGGCCGGCCACTGGTTGGCCTCGGCGAGCAGGACCGTGTCGGGATACTCGGCGTCGACCGCCGCGCGCACCTCGCGCAGGAAGGCGTGCGTCTCGTCGAGGTTCTCGCAGTTCGTGCCCTCGCGCTCGTAGAGGTAGGGCACGGCGTCGAGGCGAAAGCCGTCGAGGCCCGCGTCGAGCCAGAAGCGCAGCACGTCGAGCATCGCCGCGCGCACCTCGGCGTTGTCGTAGTTCAGGTCGGGCTGGTGATGGAAGAAGCGGTGCCAGTAGTAGGCGCCCGCCTGCTCGTCCCAGGTCCAGTTGGACGTTTCGCTGTCGACGAAGATGATCCGCGCGTCGCCGTAGCGGGTCGGGTCGTCTGACCAGACGTACCAGTCGCGCTTCGGGCTGGCGGCGCTCGAGCGCGCCTCCTGGAACCACTCGCAGTCGCTCGAGGTGTGGTTCATGACGAGATCGGCGATCACGCGGATGCCGCGCTCGTGTGCCGCCTCGATGAACGTGCGGACGTCGTCCATCGTCCCGTAGTCGGGATGCACGCCGTAGAAGTCGGCGATGTCATAGCCGCCGTCGCGCATCGGCGAGGGATACATCGGCAGCAGCCAGATGACGTCGACGCCGAGCCACTGCAGGTAGTCGAGCTTCTCGGTCAGGCCGCGAAAGTCGCCGTGGCCGTCGCCGGTTCCGTCGTAGAACCCGCGCAGGTGGATCTCGTAGAAGATCGCCGTCTTGAACCACAGCGGGTCCGATTCGAACCAGTTCTGCGGCCGCGTCATGCGACCCGCAGCAGGTGCGCGACGCGGTATGGGTCGAGGCGCACGAAGTTGCGCCCCATGCGCCAGTCGAAGCTCTCGCCGGACAGCAGGTCGGTGACGGTGAAGACCGGCGCCAGGCCGAGGCCGTAGGGCACGACGACGACCCCTTCCTGGGGAGTGGCGGGATCCAGCGTGACGACCGTGATGATCGTATTGTCGCCGGCCCGCTTCGCGTAGGCGATCAGGGCGTCGTTCTCGGTCGTCAGGAACTGGATGTTGTCGAGTTGCTGCAGGGCGGGGTTCTCCCGCCGGATCGCGTTGATGCGCTCGATCAGCGACAGCAGCGGGCCGTTGAGCGCGCGCTCCTTGAGCTCGTACTTCTCGGAGTGGTCGTACTCCTCGCTGCCGGGCTTGACCGGCACGCGCTCGAAGCTCTCGAAGCCCGAGTAGATCCCGTACGTCGGGCTCAGCGTGGCGGCCAGGACGAGCCGGCTGGCGAACTTCGGCGGGCCGCCGTGCTGCAGCTCCTCGGTCAGGATGTCGGGCGTGTTGACGAAGAAGTTGGGCCGGTAGTAGTCCTGCATCCCGCTCGTCGCCAGCTCGGTGACGTAGTCGGTCAGCTCCCACTTCGAGCTCTTCCAGGTGAAGTACGTGTAGGACTGGTTGAAGCCGATCTTCGCGAGCTGGCGCATCATCGCGGCGCGCGTGAACGCCTCGGCGAGGAAGATGATCTGCGGGTGCTCGGCGCGCAGCTGCGCGATCAGCCACTCCCAGAAGGCGAGCGGCTTGGTGTGCGGGTTGTCGACGCGAAAGACCGTCACGCCGTGGTCGGCCCAGTAGCGCACGACGTCGCGCAGCGCGTTCCACAAGGCCTGCCAGTCGTCGGTCTCCCAGTTGACGTTGTAGATGTCCTGGTACTTCTTGGGCGGATTCTCGGCGTACTTCAGGGTCCCGTCGGGACGGCGGTGAAACCACTCCGGATGCTCGCTCAGCCAGGGATGGTCGGCCGAGCACTGGATCGCGAAGTCCAGCGCGACGTCGATCCCGTGGTCGGCGGCGGTCGCGACGAGCGCGTCGAAGTCCTCGATCGTGCCGAGGTCCGGATGCAGCGCCGTGTGGCCGCCGGTCGCGTCGCCGATCGCCCACGGCGAGCCGGGATCGCCGGGCGCGGCCTGCAGCGCGTTGTTGACGCCCTTGCGGTTCGTCAGGCCGATCGGGTGGACGGGCGGCAGGTAGAGGACGTCGAAGCCGAGGTCGGCGAGCGCGGGGATCTGCTGCTGCACGCCCGCCAAGCCGCCCCACGAGCGCGGAAAGAGCTCATACCAGGAGCCGAAGCGACCGCGCACGGGATCGACGTCGACGTGCAGCTTGGCGTCCATCGTCGTCGCGCGGCTGCGGTCGGGGTAGCGCTCGACGATCGCGTGGAGCTCGGGGTCGAGCGCGACCTCGGGGCTCGGCGCGTCCTCGCGCAGGCCGGCGACGGCGCGCTCGATCCGCCGGCGGTCGGCGCCCTTGGCGCGCGCGGCGGCCTGCTCGAGCAGCACGACGCCCTCCGACAGCTCCCCGGAGAGGTCGCTCTGGCCGGCGTCGAGCTTGCGCCTGAGCTCCTCGCGCCAGCTTGCGAACGCGTCGGCCCAGGCCGCGATCGTCCACGTGTAGCGGCCGAGGCGGTCGACGCCGAACGCACCCGCCCAGCGGTCTCCGTCGACGTGCGCGTCGGTGCGCACCATCGGGCTCTCGACCCACTTCTTCGAACCGGGCGGGCAGGAGCGCACGACCGCGCGCAGGACGTCGTGCCCGTCGGCGAAGATGTCGGCGCTCACCGCGACGGCGTCGCCGACGCAGCGCTTGGCAGGGTGGCGGCCGCAGTCGATCATCGGCGCCGGCTGCCCGATCTGGATGCGCGGCGGCGGTTTCGCGTTCTTGGGCGAGGGCATTGCCTGACACTCTCTCCGATTCCGGAGCTTCGTAACGTGAACGCACAGCTATCCCACCGATCGGCAGGCGTGCAGCTGCATCCGACCAGCCTTCCGGCCGGACGGCTCGGCGACGACGCGCTGCGGTTCGTCGACTGGCTCGCCGAGGCCGGCCAGTCGTGGTGGCAGATGCTGCCGCTCGGTCCGCCCGACCGGGCTCGCTCGCCCTACAAGTCGGCCTCCGCGTTCGCCGCCTGGCGCGGCCTGCTGAGCGACCCGGCGGCACCGGTCTCCGACGACGAGATCGACGCGTTTCGCATGCGCGAGTCCTTCTGGATCGGCGACTGGGAGCGCGTCGCCGGCGGCCGGCGGGCGGTCGCCGACCAGGTCCGCTTCGCGCGCGAGTGGGACGCGCTGCGCCGCTATGCCCGCGAGCGCGGCGTCGGGCTGATCGGCGACGTGCCGATCTACGTCGCGCCCGGCAGCGCCGACCACCGCGCGTGGCCGGCGTTGTTTCGCTCCGGCGAGGTCGCGGGCGCGCCGCCCGACGCGCTCAGCGAGCGCGGGCAGCTGTGGGGCAACCCGCTGTACGACTGGCCGGCGCTGCAGCGCCGCGACTACCACTGGTGGACGGAGCGGCTGCGGCGCACGTTCGCGCTGTTCGACGTCACCCGGATCGATCACTTCCGCGGCTTCGTCGCCTACTGGGCGGTGCCCGAGGACGCGTCGGACGCGCGAGGCGGGCACTGGCGGCGCGGCCCGGGACGGGCGGTCTTCGACGCCGCCGCGCGCTCGCTCGGGCCGCTTCCGGTGATCGCCGAGGACCTCGGCGTCATCACCGCGCCGGTCACGCGCCTGCGCCGGTCGCTCGGCTTCCCCGGCATGGTCGTGATGCAGTTCGGCTTCGATCCCGACGACCCGCGCGGCCCGCACCGCCTGGAGAACCACGAGCACGACAGCGTCGTCTACACGGGAACGCACGACACCGACACGCTGCGCGGCTGGTGGTCGGCCCTGCCGGCCGCGACGCGCCGCGCAGCGGAGGCGCAGTTCGCCGCCGCCGACGTCGTCGAGCCCGAGCCCTGGTGGTCGACGATCCGCCTGGCCTACTCGTCGCCGGCGCGGCTGGCGATGATCCAGGCACAGGACGTGCTCGGCCTCGGCGGCGAGGCGCGGATGAACGTCCCCGGCCGCGCGACCGGCTCGTGGCGCTGGCGGATGGCGCCGGGTGCCCTGACGCCCGAGCTCGCCAAGCGCCTGCGCGCTGCGACGGAGGAGTCCGGGCGCTCGTAGTCGCACCGCGGCGTCCGCGCCCACAGCGTTCGTGCGGCACGAACGACATCACTGAGGACCTGGGAGCGGTTCGTCCCAGGCAGCTCGAGCGATCGGCCTGTGGCAGCTTTGGGGCGATATCCGCCCAACAGCTGCCACACAGCTCCGCCTGAGGACGGATCCCTCACTCGCTCCCAGTTCTTCATCGATGCCGTTCGCCGACGTCCCGTGCGACCCCCGCCGGTGAGCGACGCGACGTCACGAGGAGCGACCGCGCGCCCCACCTCGTAGACTGCCGCCGCCATGGCTGCCCCCGCCAGCGCGGACGCGATTCGCGACGTCAACACGCGCTACCACGACGCCGCGGCCGCGCAGTACGACACGAAGTGGGGCGTCGACTACGGCGAGGTCGGGCGCAACCAGGTGCGCGGCAAGCTGCGCAAGCTGCTCGGCAACCCGCTGCCGACGTTCGATCGCTCGCTGGAGATCGGTGCCGGCACGGGCTACTTCACGCTGAACATGCTGCAGGACGGGATCGTCCGCGAGGCCGTCGCGACCGACATCTCGCCGGGGATGCTCGACGCGCTGCAGGCCAACGCGCAGCGGATCGGGGTGACGGTGCAGACGGTCGCCTGCGATGCCGAGGCGCTGCCGTTCGACGACGACTCGTTCGACCTCGTGCTCGGCCACGCGGTCCTGCACCACATCCCGCAGCTGGATCGCGCGTTCGCCGAGTTCCGGCGCGTGCTGCGCCCCGGCGGCCGGTTCCTCTTCGCCGGCGAGCCGTCGCAGACCGGCGACCGGATCGCCGCCTACCCGAAGCGCGTCGCGCTCGCCACGGCGCCGCTGTGGCGCACGCTCATGCGCGCCCGGCCGGCCGAGGGCTATGAGCATCCCGACGCGCACGGCGCGTGGCCGGCCGAGCACGAGGGCCTCGACGGCGAGTCGCTCGAGCCGTTCGTCGACGTCCATGCCTTCACGCCCGACGAGGTCGGCGCCTGGGCCCGCGGCGCCGGCTTCGACGACGTCCGCGTGCGCGGCGAGGAGCTGCTGGCCAACTGGTTCGGCTGGGTCAACCGCACGCTCGAGGCGACCGCCGTTCCCGAGGACATCCCGTGGCTGTGGCGCCAGTACGCGTTTCGCGGCTATCTCGCGCTGCAGGCCGTCGACGTCGCGCTGCTCGAGGGGCGGCTGCCGCCGAAGGTCTTCTACAACCTGATGGTCGCCGGAAGGAAGCCGAGCTGAGCGCAGACGGCCAGCGCTGTCGCAAGGGCCTCGTCGCGCTCGGCGACAGCATCACCGTCGGCGAGGGGTCGATGACGCTCGGGGTGACGCCGCTGTCGTGGGCGCAGTGGCTGGCGCGCGCGCTGGACCTGCCGTACACGTCCTATGCGGTCAACGGCGCGATGGCGGCGGACGTGCTGCACGAGCAGCTTGCGCGCGTGCGCTTGCACTACGACGTCGGCGCGCTCTACGTCGGCGCCAACGACGCCCGCTCGCCGGCATTCGACCCGGGCGCCTACGAGCGCGACCTCGACGCGATCGCGGCACGCCTGAGCGAGCGCTGCGAGCGCCTGCTGCTGCTGACGCTGCCCGAGGATCTCGGCCGGCCGACGTGCTCCCCCAAGCCGGCGGCGGCGAACGAGGCCGTGCACCGCGTCGCCACGCGCCGCGCCGCGACCGTCGCCGACCTCGCCGACTTCGCGGGCTGGACGCTCGTACTGCCAGACGCCGTCCATCCGACGCCGCTCGGCCAGCTCGAGATCGCCGACCGCGCGGCACGCGCACTCGGGACCGCCATGCTGCCGTCGTCGCTCGTCGCCGACCGCCGCGGACACGACGCGCGCTACGCCCCGGCCCATGCTCGCGCGCTCGCCCGCGACCTGCTGCGCCGCGCGCGCGAGCGCGCGCTCCCTCCGCGCTGACGCCGGACGACCGCTCCCGTGGGAGCTCGCGGCCGGTCACACGCACGCCCACCACGGGCCTCACGCCGTAGCATCGTCGCGATGGCGTCGCTGCGAACCGTGCGCAGGCCCCGCGTGCGCGCCGGGCGCAACGTCTCGCTCGGCCGGCGCGTGCAGCTGGACGTCTTCCCCGGTGCGCTGCTCGTGATCGGCGACGGCTGCCGGATCGGCGACCGCACGCGGATCGTCGTCCAGCGGGGACGCATCGAGCTCGGGGCCGGCGCGACGCTCGGCGAGGGCTGCACGATCGTCGCCCATGCGGAGGTGACGATCGGCGCCGGCGCGCGTCTGGACGATGGTGCCGTGCTCGTCGACTTCGACCACGTGATCGACGACGTCGAGCGCCCGATCCGCGCGCAGCCGCTCGTCGCGACGCCGATCGCGATCGGCGCTCGCGCGCGCATCGGCCTCGGGTCCGGGGTCCTGCGTGGGATCACCGTCGGCGCCGATGCGGTCGTCGGCCCGCACGCCGTCGTGACGCGCGACGTGGCGCCGGGCGCGACGGTCGGCGGCATCCCGGCGCGGCCGCTGGTCGCTCCCGGCGACTCGACGAGCGTTCCCGGATAGGGTCGCTGCGCGACATCCGCGCAGGGCACCGCCAACATCGCTCGGCGCGCCCCACGCGCGAGCAGCGGAACGGGTACAACCCACGGATCGACTCGTTGCGCGGACAGCTGCTGATCGCCGGAGCCACGCTGCCGGACCCGAACTTCGCTCGCACCGTCGTGCTCGTCTGCGAGCACAGCGAGGCCGGCGCACTCGGCCTCGTGCTCAACCGGCCCGGCGAGCTCGTCGTCGGCGAGTCGGCGCCCGAGCTGTCCGAGCTGACCGGCGAGGACGCCGTGATCGACAGCGGCGGGCCGGTCCAGCCGGACGCGCTGCTCGTCCTCGCCGAGTTCGAGGACGCCGCGCAGGCCGGCATCCACGTGCTCGAGAACGTCGGCCTCGTCGGCGACGGCGGCGAGCTCGACGAGCTCGTCGACGAGACGCGCCGCGCCCGCGTCTTCGCCGGCTACGCCGGCTGGGGGCCCGGCCAGCTCGACGCCGAGCTCGAGCGCGAGGACTGGTTCGTCGCGCCCGCCGGCGTCGAGGACATCTTCAATCCCGACGCCGACGAGCTCTGGAGCCGCGTGCTCGCGCGCAAGGGCGCGCACTTCGCGCTCGTCGCGCGGATGCCGATCGACCCGAGCGTGAACTAGCCGGCCGCCGGCAGCGCACGGCAACGCCCGCGCGTACGCCGGGCCCCGGCTCTCGTCCCCACGACGTGATCGCGCCGGGCGTAGCGCGCTACGCGGCGCGCTGCGCCGGCCCGACGCCCCAGCGCGGCGAGGGCTGCTTGCCCCAGTTCGCCTCGCGGGCGTAGCGCATGAGCGACGGGAAGTAGTCGTGCAGCGGCGGTGAGATCGCGCCGAGCAGATCGCGCGCGCGGCGCGCGTCGAACGTGCAGCGCACGCTGAAGTACGGCACGAGCGCCCCGGCGCGGTTCTCCGCGCGCGGGTCTTCGCCGAGCCGGACGAAGCGCGGCGGCTCGGAGTCGAACGCCTCGGCCGCCATCCGTGCGAGCGCCGCGTTCGTCGGCGCCCCGTCACCGGAGACGATGTGGAAGGCGCCGCCGCGGACGGGCCCGCAGACGAGCTCGAGCAGCGCGTTGGCGACGATGTCGACCGGCACGATGTCCAGCCGCGCGGTCGCGTCGCCGGGCACGTTCGGAAACAGCCCGCGGGCGAACGCCTGCAGCGGCCAGTAGATGACGTTGAAGGCCTGCGTCCAGCCGGTGACGCTGTCGCCGACGATGACGCTCGGACGCACGATCGCCGCCGGCAGGTCGCTGTCGGCGACGATCTGCTCGGCCTCGAGCTTCGTGCGCTCGTACGTGTTGCGAAAGCCCTGGCCGACATCGCTGTCGTGCTCGCTGATGACACCGCTGCGGTCGCCCGCGACGTATGCCGTCGAGACGTGGACGTAGCGATCCAGCGAGCCGCGCGCATGCGCTTCGCCGGCGAGCTCGACGACCTCGCGCGTGCCTTCGACGTTGATCCGCCGCGCTTGCTCGAGCGGCAGCGTGAAGCTGATCGACGCCGCGCAGTGCACGACCGCAGAGATCGACCCGGTCAGCCGCTCACGGCTGATCGGCGAGAGCCCGAGCCCGGCGGTCTCGAGATCGGCCGCCACGGCACGGACGCGTCCGCGGCGCGGGCGCGCGGCCGGCGCGATGAGCGTCTTGAGCAGCTCGTCGATGCGCTCCTGGGCGGCGGCGTCGTCCGCCGCGCGCACGAGCGCCACGACGTCGCGGTCGGTCTGCTCGAGCAGGCGCACGAGCAGCTCCATCCCGACGAAGCCGGTGGCCCCGGTCAGCAGTACGGGACCGGTGGTCATGCGGCCTCCAGGCAGAGCGTCGCGTTGTGCCCGCCGAAGCCGAACGAGTTCGACAGGGCGACGGGCGGCCGGCCGTTGGCCAGCCGCAGGGGGCGCGCCGTGTCGGGCACGTAGTCGAGGTCCATGCCTTCCTCGGCCTGCTCCCAGCCGATCGTCGGCGGGGCGATCCGGTCGCGCAGCGCGAGGGTCGTGGCGATCGCCTCGACGGCGCCGGCGGCGCCCAGCAGGTGGCCGATCGCCGACTTCGTCGAGGAGATCGGCACCGTGCCGGCGCGGTCGCCGAGCACGGTCTTGACCGCCGAGGTCTCGGCGCGGTCGTTGAGCTGCGTCGAGGTGCCGTGCGCGTTGATGTAGTCGACGTCGGTCGGTACGAGACCCGCGTCGCGCAGCGCGATCTGCATCGCGCGGGCGCCGCCCCGGCCCGAGGCGTGGGGCGCCGTGATGTGGTGCGCGTCGCCGGTCGATCCGTAGCCGCGCACGGTGCCGAGGATGCGCGCGCCGCGCGCGCGTGCCGAGTCGCCGGCCTCGAGCACGAGGACGCCTGCGCCCTCGCCCATCACGAAGCCGTCACGGCGATCGTCGAACGGGCGCGAGACGCCGGTCGGCGACAGCGCGCCCATCGAGCCGAACGCGGCGCGCGAGAGCGGCGTCAGCGGAGCTTCGGCGGCGCCGGTGACGATCGCCTCGGCCTCGCCGTGCTGGATCATCCGCAGCGCCGTGCCGATCGCGTGGCTGCCTGCGGCGCAGGCCGAGACGACGCTGAAGACCGGTCCGCGCAGCCCGTGTCGCAGCGACAGGGCGGCCGAGCCGGCGTTGCTCATCATCAGTGGCACGGCGAGCGGGGAGACGGACTCCGCGCCGGTGTCGCGGAGCAGGTCGTGGTTGTCCTCGAGCGTGCCGATCCCGCCGATCCCGGTGCCCAGCACGCAGCCGATCAGCTCGGGGTCGTAGGGCAGCTCGTCCGCCCAGCCGGCGTCGGCGAGCGCCTCGTCGCCGGCGGTGATCGCCAGCTGCGTCGAGCGATCGGCCCGGCGCGCCTGCTTGGCGGACATGTGGTCGGTCGGGGCGAACTCCGCGCACGGCGCCTCACCGTCGTGGATGCCGCACGCGCCGCCCGTCCAGCGCTCGTGCAGCGTCCGGGCACCGATGCCGAGGGGCGACACGGCACCGACTCCGGTGATGACGACGTCGCGCAAGGTCACCCCTGGACGCGTTCGACGACGAGGTCGACGATGTCGCCGACGGTCTTGATCTGCTTGAAGTCGGCATTGTCGAGGTCGATCTCGTAGGCCTCCTCGACGACCTGCGTGAGCTCGACGAGGTCCAGCGAGTCGACGTCGACCTCCTCGAGCGTCGCGTCGCGCGACAGCACGTCGGGATCGGCGCCGAACGTGGCGAGCGAGTCGATCACCATCGCCTCGATGTCCTTCGGTTGCGTCGTTGTAGCCATGGTCGGTATCTCCTTGGGGTTGCGAGGTCGAGTCAGCTGGTCGGCGCAAGCTGCAGGTCGTCCACCGTCACGACGGCGGCACCGGGCACGCAGCGCGGCGTGAGCTTGGCGAGCACCGTCCCGGGTCCGCAGTCGAGGTAGGCGCGGGCGCCGATCTCGTCCAGCGCCGTCATCGTCTGGCGCCAGAGCACGGGCGAGACGAGCGCGTCGGCAAGCTCGCTGCACGGATCGGTGAAGGGTCGTGCGGTCGCGCACGAGATCACGACGGCGCTCGGCGCGTACAGCTGCACCTCGTCGAGCGCCGTGCGAAACGGCTCCACGGCGGCAGCCATCTGCGGCGAGTGGAAGGCGCCGCTGACGTGCAGCGGGATCGCGCGCATGCCGTCGGCGCGAACCTGCCGGCGGACGGCGTTGAGATCGTCGGACGCACCGGACAGCACGATCTGCCCGACGGCATTGTCGTTGGCGACCGACACCCCGTGGCGCTCGGCGATCGCGGCGGCCTGCTCGGGCTCGGCGCCGAGCACGGCGAGCATCGTGCCGCCGCCGCTCGCCTCGCCGGAGTCGGCCATCAGCGCACCGCGCAGGACGACGAGGCGCAGCGCGTCGTGATCGTCGAGCACGCCTCCGGCGGCGAGCGCGGTCAGCTCGCCGAGCGAGTGACCGGCGAACGCGATCGGCGTCTCGACGGACTCGGCGGCGCGCGACCAGCCCGCCAGCGACGCGCAGAAGATCGCCGGCTGGGCGAAGCGCGTCGACTCGTCGATGCGCTCGAAGGGATCGTCGCCGACGAGGTCGAGGACCGCCTCGAGCAGGTCGGGCCGAGCACTGGCGACGAGCTCGCGCATGCCGGGAACCTGGCTGCCCTGGCCGGGGAAGAGGATCGCTGTGGGGGTGACGTCGAGCACGCGTCCAGCGTGCAGCGCGCGCGGGTAACGCACAATCGGTTCCCCCCACCGGAGGGAAGCGGCACCCCCCAGGTGGGGGGGTGAGGGGAACGCTCAGCGGCTCAGCTCAACAGCCCGATCCGCTGCGCCCGCTGCACGGCCTCCGCCCGGTTGCGCACGTCGAGCTTGCGATACAGCGCGCTCGTGTGCTCCTTGACGGTGTGCGGCGACAGGTGCAGCGCGATCGCGATCTCGCGGTTCGTGGCGCCGCCGGCGATCCGCTCGAGGACCTCGTGCTCGCGGGCCGACAGCATCAGCGCGCCGTCCTGCGGCGGTGGAGCGGGCTCGAACAGCGCCATCCCGAGCGCGACCATCCGCACCGCGCGCGCGACGTCGGCGGCCGGCCAGTCCTTCGGCACGAACCCGCTCGCGCCGCAGGCGCGAGCGGTCGCCGGCGAGATCCGGCCGGCGCCGGAGATCAGCAGCACGCGCAGCTCTGGGCGCTCGGTCAGCAGCCGCTCGCAGACCTCGGGCCCCGACTCGCCGCCGAGGAAGAGGTCGACGAGAGCGACGTCCGGGGCGTGCTCGCGGGTCAGCTCGAGCGCCTCGTCGCCGGTGCTCGCCGACAGGTAGCGCTCGACCCAGTCGAGCTCGCCGAGCATCGTCCGAAAGCCCCAGTGCACGACGTCGTGGTCATCGACGACGAGCACGCGCAGACGTTCGGCGTCGCCGCTCACGACGGCGCGCCGTTGCCGGCCAGCGGGACGACGAGGCGCACGACCCAGGTGCCGCGCGCACGCTCGCCGAACTCGACGAGGCCGCCGGCCTGCAGCGCCTCGAGCGCGGCGAGTCGCAGCCCGACTCCGGTCGACGCGCTGCGCTCCAGCGGCACGCCGTCGTTCTCGATCTCCAGCACGAGCGTCCCGTCGTGGCTGCGCGTGCGGACGACGAGGCGGCGCGCGTCGGCATGCTTGCGCGCGTTGCGGACCGCTTCGGTCAGGACCGACTGGACGAGTGGCTCGAGCGCCGCGGGGATGTCAACGACCGGGCCGTCGACCGCCAGGCCGAGGTCGACGTGCTCGGCGCAGAGGCGGCCCAGCTCGGCCCGCAGCGTCGTGCCCGTCGGAACCGGCGAGCGCCCGAGCGGGCGCTGCAGCGCGGAGCGCAGCTCGCTCAGCGCAGCGCCGACCTCGCGGGCGCAGCGAGCGCGCGCCTCAGCCGACAGCGGCTGCTCGGCGGACAGCACGAGCGAGACGCCGAAGAGCCGCTGCACGACGCCCTCGTGGATCCCGCGCGCGAAGTCGATGCGCTCCTCCAGCTCGCGCGCGCGCTCGCCGACCGTCGTCGCGATCTGCGACGTCGACGCGAGCGCCAGCGTCTTGCCGAGGATCCACAGCAGGTCGCGGTGACGCTCGTCGAGCGGCGCGGCACCGTACCGGGGCTCGGCGATGATCACGCCCAGCCAGCGTCCGGCGGCGACGATCGGCACGTAGACGAGCGGATGCTCGCCGACGAGTCCGGCGAAGTCGTCGGAGATCTCGTGGCCCTCGTCGCCGAGCACCTCGATGACGCGATCCTCGCTCAGCGCCCGGCGTGCGACGGGCGCTGCCTCGACCCTGATCTCGGCGGTCGTGAAGCGGTCCAGGGCGATGCCGTGCGCGCCCGCGGCGTGCACCCGCCGGCGCGCGTCGTCGTAGCGGAAGATCACCGCGCGGCGCATCTGCGCGAGGCGGCAGACGGCGTCGGCCAGGCGCGAGTAGAACTCCGTCGACCCGTGGTCGCCGTCGACCTCGGCGAGGACGTCGTTGAGCAGCTCGAGCGCGGCGATCGAGTGGTTCATCCCGTGCGTCCGTTTGCGCGCGGACGGTCCACGAGTGGGCGGACCGGCGCGATGAAGCTCCCGTGCGCGGGCTGCGTCGCGGATTGCACCCGCTCATCGTGGCAGGCGCGTCCGCGGGTCGTGCGACCTGCACCCGAGCAGCTGGGCGCCGGCGCCCGCGCCCGCGCCCGCGCATCGGCAGTCGCGCCCCCGCGCGGCTATGCGCGCACGCGGCGCGCGATCCAGCGCGGCAGCATCCCGCGTTGTGTCCGGCGATCGGCGGCCCGCAGCTGCTTGACGCGCAGCGCGAGCAACTCGACGGCCGCGGCAGTCGGCAGGAACGGGTCGGCGATCGCGCGGCCGTCGTCGAGCGCCAGGGCCGCCCAGATGCGCTCGTCGACGACGGCGACGAGCACCGTTCCCTGCAGCGGCCGCGCGGAGTCCAGCGCGGCGAGCTCGTCCAGCAGCGGCGCGTCGGCGTCGCGGGCGCGCCGGATCACGACCGGATCGTGCTCATGGCCGGCATCGCGGTCGTGCTGCCGCTGCGGATCGAAGCGGTTCATCATGGAGCGTAGGGAGTCCCACACACTGGATCATATGCCTGATTGTGCGTCACTTGGAGCTACTGTACGATGAACTATGGGTATGTCAATATCCCACAATATGTCGATGTTTGACCTTGAGCGCGGCGGAGAGGTGTCCATCACCCAGCAGCTCGTCACGCACTTCGCGACGCTCATCGACAGCGGCCGGCTGCAGCCCGGCGAGCGCCTGCCCGCGACGCGCGCGCTCGCCGCCGAGGTCGCGATCAACCACCTCACCGCCGTGCGCGTCTACCGCCGCCTCGCCGAGCTGGGCTACGTGACGGCCGCGGTCGGCCGCGGGACGTTCGTGCGCCAGCGGATCCCCGTCCCGGCGAGCGCGACCGACGCGACGACCGCGCCGCCGGGCGGCGCGCCCAGCGCGCGCGACGAGGACTGGCAGCTCGGCATGCTCGCCGCACGGCCGATGACCTACGCCGACGAGATGCTGCGCGACTCGCTGCACGCGCCGCTGGCCGGCGACGCGATCGCGCTCGGCTCGGGCTATCCGGACCCCGAGCTGTGCCCCTCCGAGGAGCTCGCCCGGATCGCCGCCGAGATCGCCCGCGAGACGCCGCGTGCAGTCACCGACTACCTGCAGGTCGAGGGCCTTCCCGAGCTGCGCGAGCGGCTCGCCGAGCTCGGCCGCGCGGCCGGCTACGCGACGAGCGCCGACGAGATCCTCGTGACGACCGGCGCCCGCCAGGCGCTCGACCTCGTCGCGCGCGCGCTGCTCGGTCCCGGCGACGTCGCGGTCGTCGAGTCACCGACCTTCGCCGGCGTGCTCGCGTCCATGCAGGCGACCGGCGCCCGCGTGCTGGCGCTCCCCGTCGACGAGCACGGCGCCGACATCGACGCGCTCGAGCGCATCCTCGCGCGCCACGAGATCAAGCTCGTCGCGCTGCAGGAGGCGTGCCAGAACCCGACCGGGACCGACCTCTCGCCGCAGCGCCGCGCGCGCCTGCTGGAGCTCGCCCGCACGCGCGGCTTCTTCGTGCTCGACGACGGCGTCTACGCGACGATGCGCTTCGACGGCGAGCCGCAGCGGCGCCTGCGCGCCGACGCCCCGTCGCACGTCATCTACGTCGACTCGCTGTCCAAGACGATCGGCGGCGGCCTGCGGATCGGCTGGATCGCCGCCAGCGGACCGCTCCTGTCACGGCTCGTGCAGCTGAAGATCCACGCCGACATCCACACCGCGGCGCTGCCGCAGCACCTTGCCGCGCGCTACCTGCGCGGTGACCGCCACGCGCGCCTGCTGCGCGCCGCCCTGCCCGTGTACCGGGCGCGACGCGACGCGCTGCTGGCGGCGCTCGAGCGCCATCTCGCGCACGACGCGACGTGGCACGTGCCGCACGGCGGCCACCACGTCTGGGTCACGCTGCGCGACCCGGTCGACGAGCGCGCGCTCTACGTCGAGGCGCTGCGCGCCGGGACGGCGTTCCTGCCCGGCGGGGCGGTGATGGCCGAGCCGGCCTCGCGCACGAGCATGCGCCTGTCGTTCGGGCTCGTCGAGCCCGCGCGCTTCGACGAGGGCGTTCGCCGCCTCGCCGTCGCGCTGCGCGAGGTTCGTCGCGGGGGGCGCAGCGGCGCGACGGGAGCGCTGTCCTGACGCCTCCCGGCCGCGACGAGGGCGTCCGCCTCGTTCCTGCCAGGCACTCGGCTACCGTGGGACTCCCCGTTTCGTCGCGGGGATCCTTCCGCCACCGCCCGATCCTGAGGTACCCGCATGAAGATGGTGATCGCCTACATCCGCCACGAGGCATTCGAGCCGATTCGCTCCGACCTGCTCGTCAAGGGCTTCCCCTCGCTGTCGGTCAGCGAGGTCAAGGGCTCCGGGCGCCAGCGGGGCATCACGGAGCGCTACCGCGGTGCCGAGCTGACGAACTACCTGCGACCGAAGGTGAAGATCGAATGCGTCGTCGCCGGCGGCGACGTGCGCCTCGTCGTCGACACGATCCTCAAGCACGCGCGCACCGGCGGCGTCGGCGACGGCAAGGTCTTCGTCCTGCCCGTCGAGGAGGCCTACCGCGTCCGCACGGGCGAAGCCGGCGAGGAGATCCTGCAGACGCACCCCGACGCGTCGAGCAGCGTGACGTGACGCGCGTTCGCTAGCCGCGCAGGTCGCGGTACGTCAGCACGACGCGGCCGAGCACGACGACGTCGCCGTCGTGCAGCTCGGCCTCGTCGACGCGGCGGCCGTTGACGACGGTCCCGTTCGTGCTGCGATCGTCGAGGATCCGCAACCGGCCCGCGCGCGCCACGACGATCGCGTGACGCGCCGAGACCGTGTGGTCGTCGAGGCGCACGTCGGCCGTCATGCCGCGGCCGACGTGCGTGACGTCGGCCGTCAGCGCGAAGGACTCGTCGCCGCAGACGAGATAGCGGCCCGGTGCGAGCTCGTGGGTGCCCGGGTGGCCGCGCTGGGCGTCGCCCCGCGGCGGGACGCTGATGACCGCGGTGGGTTCCTCGATTGCGGGCAGCTTGCGGAGATCGGTCGACACCGTCCGCCCACTCCAGCGCGCGCGCCTCAAGCGGGGCTTAAGACTGCGCTGGTCACGAGCGAGTTCGTACGTGCTTCTTACGTTCGGCTGGGAACGTCGCGGCCACTGAACGAAGAGAGGACGCTTCATGAGCCCACGACGGATCGCGGTGATCGCCCTGGCCGGCGTGCTGATCGCCGGCGGCACGACGGCGGCGATCGCCGCCGTGACGAAGGACGATGCCAAGCAGGCCGAGCAGGCCATCCTCGACGACGCCGCCGAGCGGTTGGACGTCGCGCCCGACAAGCTGCGCGAGGCGCTCGCGCAGGCCCGCGACGCGCAGCTCGATCAGGCCGTCGAGGACGGCGACCTGACGCGCAAGCAGGCCGACGCGATCAAGGCCGCGCGCGAGCGCTCCGGCCACGTGCTCGGCGGCCCGCCCGGCGTGCCGGGCAAGGGCGGCGCGCCACGGCCGCGCGGCGCTCCGTTCGGGCCCGGAGGCCCCGGCCCGCACGGCTTCGGCCCGCGTCGCGAGCTCGGAGCGGACCTCGCCGAGGCGCTCGGCACGACGCCGCAGAAGCTGCGCGAGCAGCTGCGCTCGGGCACGTCGGTCGCCGACATCGCCAAGGCCAACGGCAAGACGCTCGCCGGCGTGCGCAGCGCGATCAAGGCTGCTGCGAAGACGCGCGCCGACACGGCGGTCGCCGACGGCGACCTGACCCGCAGGCAGGCCGACGCGATCCTCGAGCGCCTCGACAAGCGCCTGGAGAAGCTCGACGCCGTCCGAGCGCTCGGGCCGCGCGGCGCCCGCCGCCGCGGGGCCAAGCCGCCGGCGGGCGCGATCCGTCCCGGCGCGCTGACGCCCGGCCAGGACCCGGTCGAGCTCGTGCAGCCGCGCGCCACCCACAGCTGACGAGCGCGACGCGCGATCGATCCGCCGGGCGGGACGACCTCCCGCCCGCCCGGCGGCGCGAGCGCTCGTCGCACGCGACGCTGACGCACGGGCCGGCGCAGCTGGGTTAGGGTGCCGCCGGTGCTGAAGAAGGTGCTGCTTCGAGCAGGGACGGTCGTCGTCGGGCTGTGCGTCGTCGCGGGTGGCGCGTATGCCGTCAAGACGCTGCTCGACGGCGACGGCGAGACGGAGGCGGTCTCCAGCGCGCCGTTGCGCGTGACGGCGCTCGCGCCCGGCACGTTCGCGGCCGCGCACCCGTTCGCGCCGTACTACGTCGTGCCGCGCACGCGCTTCGCGAGCCCGTCGGACCTCACGCGAGCGGCGCGCAACAACCTGCTGACCAAGCCCGCGAGCGCGCTCACGAAGGGCGCGATGGCGGGCAGCCCGCAGATCGTGCGCCTGTCGCTGCGAGCGACGTCGGACGATCCGGTCACGGTCGAGGCTGTGCGCTTCAAGGTCGTCAGCGACGCCGCCCCGCTGCGCGGCTGGTACACGGCGCTGCGCAACTGCGCGGTCGAGCCGGTGCGCCGCGCGCGGCTCAGCCTCGACTCCGAGCGCGGCGGCGTGCGCTACCTCGGTCCCGACGACGCCGCGTCGGAGACGCTCGGCCTGAAGGTCGAGCGGGGAGCCCCGCAGATCCTCGAGCTGCAGGCCGCGACGAGCGAGCACCGCGTCGCCTGGACCGCCGAGCTGTCGCTGCGCGACGAGGACGGCAACGCGTCGAGCGTCGTCGTCGACGACGACGGCGATCCGTTCCGGGTCACGTCGCGCAGCGACGCCGAGGTGTACCGGCCGATCTACGGCGCGTCGGGGATCATCGGCTACTCCCGCGCCCGCACGGTCGCCGACTGCGAGTGAGCGAGGCGCACGCGGCGGCGCCGACGCGAGCGTCCGCGCCGCCGAGCGAGCAACCCTCGGCGGCTGACGCTGGCACGACACGCGAGACGGTGCGAGTTTCGGCGGCTCACGTACCGAAGCTCGCACCGCGACGCGGGCTGATCAGCCGGCGTCGCGCTTGCTCATCCGCAGCAGGCCCACGAGCAGGTCGACGTGGCCGAGCGCGTCGTCGAGCGCGTGGTGGGTCTTGGAGTCCTTCGGGCCGAGCAGCGCGCTCGGCATGCGGCGCTTGATCGCGTCGCGCACGGCGCTGTCGGCCACTGCGGCGTAGGCGGACTTCATGTCGTAGTGCGCCGACTGGCCGAACGGGCTGCGACCGGCGAACTCGTGCAGGTAGTGCTGCGTGAAGCTCCAGACGAAGCCGAGCGGATAGGCCGCCAGCACCGGCAGCGCGTCGTGCTCGGCGGCGAGGCCGTCGACCCAGGCGGCGAACTCGGGCAGCGCCTCCTGCGGCGGGCGCCCGTCGCGCTCGAGCTGCGCGCGATCGAAGCCCGTCACGCGCAGCGCCTTCTCGACGTAGCGGTCGGTGATCGGCCGCAGCACGGCGTAGAACGTCTGCGCCTCGGCATCGAGCGCGACGACGCCGCCGTCCTCGTCGCGGAGCGCCGCCGCGCAGGCGCCGAGCGAGATCATCGAGCTCGTGCCCGGCACGTGGCCGTCGGGCTCGACGTCGACGGAGAGGTACAGCTCGCGCGTCATCGCCGGGAGCGTGACAGAGGTGCGGGCGCCGTGTGATCGAACCTCGCAGCACGGGGGCTGTCCCCACCACAGGACGCCGGCAGGCACGACCGACGTCCTTCCCACGGGCCGCGTAGATTCCGTCTCTGCACCCGACGCAGCGTTCGGAGCGATGACGACGATGACGACGCACACAGCCACCCCGCCGCCAGAGATGCCCGCGCCTCGGCGCGACCGGCCCCCGCGCTCGCCGGTCCGCAACTTCGTGCGCCACTACGCGGAGATGGTGGTCGCGATGTTCCTCGGAATGTTCGCGCTCTGGTTCGCGCTGACGGCGCCGCTCGAGCTCGCGGGCGTCGACGTCTCCGGCTGGGACGCCGACGCCCCGGCGCTGCTGCTGCTCGGCATGGCCTTCGCGATGACCGCTCCGATGGTCGCGTGGATGCGCTATCGCCGGCGCGCGTGGGCGCGAGCGTGGGAGATGGCCGCTGCGATGTTCGTGCCGACCTTCGTCCTCGTCGGGTTGCTGTGGGCCGGCGCTCAGACGGACGTCGACGCGCTGCTGGAGCTCCAGCACCTCGTGATGTTCCCCAGCATGCTCGCGGTCATGCTGCTGCGCCGGCACGCGTACACGGGCGACGACTGAGCGTCGCCGGCGGACGACCCGCCGGCAAGACGTCAGCGACGCAGCCGGGGCAGCCGGCGCTTGCGCTGCCCACCCTCGATCGAGCGCGCCAGCAGCTGCATCGGGTGCAGCAGCGGCAGCGGCCGACCCTTGCGCTGCAGGTGCGCGACGATCTGCAGCGTGCAGCCGGGGTTCGCCGCGGCGATCACGTCGGCGCCGGTCGCCAGCAGGTTGTCGGCCTTGCGCGCGCCGAGCTCGCCGGCGGCCTCTGGCCGCGTCAGGTTGTAGATCCCCGCCGAGCCGCAGCACAGCTCCCACTCGGCCGGCTCGACGAGCTCGAGCCCCGGGATCGTGCGCAGCAGCTGGCGCGGCTGCGCGCGGACGTTCTGCGCGTGCGCGAGATGGCAGGCGTCGTGGTAGGCGACCGTCAGCTCGACGCGATGGCGCTTGGCACGCGGCGGCACCGAGGCGAGCAGCTCGTGGACGTCGCGAGCGCGCGCCGAGAGCGCAGCCGCGCGCTCGGCCCATGCCGGGTCGTCGCGCAGCAGGTGGCCGTAGTCCTTGATCGCCGAGCCGCAGCCGGCGGCGTTGACGACGACGTGGTCGAAGGCCTCGAAGGCCTCGATCGTCGCCTTCGCGAGCGGCAGCGACTCGTCCTCCTGACCGGCGTGCAGGCCGAGCGCGCCGCAGCAGCGCGGCGCGCGCGGCGCATGGACCTCGAAGCCCTCGGCGGCGAGCACGGCGACCGTCGCCGCGTTGACGTCGCCGAAGTAGGCGCGCTGGACGCAGCCCTGCAGGAAGCCGACGGTGCCGCGCCGCTCGCCGATCGCGCGGGTCACCGCCGGCAGGCGGCGGACGCCGTCGCGCAGGCGCAGCGGCGGCGCCAGCTCGGACAGCGTGCGCAGCAGCGGCGAGCGTCCGACGAGGCGCGAGCGCTGGGCCCACTTGGCGAGCCCCGAGCGCCGGTAGGCGACGATCAGCGGCACCGTCGCGCGCAGGCGACCGGGGTAGGGGAACGTCGAGAACAGCACGCGGCGCAGCAGCCGCTCGCGCGCCGTGCGCGGATGCTGGCGCTCGACCTGCTGGCGCGTGTCCTCGATCAGCAGGTCGTAGCGCACGCCCGACGGGCAGGCCGTCACGCAGGCCATGCAGCCCAGGCAGTTGTCGAAGTGGCCGACCATCGTGTCGGTCAGCACGCTGTCGGGCTGCAGCCCCTCGCTCATCAGCACGATCCGCCCGCGCGGCGAGTCCATCTCCTCGTTCCAGAGCACGTACGTCGGGCACGTCGGCAGGCAGAAGCCGCAGTGCACGCAGTCCTCGATGAGGTCGACCTCGGGCGGCTTGTGGGTGTCGAAGGCGGCCATCAGGAGCGTCAGATCCCGCCCACGAAGATGCCGGGGTTGCAGGTCGCGAGCGGATCGAAGCGCTCCTTGACGCGCCGCATCAGCACGAGCCCAGCGTCGTGCGGGTGGTCCCACGGGTCGAGGTGGGCGCGCACCGAGGCGGGCGCGTCGAGCACGACGCAGGGCGCCGGCGCGAGCACGTTGCGCAGGCGCGCGACCGCGGTCACGAGCTCACCGGGCGCGGCCGCCGGCAGCGCGATCCACCAGACGCCGAGCGCGGCGCGGCCGACGAGCGTGGCGCCCGCGATCTGCGCCGCCACGCAGGCGTCGGCGAGCCCCGTCGGGCGGCCGGAGACGCGCACGACCGCGCCGCCGTCGAGCGAGCGCTGGGCGGCGCGCTGCGCCGCCCACAGCGCCTCGTCGTCCTCGGCCGTCGCGGCCTCGACCCCGAGGCCGGCGAGCAGGCGCTCGGCGGCGAGCGCCTGCTCGTGCGCCGCGACGCCGGCGAAGCGGGCCAGCACCGCGCCGGTCGGCGCCTGCCAGCGCACGTCGAGCGCCTGCGCCTCCAGCGAGCTCGAGGCGAGCGCGATCGCCGCGCGCTGCAGCGTCCCGAGGTCGTCCGTCGTGCCGGTCGCCGTCGCCTGCGCGGGCGGGCGCGGATGCAGCCGGACGGCGAGCTCGCAGATCACCCCGAGCGTCCCGAACGCGCCGGTGAAGAGCTTCGGCAGGTCGTAGCCGGCGACGTTCTTGATGACCTTCCCGCCCGCGCGGGCGAGCGTGCCGTCGGGCAGCGCGACGGTGATCCCGAGCACGAGGTCGCGCGCGGCGCCGTAGCGATGGCGAAGCGGACCGCAGTCCGCCGTCGCGACGGCGCCGCCGATCGTCGCCGCGTCGCCCTCGCCGAGCGGCGGGTCGAGCGCGAGCATCTGGTCCGCCGAGGCGAACGCGTCCTGCAGCTCGCGCAGCGAGGCGCCCGGCTGCACGACGGCGGTGAAGTCACCGCGGTTGTGCTCGACGATCGCGTCCAGCGCGGTCGTGCGCAGCTGCACGGCGCAGTCGACGCCGGGACCGCCCCACGGCTTCGTGCCGGCGCCGGCGATCCGCACGGCGAGGCCCTCGCCGGCGCAGGCGCGCAGCAGGTGCGCCGCCTCCTCTGCGCTCGGCGGCGTCTGCGTGCGCGTCGCCTGGGCGCTCAAAACCGCTCCGCGATGCCGTCGCGCTCGAGCGGGTGGCGACGGTACGGGCCGGGCACCTCGCCGCACAGCCGCGGCGTCGGCATCAGCTTGCCGGGGTTCGCCAGGCCGCGCGGGTCGAAGGCACAGCGCAGGTGCTGGAAGGCGGCGAGGTCGGGTTCCTCGAACATCCGCGGCATGTAGCGCTTCTTGTCGACCCCGACGCCGTGCTCGCCGGTGATCGAGCCGCCCGCGTCGACGCAGGCCTCGACGATCCTGCCGGCGAGCTCCTCGGCGTGCTCGGCCTGCGCCTCGCCGTCGTAGAGGACGAGCGGGTGCAGGTTGCCGTCGCCGGCGTGGAAGACGTTCGCGACGCGCAGCCCGTACTCGTCCGACAGCGCGCTGATCCGCGCGAGCACCTCGGGCAGCTTCGTGCGCGGGATGACGCCGTCCTGGACGTAGTAGTTCGGCGCGAGGCGACCCATCGCGGCGAACGCCGCCTTGCGCGTGCGCCAGATCAGCGCGCGCTCGGCGGCGTCGGCGGCGATCCGGATGCCGGTCGCGCCGTTGCGCTCGCAGATCGCGACGACGTCATCGAAGCGCGCCTCGCACTCGAGCTGCGAGCCGTCGAGCTCGACGATCAGGGCGGCGCCGGCGTCGGTCGGGAAGCCCGCGCCGACGGCCTGCTCGGCGGCCTGGATCGTGAGGTTGTCCATCATCTCGATCGCGCCCGGCACGACGCCGCCGGAGACGATCTCCGAGACCGTCTCGCCGGCCTCGCCGGTCGTGTCGAAGAAGGCGACCATCGTCTCGATCGTCTCGGGCACCGGCACGACGCGCAGCCAGATCTTCGTGCAGATCCCGAGCGTCCCCTCCGAGCCGACGAACGCGCCGAGCAGGTCGTAGCCGGGCACGTCGAGCTCGTGGCCGCCGAGCGTCACGACCTCGCCGTCGGCGAGCACGACCTCCAGGCCGGTGACGTAGTTCGTCGTGAAGCCGTACTTGAAGCAGTGCGCGCCGCCCGAGTTCTCGGCGACGTTGCCGCCGATCGAGCAGACGATCTGCGACGACGGGTCCGGCGGGTAGAAGTGCGTCGGCCCGACGGCGAGGCCGACCTCGGTGTTCGTCACGCCCGGCTCGACGACGATCCGACCGTTGCCGATGTCGACCTCGAGCACGCGGCGCATGCGGGTGACGGCGATCAGCACGCCCTCGCGCACCGGCAGCGCGCCGCCCGACAGGCCCGATCCCGCGCCGCGCGCGACCCACGGCACGCCCGCGTCCGAGCAGGCGCGCACGACGTCGCGCACCTCGACGGCGCTGCCGGGCAGGACGACCGCGCCCGGCGTGACGCGGTACTGCAGCAGCCCGTCGGATTCGTAGGTGCGCAGCTGGATCGGCTCGGTCAGGACGTGCTCGCGGCCGCAGATCGCACGCAGGCGCTCGAGCAGCGCGTGGTCCAGTGCAGGCGGCACGGTCGGGGGGATGTTCGTGACGGGCAGGGACACGGGGACGGCCGGGGAAGGGTACGCGACGCGCGCTCAAGCACTCCTAAGGGCTTCCGTCGGGTCGAGCGCGTACCGTCGCGGTACCGACGCGGGCGAGAGGAGCGACATGACGCAGCAGACCTACGTGTTCAAGGCCGAGCTCGTGGGATTCCAAGAAGTGCGCCGCACGATCACCGTTCGCGGCGACGTGACGCTCGTCGACCTGCACTACGCGCTGCAGTCGGCGTTCGGCTGGGACGACGACCACCTGTACTCGTTCTGGCTCGACGGCGCGTTCTGGGGACCGGAGGACAGCCACTACATGCACCCCTACCACGCCATCTCGCTCGATCCGCCGGGCCGCAGCGCCTGCGTGCCGCTCGACGAGCTGCGCCTGTCCGAGCGCCAGCGGATCGCCTACCTCTTCGACTTCGCCGCGGAGTGGCGCGTCGCGCTGACGCTGCAGGAGATCCGCGCGCTCGACGGGCGCGCGGCGACGCGCTGCATCGAGTCCGTCGGCGCCGCCCCGCCGCAGTACGCGCAGGCGCTCGGGTAGCGGCTACTCGGCGGGCGGCGCGATCAGCGCCGCGGGCGCCAGCGCGTAGAACGTCGCGGCGGCCGGCGCGCCCGCGGGCGTCGTGCCGCCGATGACCTCCAGCAGCGGCTTGTGGCCGATCAGGCCGCCGTTGGCCGTGACGAACGCGTCGGCTTCGGCGCGGCGGTCCTCGGGCAGCTCCCCGGCGTTGAGCACGATCATCCCCTCCGGGCGATCTTCGGTCTGGACGAGCGGCAGGTCGAGCAGGACTTCTCGGATGTCTACGGGCATAGAGCCGACGAGCGGATTCGAACCGCTGACCCCTTCATTACGAGTGAAGTGCTCTACCAGCTGAGCTACGTCGGCGCGAGGCTCGCGAATGCTAGCGCCACGACGGCCGGTTGCCTCGACGCGTCGACGGCGGCGATCGGCCATCATCGCGCGGTGTCATCCGACGAACGGGCGCCCACGTTCGACCTGCAGTCACACTCGACGCGCTCGGATGGGTCGCTCGAGCCTGCCGGCGTGGTCGCGGCCGCAGCGGCCGCCGGCGTGCAGCTGCTCGCGCTGACCGACCATGACACGGTCGCCGGCGTCGACGAGGCGCTCGCCGCCGCCGCCGAGCACGCGATCACGCTCGTGCCGGCCGTCGAGATCTCGACCGTCGACGAGCTCGGCGAGGACTTCCACGTGCTCGGCTACGGGATCGATCACGAGAATCCTGTCCTCGGCGCGCGGCTCGCGGAGTGGCGCGCCGACCGCGCCGCGCGGATCGACCGCATGGCCGCTGCCCTCGACGAGCTCGGCCTGCCGCCCGACCGGACCGAGATCGAGACGCGCCGCGCCGCCGGGCTGCCCGTCGGGCGTCCCCATCTCGCGGCCGCCGCGATCGCCGCCAACCGCGAGCGCCTGCGAGCCGACGGCCTCGACGAGACCTCGGCGTTCCTCGAGGCCTACCTGTGCAGCGGCGGCGCCGCCTACGGCCGCCGCACGATCCCGACGGTGCCCGATGCGATCGCGACGATCCATCGTGCCGGCGGCGTTGCCGTCTGGGCGCATCCGTTCTGGGACGTCGACAGCGACGACGACGCCCGCACGGCGCTGGAGCGCTTCAGCGCCGCCGGCATGGACGGCGTCGAGGCCTTCTACACGACCCACGACGGCGCGCAGACGCGGCTGCTCTGCGATCACGCCGAGCGCCTCGGCCTGCTGACGACGGGCTCGGCCGACTTCCATGGCCCGCAGCACAAGCGCTTCTCGCGCTTTCGCGCCTTCGAGCTGCACGGCCGGCAGCCGCGGCTGGGGCCGATCGGCTCGGTCGGCGGCCCGCGACCGCAGCGCTGACGCGCTCGTTGCGACCGCTATGCGGCCAGCGTGCGCGCCAGGCGCGAGCCGAGCGCGTCGAGCGCGAGCTCCTCGTTGGGGTTGAACTGCAGCGCGGCGCGCGTCTGCTCGACGAGCTGCAGGCCGGCACGGAGCGCGGCGGCGGCGCGCCCGAGCGCGGCATCTTCCTGCAGCTGCGCACGGCGATCCGTGTGGTGCACGATCTCCGGCACGCCGTCGGCGATGCAGGCGACGTCGCGCAGCCACAGGCCGATCAGCGCCAGGCCATGGTCCAGCGCCGCCGTCTGCGCGCGCCGCGCGGCGCGCTTGCCGCGCTCGGCGGCCTCACGACGCAGGCGGCCGTGGTCCTTGCCGACGGCGAACTGCAGCTCGTCCTCGAGCGCCTGCTCGATCGCGCCGGACGCGCGCGTGCCGGCCGCGCGCGCGCCGTCCAGCAGCGCTGTCCACGGGCGTCCGGCGATCTCGCCGCGCAGGGCGCCGCGGGCGACGGCCTCGGCGCCGGCGCGC
>JAUYGN010000114.1 GCA_030690545.1 Solirubrobacteraceae bacterium
GGGCCTGCGCCGCAGCGGCGCGCTCGTCGTCGCCCGCGACGGCGACGAGGCCGCGGCGCTCGAGCGCGAGCTCGCGCTGCGGATCGCGCTCGGCCTGGAGGTCGAGCGCGTCCTGCCCAGCGCCGCGCGGCGGATGGAGCCCGCGCTGGCGCCGACCGTGCGGCTCGCGCTCGACGTCCCCGGCGATCACTCCGCCGACCCGCGCGCGCTCGTGCTGGCACTCGCCGAAGCGGCGCGCCGCGCAGGCGTCACGCTGCGCACCGGCGCGTCCGTCGAGCGCATCGAGCAGTCCGGCGATCGCGTCGTGACGGGCGTCGGCCTGGCCGGCGGCGAGGTCCTGCGGGCGCGACGGGTCATCGTCGCGGCCGGTGCCTGGAGCGGGGCGATCGACGGCCTTCCGCGGATCCCGCTGCGTCCCGTCAAGGGCCAGATCATGCGCCTGCGCGACCCCTCCGGACCCGGGCTCGTCGAGCGCATCGTGCGATGGGGCCCGCCCGCCCCCGGCTACCTCGTGCCGCGCGGCGACGGACGCTACGTGCTCGGCGCGACGACGGAGGAGCGCGGCTTCGACACGACCGTGACCGCCGGCGGCCTGTACGAGCTGCTGCGCGACGCCGGAGAGCTCGTGCCGGGCGTGCACGACCTCGTCGTCGAGGAGATGTCGGCGGGCCTGCGCCCCGCGACGCCCGACAACGCGCCGGTGCTCGGCCCCGCCGCGGAGCTCGAGGGGCTGCACTGGGCAACCGGGCATCACCGCAACGGCATCCTGCTCGCGCCCGTCACCGCGGACATCGTCGCCGGCGGGCTTGATCGGCCAGCTGGGCGCGCTGGCGCCAGCGAACGCAACGACGTGCCGCCCGCCTTCGCCGCCGCGCGCTTCGCCGGAGCGCACGCGTGATCTTCGTCAACGGCACGCCCGTCGACACCGCCGCGCAGCCGACGATCCGCGACGTCCTCGTCGAGCTCGAGATCGATCCCGAGACGGCCGGCATCGCGGTCGCCGTCGACGCCGAGGTGGCGCGCCGCGGCGTCTGGCCGACGCGCACGCTGCACGACGGCGCGCAGGTCGAGATCGTCCAGGCGGTGCAGGGCGGATGACCGCGCCGCCGCAGGCGAACGAGCGCGCGCCGTCGCGACCGCTGCAGATCGCCGGGCGCACGCTGCGCTCGCGCCTGCTGCTCGGCACCGGCGGCTTCACCCGCATGGAGACGCTCGGCGAGGCGATCGCGGCCAGCGAGACCGAGCTCGTGACCGTCGCGATGCGGCGCGTCGACCCCGCCGCCAAGGGCTCGCTGCTGGACGTCATCGCGGCGCGCGGCGTCGAAGTGCTGCCGAACACCGCCGGCTGCTTCACCGCGCGCGACGCCGTCCTCACCGCGCAGTTGGCGCGCGAGGCGCTCCACACCGATTGGGTCAAGCTCGAGGTGATCGGCGACGAGCGCACGCTGCTGCCCGACGCGCCCGAGCTGCTCGTCGCCGCCGAGCAGCTCGTCGACGACGGCTTCGTCGTGCTGCCCTACACGAACGACGACCCCGTCCTCGCGCGCCGCCTGGAGGACGTCGGCTGCGCTGCGGTGATGCCGCTCGGCTCGCCGATCGGCAGCGGCCAGGGGATCGCCAACCCCGCCAACCTGACGCTGATCGTCGAGGCCGCCGGCGTGCCGGTGATCCTCGACGCCGGCGTCGGCACGGCCTCCGACGCGGCGCTGGCGATCGAGCTCGGCTGCGACGCGGTGCTGTGCGCAAGCGCGATCTCGCGCGCGACCGATCCCGTCGCGATGGCGCACGCGATCCGCCACGCCGTTCTCGCGGGGGTGCTCGCGCGCGGCGCCGGGCGAATCGAGCGCCGCACGCACGCGCGGGCAAGCTCGCCGGTCGCGGGCATGCCAGAGTACGCGCGGTGATGCCGATCGAACAGCTCCTCGAGCGCTTCGAGTCGGCCTGGTCGGCGGCCGACCTCGCGCAGGAGCTCGCGGCGACCTGCGCGGCGGATCTGCATTACGAGGATCCGCTGACGTTCGCCGGGCCGCTGCACGGCCCGGGCGCGCTCGCCGAGCATGCCGCTCGCCTGCGCGTCGCCGCGCCCGACGCGCGCGTGGAGTCCAGCGGGCCGCGCTTGACCGACGGGCGCTTCGTGGCCGCGCCCGTGCGCCTGCTCGCCACCCACACCGGTGAGCTCGAGAGCTTCCCGCCGACCGGCCGCGCGGTCTCCGTGCAGGCGGTCCTGTACTGCGAGCTCGACGAGGACCGGACGCGCCTGTGGCGCGTCCGGGTGTTCTGCGATCTCTACGACGCCGCGACCCAGCTCGGCGTCCTGCCCAAGCCGGGCTCGCTCGGCCAGAAGGCGATGCTGCTGATGCGCGGCTTCGGGCTGCGCCCTACTCAGTGACCGTGATCGTGCCGTCCTGGCCGGGATGGATCGTGCAGGTGTAGGCAATCGTGCCTGCCGCCGTCGGCGTGAACTCGTAGGTGTCGCCCTCGTTCATCGTCTCCGACGCGAAGTCGGCGCCGTCGGTCGCCGTCACGTTGTGCGGGATCGCCTCGTCGTTGCTCCAGCTGATCTGCTGGCCGACCTTGACGGTCACCTCCTCGGGGATGAACTTGATGTCCTTCATCGAGACCCGGACGGTGTCGCCCGCGGCGGCCTCGTCGCTCTCCGTCGTGGTCGCCTCCGGCGCTGTCGTGACGGCGGCGGCGTCATCGCCGTTGTCGTTGTCGTTGTCGCTGCCGCAGGCACCGAGCGCGAGCGCGAGCACGGTACAGGCGACGGCGATGGTGAGACGGGACATGGTTCTCCTGAAGGGTCGGTTTGGGCGAGACTAGCCGGAGGGCGCGACCTCGGGCGCCAGCACGCCGACGATCACCGGCGCGTGATCGGAGAGCCCGCCGCGGTCGGGGAGCTCGGGCGCGCCCACCGCGCGCAGCCCGTGCCCGAGGATGTGGTCGACGCGATCGCCGCCGAGCCGCGCGAAGCCCGCTGCCGAAGGCTCGCGGACGTTGAGGTCGCCGCCCAGCAGGACGGGGCCGCCGTCCGCCCAGCCGAGCGTCGCGGCGGCGGCCCGCTCGATGTCGGCCCGCGCGCGCTCGGCGCTGTGCACCTGGGCGTGAAGGTTGGCGCACCACAATCCGGCCGCGAGCGCGACGGCGTGGCAGACGCGCCGCTCCGGCCGGCGGCGCAGCACGAGGCTGCGGTGCTCGGCGATCGTCGAGTACGCGGTCCGCACGAGGATCGCGTTCGCGCCGCCGCCGTTTGACTTGATGAGATCGGGCGCGCGCCGTGCCAGGGCGCGGCGCACGGGCAGCAGCGCGTTGCGCGACGTCAGCGCCGTGCGCTGCTGCGCGTCGCAGGCGAGCGCCAGTGCCGGCGGCCACCAGGGCGGAACCTCCTGGAGCAGCGCGACGTCCCAGTCCCAGCCCGCGAGCGCGGCCGCGAACGCACGCTGCAGGTCGCGTCCGGCGGGCGGCACGGCGCGGCCGTGAAAGAGGTTCCAGGTCAGGACGCGCAAGCGATCACCACGCGACATAGACTGCCCGGCTTGAGGACGCGCCACCTGCTCACCGGGACCGAGCTTGACCGCGACGAGCTGCGCGCGCTGCTGGACCGAGCCGACGCGCTGAAGGCGGCGCCGTTGTCCTCGCGCGCGCTGGAGGGGCGCAGCGTGGCGCTGATCTTCGAGAAGCACTCGACGCGCACGCGCCTGTCCTTCGAGGCCGGGATCTTCGAGCTCGGCGGCCAGCCGGTCGTGCTGCGCCGCGACGAGCTGCAGCTCTCGCGCGGCGAGTCGATCGGCGACACCGCGCGCGTGCTGTCGCGTCACATGGCGGCGATCGGCCTGCGCACCGGACCCGACGCGCTGCTGCAGGAGCTTGCCGCCGACGCGACGGTCCCCGTCTTCAACATGCTCACCGCCGGCCATCACCCCTGCCAGGCGCTCGCCGACCTGATGACGCTGCGCGAGGAGTTCGGCGCGCTCGAGGGACTGAAGATCGCCTACGTCGGCGACGGCAACAACGTCGCTCGCTCGCTCGCGCTGCTTGGCGAGATCGCCGGCGTCGAGGTCGTGATCGCCTCGCCGGAGGGCTACGCGCTGACCGACGTGCCCGGCGCGCGGCTGACGACCGATCCCGCCGATGCGGCCGCCGGGGCGAACGCGCTGTACACCGACGTCTGGGTCAGCATGGGCGATGAGGAGACCGCCGACGAGCGCCGCGCCGCGCTTGCTCCGTACCGCCTCGACGACGCGCTGCTGGACCGCGCGGCGCCCGGCGCGATCGCGCTGCACTGCCTGCCGGCGCATCCCGGCGAGGAGATCTCCGAGCAGCTGCTGTACGGCTCGCGCCAGCGCATCTGGGAGCAGGCGGAGAACCGTCGCCACGCCCAGAAGGCCTTGCTCGAGCTGCTCGTCCGCTGAGCTCGCGGCGGCGCCGGCTGGGCGGACGATCGGCGATCGTCTAGCGTCCGCCGCGAGGAGATCGATCTTCAGGAGGACACCGGTGGTGCAGCCGAAGCAGTCAGGATCGTCCGCTCGCGAGTCCTCGGACTCGCACGCCGCGGAGCCTCGCGAGGACCGGCTGCTCGCCGCCCTCGGCTCGCTGGGCGCGCTGCTCGGCAAGGGCGTCGCGATCACCGCCGACCGCCTGCAGGATGTCCTCGAGGAGGCCGTCCGGCGTGGTCGGATGACGGCCCAGGATGCCGACGAGCTTGCCAAGAACCTGTTCGAGATCGGCCGCCGCCAGACGCAGGACACGCTCGACGGCGTGCGCCGCGCGGCGGGCTTCGGCGACGCGCTGCCGATCGGCGGCTATGACGACCTCACGGCCGCGCAGGTCGAGCGGCGCCTCGCCGACCTCGACGACGGCGAGCTGCGCGCGGTCCGCGAGCACGAGCGCCGCAACGGCAACCGCACGTCGGTGCTGACGGCGATCGAGCGCCGGCTGGGGTGACCGCGCGCGGCTCGTTGCGTCCTTCCTGAGTCGGGTGGGGCGGATCGTCCTCGCCTGGCGAGGCTGATCCGCCCCACCCCTCCTGGCGCAGGCGCATGGTCGCTCGTGACGCTGGCAAGCCGCCTCCTATGCTGAGGCGCCATGGAGTCCTCCACGTTCACCCGGCCCGAGAAGGGCGCCGAGCTCGACCTGCGGATCGACGCGCTCGCCTACGGCGGCAACGGCATCGCTCGCCTGGAGGGCTACGTCGTCTTCGTCTCCGGCGCGATCCCCGGCGACCGCGTCCGCGCCGTCGTCACGAAGCGCAAGCGCGGCTACGCCGAGGCGCGCACGCTCGACGTGCTCGAGCCGAGCCCCGAGCGGATCGTGCCGCTCGCCGACCATCCGGGCGCGCCGTGGCAGGTGCTGCCCTACGAGCGCCAGCTCGCCGTCAAGCAGGAGCAGGTCCGCGACGCGCTGACGCGGATCGGCCATCTCGACGGCTTCGAGCTCGACGAGATCGTCCCCGCCGTGGAGCAGTGGCGCTATCGCAACAAGCTCGAGTATTCGTTCGGGACCGATGCCGACGGCGCGCTGATCTGCGGCTTCCACGCGCCCGGCTCGTGGCACCAGATCGTTGCGGTGAGCGACTGCCTGCTGGCCTCGGAGCGCTCGAACGTCGCGCGCGAGCAGGTGCTGGCGTGGTGTCGCGCGCAGGGCCTGGAGGCCTTCGATCGGCGCACGCACACGGGCCTGCTGCGCAACCTCGTCGTGCGCGAGGGCCGGCGCACCGGCCAGCTGCAGGTGCGGCTCGTCACCGGTCCCGGCGAGCTCGACGGCGCGAGCCTCGCGGCCGCCGTCGACTGTGACGGCCTGACGTGGACGCGCACCGACGCGCTGGCCGAGACGACGCAGGGCGGCGTCACGGAGATCGTCGCGGGCGCCCCGTCGCTGGAGGAGGAGCTGTGCGGCCTGCGCTTCTTGATCTCGCCGCACGCGTTCTTTCAGACGAACACGGAGATGGCCGAGGTGCTCTACGGCGTCGCGGCGCAGCGCGCCGACCTGAAGGGCTGGGAGCGCGTCTATGACCTGTACTGCGGGATCGGCACCGTCGGCCTGAGCCTGGCGGCCCGCGCCGGCGAGGTCTGGGGACTGGAGATCATTCCCGAGGCGGTCGCCAACGCGATCAGCAACGCGCGCCGCAACGAGGTCAAGAACGCGAGGTTCTTCGCCGGCGACGTGCGACTGGCGCTGCGCGAGCTCGTCGACGAGGCCAATCGGCCCGACGTCTGCGTGATCGATCCGCCGCGCGCCGGCCTCTCGCAGAAGGTCGTGCGGCGCGTGATCGAGGCCGCGCCGCGCCGGATCGTCTACATCTCGTGCAATCCGACGACGCTGGCGCCCAACGCGGCGCAGCTCGTCGAGACCGGCTACGTGCTCAGGCGCGTCTCCCCAGTCGACATGTTCCCGCAGACGCCGCACATCGAGTGCGTGGCGGTGCTCGACCGGGCCTGAGGTTTCGGGGCGTGGGTACCAAACAGGTACCAACTGACGGCCGGATATGCTTCCCCGATGGCCGCTGGCCCCGGTGCAAGATCGAACTTTGGCGCGATTGACGCCGATGAAGATGCACTCCTGCGCGAGTGTTTTCAGGATCACGCGGCGTACCTTGCTGCCAAGTCGCACACGCATTGGCTCATCGTCGGCCGGAAAGGCAGCGGAAAGACCGCAATCTTCAAGCGCCTGATCACGGAGCGTGCCTTTGACCATTTCGCGTACGGCCACACCTTCGATGATTACCCTTGGGAGCACCACGACCTTCAAGCACAGCTTGGAGTACCGGAAGAACGCCGCTATTTCCATAGCTGGAAATACCTCATCCTTGTCAGTCTCACGAAGGTCTTGCTCAACCAGGACCAGTCGCAACCTTGGGATGACGACAGCGCCGATGCGCTAGAGGGCCTCGAGAACTTTGTGGTCGATTCGTACGGCTCTCGGAATCCAGATCTAACGCAGTTGTTCAGTCCCGACCGTGAGTTGAAGCTTAAGGGGTCACTCAGGCTCGGTATTGCCAACGTTGATGCCGAGAAGATCACGATTCGCGAGCTGCCTGCACACGTGCAGGAGGTCAACGCCTCCGTGCAGCGTTCTGCGATGCAGGCATTGAACCCCGACCGCGACTACTACATCTGCTTTGACCAGTTGGACCTAGGGTTTACGGTTGACGACGAGCGGTACGCACAGCGGCTGGTGGGCCTACTCCTCGCCGCACGGGATCTCAACAGGGCGGCTCGCGATGCGGGAAAGCGCATGTCTGTGATCGTTTTCCTTCGTGACGACATCTACGAGATGCTGCAGTTTGAGGATAAGAACAAGATCACCGAAAACAACGTGTCCCGCGTGGAGTGGAACCGACCCGGCGGGACCCTGACCCTCAAGGACCTTATGGAGCGCCGGTTTGGCGAGGTCTACACCGGTGGTGGCACTGCGGACTGGTCCGACATATTTGATGAGAACAAGCAAATGCCTAGTCGGCAAAGCAAGTATGCGCATATCTGCGATCGCACCTTTCTCAGGCCGCGGGATATGATCAAGTTTTGCAACGAGGTCCTCGATGCATACACTGATCGACACGAGGATGCCGACGGCAAATTCGATAATGAGTCGGTGATCGCTGCACGCGAGGGATATTCGGAGTATCTGCTCCGCGAGCTCGATGATGAGATCGCGAAGCACGCCCCCGTGTATCAGGAGTACTTAGAAGTTCTGAAGACGATCGGGAACATTCACTTCACCTCCGCGCAATTTGAGGAGGCTTGGGACGGGCGTCCGCGATTGGCCAAGGAGGATCGGCGAGAAGGCTTAGAGTCACTCTTCGAGTTTTCTGTGATCGGATACCTGAAGTCTGGTGGTGGTGGCGGCGGCAGCAAGTACGTTTGGCGATACATGGATCCACGTGCCCGATTCGACGCAGCGGCTGAGACATACCGGGTTCACGCTGGCTTCAAGGAGGCGCTGGACCTGGTTCAGCGGCGGGCGCGTAAGTCCTGACCTGAGCAGACGCGACTAAGGCGCTCAACGCGTCGGCGGCATCGCGCTTCGGAACGTGATGCACGTAGATCATCGTCGTCGTGACGTCCGAATGGCCCATGTACGCCTGCACATCGGACAGAGGCCAGACCTGTACCGCCAGCGTTCCAAAGGTGTGCCGCAAGTCGTGGAAGGTCATGGGCTTGTCGCCCGTGCGCTTGTGACCGAGCTCAGCCAACGTCAGCGCGGTATAGAACCGCCGCCGCATATCTCCGTCGTGGAGGTAGCCGCCGGTCGGGCTGATGAATACGAGGTCCTCCGGGTCGGTCAGACGCTCGCGGCGGCTCAGAGCGTCCAGCGCCTTTGCGGCTTGATCGATCAGCGGGACCGACCGCACCTTGCCGGACTTCGGTGTGCGCAGGCGGGTGTGCGTATAGCTGGCGCGGACGTGCAGCGTTCCGTTGGCGAAGTCGACATCGCGCCAGCGCAGGGCGCGGAGTTCGCCCATGCGCAGGCCCGCGAACGCGGCGACGGCGTAGACAGCCGTGTCCTGCGGGGACTTCGCTTTGGCCATGACGGCGTGGACCTCCTCGGGAGTGAGGACGGCGAACTCTCCCGACTTCCGAAGGCCGATTCGCTCCACGTCCTCGCACGGGTTGACGGCGATCCACTTGCGCCGCTTTGCGTACCGGAACAGGCCGTTGGTGAAAACCATGACCTTGTGGGCGCTCGCGCGCGTCAAGCGGTCGGAGGACAGGAGCTTCACGCGCAGGGAGCCCACGTCGTCGTCGGTGATCGTGTCGATCGGCGTGGACGCGCCGAAGTGCTTCGTGATGTGGTTCTCCGCGATCCGCGTGTAGTCGCCGACGGTCGTCGGGGCGCGATCCTTCTCGAATTCGACGTGGTGCAGCCATGCCTTCGCGGCGTCCGCGAGCGTGACGACGTTGCGCGCGCTCGCCTGCCGCCGTGCTGCGTGTGCGCCCTCTCCCCGCCGCTCGTCGGTAAGGATCGACTGCAACTGGGCCTCGGCCATGCGACGGGTGAGATACCCATCAACGGGACGGCCACGCCCCGACCACACTGGGCCGAGGCGTCGCTTGAACTGTTCCCGTCCCACGCGCCACTTCGCGTACCACTGGTCCCCTCGCTGGCGCTCGACGACGAACACCGAACCGCTCACGCGGGGCGGGCGCTCATGCATCGTTGCTCGCCTCCTGAGCCTTGCCCCACTCGCGCACGATCTGGCGCACGGCGGGGTCGCTCATCGACGGCCAGGCGTACCGCTTGCCGCTGCCCACGCCGATGCCCTGCTTGCGCAGGAACACGCGCAGGGGCTTGGGGTCAGTGCCGACCTTCGCCGCGACTTCCTTGACGCCGATGGTCGTGCTGCCTTCCTTGGCGGGCATGTTGTGAGTCCTCCTGTGATCGGTTGGCGTGACCTGACTCACGGTAAGACAATCCGTGGTCAGGTCTAAGGCCGCCAATCTGCCAACTCGGTGGACTACGCCCTGATGCATGTCGATTCAGCGGATCAACTCACAGGGCAGATTTCAAGGGCTTGACAGCCGGCCAAATCCCGCTAAGGACCAGAGGGGTAGATAAAGAATCCTAAATCGCGGCGACTCGCACCCTGCGCGGGGCGATCAAGGCCCGGTCTCGCCCTGCTCGCGCCCCTCCTGTGGGCATGGCCTGCGCCCGGCGTGCCGGACGCCCGACGAATGCCGCATTGGGCGTCGCAGGCCGCCGCGCAGGCCAATTCGCCTCGCGCGCGCAAGGAGGAACGCGCGAGGTAAGGGGTCAAAATGATGCCTTGACGCATCCTTCTCAGGAGCCATACCGTTATTGGCCATGCCTCCTACCTCAACGCCCACCCCAATCACATGGCTGCGATACTTCCGCATCGCGGCGGGCATGACGCTCGAAGCCTTGGAGGAAGCCTCCGATGTCAGCCTCGTATCGCTGTCACGAATAGAGAACCAGCGGGTGACTCCGCTACCCGAAACAAAGGCGAAGATCGCCGCCGTGTTCAACGTTCCGCCCGACGTCGTGTTTCCTCCTGCGGGTAACAGGACGCCGATGGATGTACTTAACGGGTGGGTGCTCATGTCGATTCGTAAGCGAGAAGCGATGGAAGTAGTCGACTTCTCCGCCATCCCTCCCAGCCCCGTGCGGGGCCGGAAGGCCAAGCGATGACGTACGAGGAGCACCGTATCCACGAGGCCAACCGCGGGGGTCCGCGCGGCGCACGGCGACGATCAGAGCTCCGGCGCGCCCGCCGCCTGACGGAGTCCGGCCGCCTGGCTGATGCTCACCCGCTGGTCGTAGTGCTCGATGACGGTCGCGAGGTTGTGGAGCAATGGACCGAGTGGTTCCACCGTCGCGTGCAGCGGGCACGTCGTGCCAGGGCGTCGGGCCAAGTGGCAATAGGCGTCGCCGTTGCGGCTAGGGCTACGGGCGGCGCTCACCGTCGCGCGCCGAAGTCCGGTCGTCGTCGTGCGGCCCGACGCGTCGCGACTAGGTCGTCGTCTGACGACCCCGGCGAGCCGGCCCCACAACCCGAGGCCGCCCTTGCTGGGGGTCGGCCGTGAGCCCGCGCAGTCGGACGACGCCGCCGCGCGAAAGCGACGGCACGCACAAGCGCCTGTGCGATCGGTGTGGCCTCAGGTTCGCTCCGCGTCACCACCAAGACCTGACGTGCCCGCCCTGCCTACGAGCGAGTGAGCGCAAGCGCACAGGTCGCCGGGGTGCGGCATGAGCGATCCAATGCGTGCGCACGCACTCAAGCTCGCGCGCCGCGGCTTTCGCGTGCATCCGCTCAACGGCAAGGTTCCGATCCTCACCGGGTGGCCTGACCGAGCAACTGCCGACGAGCAAGAGGTGCGCGGACTCTGGGCGCAGCACCCACGAGCGAATGTCGGCATCGCCACGGGGCGAGGACTCGTCGTCATCGACATCGACCCCCGCAACGGCGGCGTCGGATCGCGCGGCATGCTGGAGGAGACCTACGGCGAGATTCCGGGCGCGGTGCGAGTCAAGACCGGAGGCGGCGGCTGGCACTTTTACTGCCACGCGAACGGCTCGGGCGTGCCCTCGGGCGTCTTGGCTTCGGGCGTGGACGTGAAGTCCGAGGGCGGCCAGGTTGTCGCTCCGGGCAGCGTGCATCCCGACACGGGCAAGCCATACAGGTTCGCCGTGGGAGGCCGCGTGCGCCTCGATGACCTTCCCGTGGTGCCTGCGTGGATACCGGCGAAGCTTGCCGACGCGAGGGCAACGCCGGCTGCCCTGCCTGACGTGATTGAGGCGGGGGAGCGTGACGCGATGCTCACCAGCGTCGCGGGCTCGATGCGCCGACGCGGCGCAAGCGAGGCGGCGATTCTGGCGGCACTCACCGTCGAAAACAGCAAGCGATGCGACCCGCCGCTGCCCGTGTCGCAGATCAGGAAGATCGCCAAGAGCGCGGGCGGTTGGCCACCTGGCGTTCCTTCGTTTACATCGTTTCATTCGTCCAACGGCGGCCGTTGTCCGGCGCTTCCCGATGCGGCGCTCCAGGGTGTTGCCGGAGACGTGGTGCGCGCGATCGAGCCTCACACCGAGGCGAGCATGGCGGGCATCCTTGTGCAGTTCCTCGCTCTCGTTGGCAACGCGTTCGGTCGCGGTCCCGGGTTCGCCATCGAGGCTGACCGTCACGCATGCAACCTGTTCGTCGTTCTGGTCGGAGACACGTCGAAGGGGCGGAAGGGCGTCTCGTTCGGCCAGGCACTCAAGCCGGTCGCGATGGCTGCCGACGACGAGTGGCAGTCGCGCATCCTCACGGGCGCATCAACTGGCGAGGGGCTGATCCACGCGGTGCGCGACGAGCGCGTCAACGCCGCTGGCGAGGTCGTCGCTGAGGGTGTGGCCGACAAGCGCCTCGTGGACTACGAGCCTGAGTTCGCGTCCCCGCTTCGACGGATGCGCGGCGAGAGCAACAGTCTTGGTGCGCTGTATCGGCAGGCATGGGACGGGGGCCGCCTTGGCACGTTGACCCGTGCCGATCCCCTCAGAGCTTCTGACAGCCACATCACCGTGATCGCGCACATCACGAGCACGGAGCTACGGCGCGAATTGAACGACACCGACACTGCCAACGGGTTCGCTAACCGGTTCCTGTTTGTGCGTGTCGAGCGGTCGAAGTCTCTTCCCCACGGTGGCCGGTTGGAGTCCGTCGATTGGGAGCCGATCGTGCGGCGTATCCGTCTTGCGATACAGCGTGCGCAGGTATCGGACCCGCTCATGCTGCCGTTGTCCGAGAAGGCGTCCCGACTCTGGGAGCGTGAGTACGAACGACTGTCCGAGGCAGCCCCCGGAATGTTCGGCGCGGTCACGTCCCGAGGCGAAGCACAGGTGCGTCGCATCGCCGTCATCTACGCGATGCTCGCTGGTTCGCGGTCGGTCAAGGTGCAGCACCTCCGCGCCGCGTTGGCGGTGTGGGACTACTGCGAAGCGTCGGCCCGCGATCTGTTCGGCGACCGCAGTGGCGACGACGTAGCCGACCGCATCCTGGCCGCATTGCGGGAAGCGCCCAACGGACTGACGCGGCAGGCGATCAGCAGCGAGGTGTTCGCCCGCAACGTGAGCAGTGCTCGTATCGGTGCCGCGCTGACGGACCTTCAGTCGTCGGGCAAAGCCGAGTGCCGCAAGGAGTCCACCGGCGGACGCCCCGCCGAACGGTGGCACGTTCGGACGAATGTAACGAAGGAAACGAACGATGTTGATACCGACGACGGCGCGACGAATGTAACGAAGGAAACGTGCAATGACGGCAACCCCGTCTCGGGGCCAAGTCGTAGATCGAGCGAAGAAAATCGATGAGCTCACGACCGGCTCAGGCGCGCGTAAACGCCTCAGAAATAAACGGGCATGGTTCCGTTGCCTCGCGGGCGATCCAGCCCGTCAGCTCCGCCGGAAGCGGCCTCGAGCGCGACGGCCTGACGCGCCTCCTCACGGCCGATGACCTCGCCGCGCGCTGGAGCGTGACGGTCAAGCAGGTGTACCGACTGGCCCGTGAGGGCGACCTGCCCGCCGTGAAGGTGGGCCGCTACTACCGCTTCCGCCTCTCTTCCGTGCAGGACTGGGAGGCCCGACAGGAGGGCGCTTCGCATGCGTAGTGCGTCGCATACCCCCAACACCATTGGTCGCTCACGCGGCGAGTACCACCGGAGGTACCAACATGGCACGTCGTAAGGACGAGTTGCGGGCTATGGCGCAGCACCCGAACTCGCTCGCCAACCTCAGGACGGGCGAAGCCCTCAAGCACGGCGCGCACTCGTCCATCCCCCTACGCCTGGCACAGGCGAAGGCCGCGGAGATTGCGGCGGTTGTGCCTGTGCGTGGTGAGGATGGGGGGCCGCATCCGGCCGACGCGTACGCGGTCGAGCGCCTCGCGGAGGTGTTGTGCCGCATTGATCTGGCGACGGCGCACCTCGACGCGCACGGCCTGGTCAACAAGAAGGGTGAGGCGCACTCCTTGCTGCGGCATATCTCGCGGTGGGAGGCGCAGGCGCAGCAGTGGATGGAGTCGTTGGGGTTGACGCCGAAGGCTCGTGTTGCGTTGGGCCTTGGCATCGCGCAGACGGAGTCGTTGGTGAAGCAGTGGGCGCGTGAGGCGACGCCGCGCGGCACGGTCGACGGGACCGCGAGGGACAAGCGATGACCCCCCGCCCTCACGTACGGACTGCGGTGTGCACCAGCCCCATACCCCCGATGCTTGCTGCTGCGGCTTTGGGAGTCGATGAAGATGGTTGACCTCGCGACGCGGGCTCGCACCAACATCAAGGCGTTCGCCCTGCTGGTCGAGCGTCCACTGACGCGCCGTCAGGCCGAGGCGGTCGCGCTCAACACGAAGCATCGCTTCATCGTCATCCTCGCGCCACGACAGGGCGGCAAGTCCGATGCCCTGGCGCTGCGCGCGGTGATGTGGGCGTTCACGCACCCCGGCGAGACCGTGCTGATGGTGTCCGCCAGCGACGAGTCGGCGAAGGTCACGCTCGATAAGGCGCGCAACATCGTCAAAGACGCGCCGATGCTCAACGAGGCGCTGACGGAGGACTTCTCGGCGTTGCTGCGGCTGTCCAACGGAAGCCAGATCCGGTCGGTGCCGCAGTCCGAGCGCCAGATTCGTGGCAAGACGGCCGATCTGCTCATCATTGATGAGGCGGCGCTGGTCGAGCGTGACGTGTTCATCGCGGCGTTCGGCACCGTCGCGGCTCGCAGCCGGCACGCAAAGATCATCCTCGCCTCGACGGCCAACCGCACCGACGGCATGTTCTACGACCTCGTGCAGCAAGCAGGGGTGCGCGACGACGTGGTGCTGCACCACTGGACTACGGACGACTGTCCGTGGATCACGCCGTCGTTTCTGGAGTCCCAGCGCGCGGTGATGTCGCCGACGAAGTACGCCGCCGAGTACGAAGGCCACTTCGCCTCGGGTGCCGACGCCCTGTTCAGCCGGGAGATGATCGAGCGTGTCACCCGCGACTACGCGTCATCGCCGCTGGCATCCCTCGTCGGCCCCGCCCGCGTGGGCGCAGGCATCGACTGGGGCGCGACTAACGACCGCTCCACGTTCGTCGGCGTCGCGCGGTTGCCGCAGGCCGGGGATCGCGTCTTCGGCGTCGTGTGCGCGCAGCGGTGGGATGCCGGGGCGTCGCTTGAGGAAGTCGTCATCCCGCAGATCGTTGCCTCGCCCGCGCACGTGCAGCGCCTCAGCGTGGAGACCAACGGCCTGGGGTGGATGCCGACCGAGGTGCTGTTCCGACGCTGGCGCGAGCGAGCCGACGCCGCCGGGGGCGGGCTGGAGTCCAGTCACGAGGCGATCCACCCGCGCGACCTCGATCGCCTCTGGCGACAGCTCGGCGGAGCGGGTGTCCAGCACAACGGTCGCACCTATCCCGACCGCCATCTCGTGCCAAAGCCCTTCCCTGGCCAAGACGCGCCGCCGCAGGCGTTCGAGACTCGCCTGCGCGCGATCCACACGACGACCGAGGTCAAAGCCACGGCGTACAGCGCCATGCGCCTGCTCGTCGATCGCGGCGCGCTCCTGCTCCCACGCGACGCCACCGAACTGCGCCGCGAGCTTCTGCTCCTGCGCGTGGAGTTGGCGCAGGGCGGCACCGAGAAGGTCGAAGCGGCGATCGGCCACGACGACCTCGCCGACGCCCTCGCGTTCGCACTTGGCCCGTACCGCCGCGAGGGCGACAAACGCTGGCGCACCTGGCTCGCCGACTTGGCCGATCCGTCGATGCCCGTGCCCACCCCCGCCCAGCACGTGCCGCTGGGTCTCCCGCGCCGCCCCGTCTTGCAGTCACTCGCAGGGCCGCAGTTGACGATCCCGCCCGGCGTGGACCTCAGCAAACCCAACGAACCGACCGCTGCAGCCGAAGCCGTCCTCGCCTACCGCGAGACCCAACGAAAGGACTAACGCCATGCCCGCACGACCCAGCGACGACGAGCTCGCCGCATACCTGGCCGAGGAGTACGAGCTACAGGAGCGCACACGCCGCCAGAACGCGCGCATGAACGCCCTGCTGCGAGGCCAGCCACCCCCCGCAGACGACGACGCCAGCGACGAGCCCGAGCAGTCCCACCACGCCGATGGCGAGCCGGCCGACTTCAACGCCGTGATCCGCCGCGCCACCGGCCGCCCCTACGAGACCCGCAAGAACAAGGAGCACAAGTAATGCCACGACTCAACGTCCCAGACGCCATCGCGCAGCACCGCGCGATCCAGCCCGCAGTCGACGCCTACACCGCCCTGATCGCCGAGCAGACCCACGCGCGAGCCGAGGTCGGAGCCGCCAAGCGCGCCCTGCCGGTGGCACGCGAGGCCGACAAGCGCGCGTGGGCGACCGCGCTCGCCGCCGACACGAAGTCCAAAGACCCCGGCGAGAAGGAGACAGACAAGACGCGCCGAGCGATCCATCACGCCGAGCGACGCGTCGCCGCACTCAACGTCGCGGTGGCCGACGCCGAGGCAACCGTCCACGCCGCGATCACCGCGCACCACGGCGACCTCATGGCCACGCTCGGAGAGCGCATCACCAACAGCCAACACGCCCTCAACGACTCGCTCGACGCACTCGATACCCACCTCACCGCGAACACGACCGCGAAGGCCACGGCCAACTGGTTGCGCAACTTCCCCGACGGCAGCAACTCGATCGCCAAGGGCGTCTACGTCCCCGCCCTCGCGCTGCGCCAACGCAACACCGGGCAGACCGCGGCCAGCACCCGCGACGTGATCGACGCCCTACGCGAGCTGCTCAAGCCATCCGAGCCACGCGGCACACCGATGGCCGTCGCGGGGTCCAACGCAGCGTTCCTCGGCGTGGAGCCCACGGAGTAGACGGGTGACGCTGGCGACTACGAGGTGCCGTCGATGTACCAGTCGCTGCCCACCCTCAGGAGCTTGAACGAGTTCGTGGCGAGCTTCGCCGTCGCCGCGTTAGCGCCGACCAGCGTTATGTCGGCTGAGGTTGACACGTCGCGGGACCGACGAGTCCTGGCCATGTCCTCGGGTCCTGCGACGTCAAACGCCTTCTCCATACTCGCCTCGCACCCACTTGCTCCGTCGATCAGCGCGGTGGCCGCGATGACCTCCTGCTTCATGCTCCCCGTGAACATCGCGCACGCAGCCTTCGCATCTTGATCAAGAACGGCGTCCTGATAGCGATGCATCGCGCCGATGGCCTGCTCGCGCGGGTCGGATGACGAGCCACTCGACGGACTGCTCTCCCCACACCCAGCAATTCCAACGGTCATCGCCGCGGCTGCGAGCCAGCACACGGTTCGGGTTCTCGAGGTCTTCACGAGGCCCGTATCGGCTCGTTTGCACTTGGCCTTGACTTGGGCTGCTCCAACCGCGCGAGTTGGTACCCGCCGAGCGAGATCCACGCGGGTACCGATCCGGGTACCGAACCGCGCGGATCGAGGGGAACTGAGCGACCGTAGGAGGCCCGACAACGCCCGGCGCGGCCTCGCGCGACCCCGTCCCAGAGGTCCATCGAGTGCGTCGCGCTGCTCGAGCGCGGCTGAGGTTCGTCAGCGGTTCATCGCGATGCGCAGCTGGCGCTCGACGCGAAAGAACGCGGGGGTCTGGCGCCTGAGGCGGGCGGGGAGGTCGCCGGCCTGTCCCGGCGAGGTGAACGGCGCCAGCTGCTCGCGCGTGCGGATGACCGCCGCCTGGCGGCGGCGGACTTCCTGGTGCAGGCGGCGCAGCCCGCTCGGCGGCTTGAGGCGGCCGGTGCTGGCGTAGTTGGCGCGGATCGCGCTCAGCATCCGCGCGTTGATGGACACCGCGTCCGGGGTGAAGGTGGGCCCGCCGACGAGCGGGCGCAGGCGTCTGCGCTCGCGCTGGTCGGCACGGATGTACCCATCGCGGTAGTTGAGGAACAGGGCGCGGTCGGCGATCGCGTTGCCGCCTCGACCGCAATCGCCGAGCTTCGCAGCTTGCGCCGCGCGATACAGCGCGTCGCCTCGCCGCCGCAGCTGATTGGCGGCGCGCTCACGCTCGTTCTCCTCGGTGATGAGGGTGATCGGTTCCAGCGACTGCACAAACGGATCGAGGGCCCGGTCAAAGGCGACGATCTGCGTGGAGGCGGCGTCCCCGAGCTCGTCGCGGAGGCGGTGCAATTCGGCGGAGGCGTCGGCCAGCGCGTTGCGCGAATCCTGCATCGAGGACCGCAGCGCGTCGAAGTCCTTCGGCCGTTGACGGTGGCCAGCGATCTGCCCGTTCACCTTCGTACACGCGTCGCTGGCGGCGCGGACGTACCGTTCCTGGTCGGCGCGTCTCTGCGCGTCGCTCGGCCCGCCGCAACCGGCGATCACCGCGACGATCGTCAGCAGCGCGATCGGGTTGCGCGGCGCCATGGCCGTGCGATCGTAGTCCGAATCGCACGGCAACGCGAACCGTTGTGCTGGCTCGCGTGGATGGTCGTCTGGGGCGCGCCCGGGACGGCCTCGATCAGCGGTTGCGTGTTCGGATGACGCGCGCTCCGCGGGTGCAGGTCGTCACGATGCCGCTTGCCTGCGACGCGGCCGACGTGCGGGTCGCGCAGCGGTAGGAGCGAACGGTCAGCGGGCAGGTGTTCGGGCGCGCCTTGCAGTGGCCGCGACGGAAGCGGGCGTGGTAGGTCGCGATCACGCGGCGGGCGACCGTGCAGGTCGTGCGCAGCGCGACGAGCCGCAGCGTCGCACCGCCCCTGGCGGCGCGCACGGTCCCGCAGCCCGTCTCGCGCGCCGCTGCCGGCCGCGTGACGCGCAGGTTCGCGGTCGCCTTGACGCGGCATTCGGAGCGACAGGCGAGGATCACCCAAGGACCGGCGGGCAGGCGCGCCGGAATGGTGCGGCGCAGGCGGAAGCTTCCGCTGCCGTCCGTCCGCACGGTCGCGATCTCGTCCGCCTCGCTCTGCGGTGGGCCGATCCCGATCGACACCGCCTGGTTGCTGCCGAAGCCGGCGCCCGTGATCGTGATCGGCTGGCCGGCGCTGACCGTCGTGGGCGCGACCTTCACGCTCGGCGCGGCGCGGACGGGCGTGGTCAACGGTCCGGCGACGGTGGCGAGTACCGCTGCCGCCAGCGCGACGACCAAGCGCACGCAGGTCGATGGCCGGTTCACGAGCCGTCCTGCGTTCGTTGCCTGTGTCGCTTCGCAGCTTGTCCACATCGTCATGGCGCAACGGTAGCTCTCCGGGCGTGCGATGGTGCCGGTGGGGGCCGGAGGCGGCTGATCCGCCGGTGCGCCGATCCGGATCAGCGTTCGGGCTGGTCGACCGCTGTCAGGGCGGCGATGTCGCGCAGATCCGCCGCCCGCCCGCTGGCGCGCTTCATCGCGATCAGATCGTCGATCCCGGCTATCGCCAGGGGCAGGCCGTCGAGATCGACGACGAGCGCTCGGGCACGGAGATCGGCGTATGGCGGCGCGCCCGGTACATCGCGCATGACGTGCAGCTCGCCGTGACGCGTCGTCAACGGCGGCACGGTCGGGGCGGATGCGAGCTGCTGTGCCGTCGGCGGGCCCGCGCCGGGGGCGTCGCGCGGCCGGGCGTCGAGCTCCGCCAGCGCGCGCACCAGCCGGCCGATGTTCGCCTCGTCCGGGGCGGGGATGACGTCGAGGTCCTTGGTCGTCCGCCGATGGCCGTGTACCTGGACGGCGATGCCGCCGATCACGGTGTACCGGACGGCATGGCGATCGAGCGTTGCCAGCAGCGCACGTACGTCCAGCGCGGCCGTTGGCGGACCCGTGCTCATCGCGGTCGTCGGGACCGTCGCGCGCCCGCGCCCGCGATCTCGAGCTGCGTGGCGAGGAGGTTCCACGACGCCGACTCCGCGAGCCGCTGCTCGGGCGTCAACCGGCGAGCGTGGGCGAGGTCGCCGGGATCGAGCTCTGGGTCGAGTGGCTGCGTCTGAAGCACCGGGCGCTCTCCGAGCACGAGGAGCAACTGCGTGAAGCGCTCGTAGCTCGGCGACTCGGTGCCGGACTCGATGCGGCTGATCGCCGCTTGCGTCGTGCCGGCGCGCCGTGCCAGTGAGCGCTGCGTCACGCTGTGGCGCAGGCGCGCCGCGCGGAGCTCTTCACCGAGGATGGACACCCGTATAGGTATACCGGATCCGATGTCGACGGCGCCCGCCTTCCTGCTGGCGGGTTTCGGTCGGCAAGCCGTCGGGCAGCGGTCCGTGAATGCCCGCTGACAGAAGTACACCATCTCCCGCATCCACGGTACGCGTCGTCTGGTGGCTCGTGCTCGTCCTCGTGATCGGCGCCGGCGCGGCACTTGCCGGCGCGCGGTTCGACCTCCCGCTCGCCGCGGTCGCGCTCGCTGCCGCCGCACTGGGCGCGGTCCTGCCGACCTATGTCGACGAGCGTCTGCGCCGGCGCCGGCCGTCCTGGCCGGCGGTGAAGCCGCGCGGTCACGACGCTCAGCGCCCGCGCAGCGCGCGCAGCTCGGCGCGCAGCTGACCGACCTCCGCCTCCAGGCGCGCGACGCGCTCTGCGAGCGGTGGCTCGGCAGGATGCTCGGCCTCCGGCGCGACGGGCATCGGACGCCCCGGCGCGCGCACGATCGGGGCTGCCGGCGTGGGTGCTGGCGCTGCGTGGGCCGGCTCGGGCGCCTCGTCGTCGCTCAGGCGGTGGACGTAGCGCTCCTCCTTCTGCCCCGGCCGGCGCGGCAGCTGGGCGACGAGCTCGCGCGCGATCAGCCGCTCGAGCGTCGCCTGCACCTCGGCGAGCGAGCCGAACGGATGCAGGCGCTCGCAGCGCCCCTTCAGCTCGCCCGGCGTCTGGCCGCCGCGCAGCATCAGCACGCAGAGCACCGCCAGCTCGTCGGGCGCTCGCGTCAGCGACTCGTCGAGCAGGTGGCGGTACTTCGAGGCGCGGCTGCCGGCGCCGCTTGCCAGCCGCGCCCAGCGGCGCCGGCTCAGGCGGGTGACCGCGTCGCGGATCGTCGCCTCGTCGTAGGCGACGACGGGGTCGCGGTTGGTCGACTGGTTGCACGCCGCGCGCAGCGCGTTGAGCGTCAGCGGATAGGTGTCGGGCGTCGTGCGCTGCTTCTCGATCAGGCAGCCGAGGACGCGGATCTCGGCCGCGGTGAGGTCCACTGCGCTAGTCGGGCTTGGAGGCGCCGCTCTTGGGGGGCTTGTCGTCGTCGCTGAGCGTCTTCAGCCAGTCCGACAGCTGGTTGCCGGCGGTGTTGACCTGCTCGCCGGCCTCGCGAAAGAGGTCCTTGAAGCGCTCGGAGTAGTGCGTCGCGGCACCGGCCGCCTCCTCGCGCGCCGGGCGCTCCTCGCCGCGGCGCAGGTAGTCGCCGCCGACGATGCGGTCGTACTCGCCGCCACGCACCCAGGCGAGCAGCTCGTGCACGCGCTTGACGGGCAGCGAATGCGTCTGGCGCAGGTCGGTCAGCAACCGCTGCAGGCGGTCGAACCCCTCGCCGGTCTCGGTGTACTCCATCGCCTGGCGCATGAAGCCGTCGAGGTTGAGGTCGCCGGCCTTGGCGCCACCCGACATCGTCATCAGCAGCTTGCAGACGGCGCGCGGGTCGCGCGTGACGATTGCGGCGGCGCGGTCACAGGTCAGCTCGGTCGCGCGCGACCACTCCAGCAGCGCGTGCTGGACGGCCATCAGCGGCAGGCCGGCGGCCATCGGCAGCCGCTGCCCGGTGATCCGCAGCAGGATCTGCAGCGCGGTGCGGTAGAGGACGTGGTCGGACAGGACGTGCGCGACCTCGTGCGCGATGACCGCTTCGAGCTGGTCGTCGCCGAGCAGGTCGACCGTGCCGCTGTTGAGCACGATGATCGGCTTGCCGGCCCCGATCGCCATCGCGTTGGCGACCGGATCGGCGGTCAGGTAGAGGTCGTAGACCTCGCCGATGTCGAGCACGTTGAGCACGTGCTGGTAGCGCGTCCAGATCTCCGGCAGCTGGTCGGTGCCCAGCCGCACCGACGCGCCGAGGTAGGTCTGGCGCAGCGCGCGCTCGTAGCCGAACTCGATCAGCTTGCGCACGACGTAGTCGAGCATCGGGATCGAGCCGAGCGCCGCCGTCGCCGCGCGATCGGCGGGATGCTCGTAGGCCTTCGGGGAGATGCCGGTGAGCCGGTAGGCCTCGGCTGGTGTCGACACGTCAGGGAGCTTAGATGACCGGACCGGCCGCCGGGACCATCGCATGCGGGCGGCAGCGTGCAACGCGTGGAGGTGGTGAGCGCGTGGCGCTCGCGGCGGCGGCGACCGGCCAGCACGCCGGACTAGACTGCGGCCCGATGCGTGCCGCCACGATCCGCGACGGCGAGGTCCTCGTCGAGCAGCACCCCGACCCCGAGCCGGGCTCGGGCGAGGTGCTCGTCCGGTCGCGCGCGGCGGGCATCAACGGCGCCGATCTGCTGCAGCGCCGCGGCCGCTACCCGGCGCCGCCGGGCTCGCCGCCGGACATCCCGGGGCTCGAGCTCGCCGGCGAGGTGCGGGCGCTCGGCCCGGGCGCGGAGCGCTTCGCCGAGGGAGACCGCGTGATGGGGATCGTCGGCGGTGGCGGTCAGGGCGAGCTTGCGGTGGTTCACGAGCGCCAGCTGATGGCGGTCCCCGACGCCGTCGCGTTTCCCGACGCCGGTGGGCTGCCGGAGGTCTTCACGACCGCCCACGACGCGATCTTCACGCAGGCCGGGCTGCGGCCCGGCGAGCGGCTGCTCGTGCACGGCGCGGCGGGCGGCGTCGGCACGGCGGCGGTGCAGCTGGCGCACGCGCTCGGCGCGCACGTCACCGCGACGGTCCGCAACCCCGACGCGCGCGACGCGGTCGCGCGGCTCGGCGCGGACGCGGTGATCGAGCCCGACGGGTTCGGCGAGCACGGCCCGTTCGACGTCATCCTCGAGCTCGTCGGCGCGCCCAATCTCGGTGCCGACGTCAAGGCGCTGCGGACCGAGGGCCGGATCGTCGTGATCGGCATCGGCGCCGGCGCCAAGGCCGAGCTGAACCTCGCCGTGCTGATGGCCAAGCGCGGGCGGATCATGGCCTCGACGCTGCGCGCGCGACCGCTCGAGCAGAAGGCCGCGACGGCGCGCGCGCTCGAGCGCGAGGTGCTGCCGCTGTTCGCGTGCGGCAGCGCGCGCGTGCCGGTCGCCGAGACGTTCGCGCTCGACGACGTGGCCGCCGCCTACGACCGCTTCGCCGCCGGCGGCAAGCTCGGCAAGATCCTGATCGAGCTCTGAGCTCGCGCCCGGCGCGAGCGGGGATTCGCCGAGCGGCGGTGGTCGCCGGGCCGAGCGTGCCGCGCTCGCGGGCGACCTGGTTGTCGGTTACGGGTCGCCATCGGAGACCCCAAGCCGCCAGACACGGCTGTCTACCGCGAGCCTGCCAGCAGCGCGCCGACGCGGTCGAGGTTGGGCAGCAGGAAGCCCGCCGCGATGAACGGCAGCGCCGGGACCGCCTCGTCGAGCGCGACGCTGAGCATGAGCGCGCCGACGAGCCCGAGCACCATCCCGACGAGCGTCGGGGCGCGGCGAAAGCCGATTCGCCAGGCCCAGGCGGCGAACAGCGACAGGAAGACCGCATCGGACAGGCCGAGGTGCCCGGCGCCGCCACCCGTGCCCCAGGCCGGCAGGTCGAAGCTCAGCGGGTCGACGCGCTCGGTGCCGCCGGAGACCATCCGCGAGGTCGGCCCGGCGGCGACCGACCAGATGTCGATCGCCGCAACGAACAGCGGCACGGCGACGAAGATCGCCGGCGGCGCGGCCAGCCAGCGCGCGAGCAGCAGGCCGACGGCGCTCGCCAGCAGCGCCTCGGCGACGTTCGCGCCCGCGCCGACGCCGCGCGCGCCGTCGGCGTTCAGCGCGGCGACGAGCAGCCCCGCGCCGAGGACGATCAGCAGCGGGCCGATCAGCGTCTCGCGGGCCGGCAGCAGCGCGAGCGTGCTGGCGGCGACCACCAGCAGCCCGACCGAGCCGGCGACGAGGATCGTCGCGTCGCCGGCCGGCAGCGCCGGCAGCGCCGGCGCGGCGAGGAAGTAGGCGAGCGCCGCGAGCGGGATCGCGAACACGATCGCGGGCGCGCCGGGTCGGCGGCGGATGGGCGTGCTCACGGCGCCGAGCGACTCATGCCGGCGAACGGGATCTGCGGGCGCAGAGGCTCGACCCTGCGGTCGGGTGGACCTGCTCGGGCGCGCCGCGAATCTCAACCCATCTCCGGGCGCGAGTGCTCGACCCTGCCCGGTCGGCGCTGCATTTCAGTACGGCGGTAGGTCGGCGTACCACTCGCCGAGCACCCGCAGCGCCGTCCAGAAGGCGCGCTTGGCGCTCTCCTCGTCGAGCGCCTCGTCGATGTTCGGCACGTAGAGCGCCTCGATCGAGGGCGTCAGGCGCTGGACCTCGCCGGCGCGCGCTGCGACGTGCTCGGAGAGCGGCAGGTGCAGGTCGTTGAGCACCTCGAGCGCATCCTCGCCCATCACGACGACGATCTTCGGCTGCACGATCGCGAGCTCCTCGCCGATCCGCGCGACGCAGCCGGGATCGGCCAGCGACGTGTCGCTGACCGGGCACTTCACGCACAGCGTGCCGTAGACGGCGAGCGGATCGATCGACAGGCGCTTGAAGGCCTTCATCAGCGCGCTGCCGGCGCGGCCGTAGAAGGCGACGCCCTCCTCGATCTCGGCCGGCATCGGCGCGTGCTTGAGCAGGAAGACGTCGGCCTGGGGATGGCCCGAGCCGAGCACCGGCATCAGCTGGCCGCGCGGGCACTCCCGGCAGTCCTGCAGCTCACGCGTCAGCGTGTTCAGCTCACGGATCGCGCGCTCGAGGTACTTCTCGCGGATCTCGTCATCGGTCGTCGGCATGCTCCGCGGTGAGTTCGACGGCTGCGACGACCGACCCTGCGCGTGCATCACGACTTGCGCGTCGCCCGTCGCACCCGCCGGTCGCGCACCGCGCGGCGCGCGCTCACGGGGGTCGCCTTCGTCTCGAGGAACTTCAGCGCCTGCACGTACAGCAGCGACGACGGCTTCGTCGTGATCTCGGCCGTGCGCAGCGATTCGAGGAACTCCTCGGCGCCCTCGAAGTCGTGCATCCGCACTCGCACGGAGCCGAGCCCCTGGGCGACGTGCGAGTCCGATCCCGCGCCGGCGAGGATCCGGTACTTGGCGGCGAAGCGCTGCGCCTCCTCGTTGAACGAGCCGATCGCGACGCGCGGGTTGTAGACCTCGATCGCGTCGATCTGCTCGATGATCGTCAGCAGATGCTCGTAGTCGGGGACCGCGTGCATGCGGTCGAACGGATGCGGCACGTAGACGAGCCCGCCCTGGCGCTTGATCTCGGTGACCGTCTCGGCGAGCGACAGGCCGCGCGGGATCTTCTGCTCGATGAAGAGGCCGATGACCTCGCCCTGGTCGGCGGTCTTTACCTCCTCGGCGACGATCACCTTGACCCCGAACCGCGCCGCCTTCTCGCGCGCCTCCAGGGCGCCGGAGACCTCGTTGTGATCGGTCACCGCGATCGCCCCGAGGCCCTGCTCGCGAGCGGTCGCCAGCAGCACCTCGACCGGCGTCGCGCAGTCGTGCGAGTGATCGGTGTGCATGTGCAGGTCGACGTCGATCCGTGGGCGCGAGCGCAATCGCGCGGCGATCGTCGCGTTGCCGGTCAGCGGGTGGCGGCGCGCGACGACGCGCGCGTAGACCTCCTCGAGGTCATCGGCGACGCGCGGCCAGGTCAGCGTCGCGCGGACCGGCCCGGCGGCGGCCTGGAGGCGCTCGCGCAGCGTGGCGTCGGTGACGAGCCGCTCGAGCTGGCCGGCGAGCGTCTCGATGTCGCGCGGCTCGAACAGCAGGCCGAGCTCGCCCTCGCCGAGCGCCTCCTCGTAGACGGCCAGGCGTGACGCGAGCGGCACGGCACCGGCGCCGAGCGCGCGCAGCAGCAGCGTGGGCGCCGGCGACGCGCCGTCGGAGGCGGCGACGAAGACGTCGCTGGATGCCAGCAGCTCGGCTTCGGAGAGCTCGTCGGGCGTCGCGAAGCGCACGCGCTCGGCGAGGTCGTCGCGCAGCGGCGTGCTGCTCGACGGTCCGCGCATCGAGACGACCGTCGCCTCCCACGGCAGCTGCGGGTCGAGGCGGCGCAGCGCGCGCAGGAACAGGCGCAGCGCGGGGCGCTCCTCGTCGTCGACGAAGCCGAAGCGCACGCGGTCGCCGGCGGACGCCGCTCGCGGCAGCGGGGCGTCGGCGCCGGGCGCCAGCACGCGGTAGTCGGCCGCAAAGAAGCGCTGCATGAGGTCGCGCGTGGCGTGAAAGCTCGCCGTGCGGGCATCGAGCCGGCCGAGCACGAGCGAGACGACCCTGCGGGCGACCTGGGTCGACAGCAGGCGCTCGGTCGGCGCATGGAAGGTGCCGACGTTCAGCGCGCGCGAGTGGCGCAGCGCGGCGCTCGACGTCGACGGGGCGAACGGCTCGTGGACATGGCAGATGTCGAGCGGCAGGATCGCCAGCAGGTTCTCGATCGTGCGCGAGACGTCGACCGGCAGCGCGGGCGCACGCCGCGCGCTGCCGGGCAGGTCGGGCAGCGCGTCGCCGACCGCGAGCACGCGCGGCGGGGCGCCGGGCTCGGGCAGCAGCGTGGCCGGGTCGTCGCGCGCGGCGCTCAGCGCGGCGCGGGTCTCGCGCACCGCCTCGCTGGAGCGCGAGGGAGCGATGATCAGCAGCTGGTGCCCGCGAGCCGCGAGCTCGGCGGTCGTGCGCTGCACGTAGGTCGTGATCTCGTGGCGGCCGGCACCCCACGGATAGGGCGTCACGTGGGCGATCGCGAGACGGTCGTCGAGCACGTCACGCAGGATACGCAGCGGCCGAAGGGCGGCCTCGCGGACGTCGGGCTCCGCGCGGGCGCGGAGCCCGACCGGGCGCCGTCGGGGCGCCGGCGCACCTCGTCGCGGGTCGACCGGGTTCGCGGCGACGCTGCGACCGCTGCCCCGGGACGATCGGTCCCGGGGCAGGGGCGGCGGTGCTCGGTCGGCGAGCCGCCGCTGGGCGTCAGCGCACGACGACCTGGTGCCTGATGCTGGCGCGCGTCCGCGGGCCTGCCGGCAGCGTCGTCGTCACCGTGTAGCGCAGCCCGGCGCGCGCGCGGCCACGGGGCAGCCCGACGACGGTCGTCGTGCGACCGGCGCGCGCCGGTCGCTGTCCGCTCGCAACGACCCGGCCGGCGCGCCGCAGCGTCATCCGGACCGGGCCGGATGCGGATGCCGAGGCGCCGGTGAGCGTGCACTGGATCCGGTTGCGCCGCGCCCCGGTCAAGCGGCAGCTGACGCGGATGCTCGCCGCCGGGCCGCGCGGGCCGGTCTGGCCGCGGGGACCGGTCGCGCCGGCTGGGCCGACCGGGCCTGCGGCGCCGGTGGGGCCCGCGGGGCCACCGGGACCGCTGGGTCCCGGGAGGCCGATGCCGGGTGGTCCCTCGGGGCCGGCGGGACCCTCGGGGCCGGGGGGTCCCTCCGGGCCGGGCGGGCCTGCGCGCAGGCCCAGCGGCTTGTTCAGCTCGATCTTCGTGACGCCGGTGACGTGGCGGGCGCCGGCGCTGTCGCCCGGTACGACGAGGCGCGGCAGCCCGCCCGGCGTCGGCTCGAACGCCGACGGTGGATCGGTGACCTCCCTGAACTGCGAGGCCAGCAGCACGTCGTTGTTCGCGAAGCTCGGGTCGAACTCGCCGTAGCCGACGAGCGTGCTGTAGCCGTCCTCACCGGCGGAGGCGGCGACGTAGTGGCGCAGCCGGTCGTTGCTGACGGCGGCGTCGAAGCGCGGCTGCGCCTTGGCGAGCACGTCGCGCAGCAGCACGCCCTTCCACTCGCGCGTCGTGCCGCCGAACGTCGAGGTGATCTGCTGCTGGTCGGGGAACTGCGCGGCGTCCTCGAGCGTCTCCCTGGTCAGCACGAACGGGTTGGCGACGTTGCCCGTGACGAGGACGTTGCCGTTGATCGGGGGGATGCCGGGCGACCCGAGGTAGGGCGGCAGGCCCGGGGCGCGATCGAACTCGACCTTCGAGACGCCGGTGACGTGGCGCCCGCCGCGGTCGTCGCCGGGGACGACGAGCCGCGGCAGGCCGCCCTCGGTCGGCTGGAACGGTGCTTCGGGGCCGTCGGCGGTGAGCCTGAACTGCGTCGCCAGCAGCACGTCCTTGTTCTGGAAGGTCGGCGCGATCTCGCCGTAGCCGACGAGCGTGTTGTAGCCGTCCGAGCCGGCGGTGACGGAGATGTAGTGGCGCAGGATGTCGCGGTTGTTGCTGATGCTCTCGTCGAGTCGCGGGACCGCTCGATCGATCACGTCTCGCAGCAGCACGCCCCTCCACTCGCGCTCGACGGGCGGGTTCGCCCCGCTGCCGAACGACGAGGTGACCAGCTTGGATTCGAACGTGTCGGTGTTCTCGAGATCCTCGACGGTCAGCAGGAGCTCCTGGCTGACGTTGCCGGTGATCAGGACGTGGCCGTCCGGGACCTGCGGACCACCTTGGGCGGAGGCGCCGGTGACGGCCAGTGCGAGCGTTGCGATCATCGTCGCGATCGCGACGATGATCGGCCGCGCGGGCCGGAGGTTGCTGCGCATGATGCTCCTGTCGTCGGAGGACTGTGGATATCGCGGCCGCGGCAGACCTGCCGAGGCCCGGACGCGCTATCCTATGCAATACCCATTTATTTGGGCTGCGGTGTGGACGCCGACTCGCGCGGCCCCGCGTGGACGGCGCGAGCCCGGCGACGACGGATCGGCTGGCGTTCAGTCCTGCGCGTAGAGCGCCGCGAAGTCGTCCGCGTAGCGCTCGTAGACGACGTTGCGCTTGACCTTCAGCGTCGGCGTCAGCTCCTCGTGCTCCTGCGACAGGTCGCGCTCGAGCACCGTGAACCGCTTGACCTGCTCGATGCGGGCGAACTTGCGGTTGGCGTCGTCGACGGCGAGCTGCAGCTCGGCGCGCACCGCCGGGTCCCGCGCCAGCGCGGCGGGCTCGTCCGACGCGGCGCCGACCTGCTCGGCGAGCGCCTTGCACTCGTCGGGATCGATCGTCAGCAGCGCCGTCAGGTAGGGCTTGCGATCGCCGAACACGATCGCCTGCGAGATCCAGCGGCTGAGCTTGAGCGCGTTCTCGACGTTCGAGGGCGAGATGTTCTTGCCGCTGGAGGTGATGATCAGGTCCTTCTTGCGGCCGGTGATGGTGAGGTATCCGTCGCCGTCGAGCTCGCCGAGGTCGCCGGAGTGCAGCCAGCCGTCGGCGTCGAGCGTCGCGCGCGTCGCCTGCTCGTCGTTGTAGTAGCCCTTGAAGACGTTCGGCCCGCGCATCAGGACCTCGCCGTCGTCGGCGATCCTCACCTCGCAGGTCGGCAGCGGGCGCCCGACGGTGCCGAAGCGGTGCTCGTCGATCGTGTTGAGCGTCTCGACGGCGCAGTTCTCGGTCATGCCGTAGCCCTCGAGCACCCAGACGCCGGCGGCGTGGAAGAACTCGAGGATCTCGGTGTCGATCGGAGCCGCGCCCGACAGCGCGAGCTTGATGCGCCCGCCGAAGAGGTCGCGGATCTTGTGCAGGACGAGCTTCTCGGCGAGCGCGTACTGCACCCTGAGGGCGAGCGGCGGGGTCCCGCCATAGTCCTCGCGCCGGCGCACGGCCCGGCCCACGCCGACGGCCCAGTGGAAGAGCTTCGCCTTCACGCCGCCCGCGGCCTCGGCCTTCGCGGTCGCGGCGGTGTGGATCTTCTCGAAGATGCGCGGCACCGACGGCAGGTGCGTCGGCTTGAGGATCGAGACGTCCTCGACGATCTTCTTCGGGTCGCGGCGCCAGTAGGCGATCTCGGCGCCGGCCTCGACGGCGATGAACTGCACGACGCGCGTGAGCACGTGCGCGAGCGGGAGGAAGACGTACACGACGTCCTCGCCCGGCACGAAGTCGACGCGCTGCAGGACCGCGTCGACGTCCGCGCAGACGTTGCCGTGCGTGAGCATGCAGCCCTTCGGCGGCCCGGTCGTGCCCGACGTGTAGACGATCGTCGCCACGTCGTCGGCGCCGATCGCCGCCAGGCGAGCGTCGAGATCCTCGTCGGAGACCTCCGCGCCGCCGGCGCGCAGCTCGTCGAGCGTGATCGCGTCGCCGCCCGAGCCCTCGAAGCGGATCGTGTGCTTCAGCGCGGGCAGCCGGTCGCCGATCTCGGCGAGCTTGCCGAGCTGCTCCTCGTCCTCGAGGAAGAGGGCCGTCGCGCCGGAGTGCTCGAGCACGTACTCGCACTCCTCCGGCGAGTTGGTCTGGTAGATCGGCACGACGATCGCGCCGGCGCAGATCGCGGCGAGGTCGGCGAGCGTCCACTCGGCGCGCGTGTTGGAGAGGATCGCCACGCGGTCGCCGGGCGCGACGCCGAGCGCGATCAGACCCTTGGCGACCGTCTTGATCTCGCTGCCGAGCTCGCGGTAGGACAGGCTCTTCCACGCCCCCGCGTCGGGGTAGCGCTGCGCGGTGCCGCCGTGGCGGGCGGCGGCGCCGAGGACAAGCTCGGCCAGCGTTCGGGCGGACGCGGCGGCTGTCGCGTTCGGGGACGTCTCTGCTGCGGTCGAGGTGCTGCCGTCCGTGTTCATGCACGCATGCTACGCCCGCGAGGAAGCGGCGCGACGCAGCGCGGTCATCGAATCGCCGGGTCGAGTCGATCGCGATGGTAGAGTCGATGCCATGCGGGTTGCCATCGACGCCGCCGGACGGCTGGTGATCCCGAAGGCGCTGCGCGACGAGCTCGGCGTGAGCGGGGCCGCGGAACTCGACCTGCGGGTCGCGGACGGCCGCGTGGAGCTGACGGTGCCCGACGCTCCGGCACGCGTCGAGGAGCGCGACGGGTTCGCGGTGATCGCGCTCGACGATCCCCCCACCGAGCCGCTGACGAGCGAGCAGACGCGGGCGGCGATCGAGCGCATCCGCCGGTGATCGCGCCGGACTCGAGCGTCGTGATCGCGGCGTTGACGCCGTGGCACGTCGCGCATCGCGAGGCGATCACGGCGCTCCGCGCTGCACCGCGGCGGCTGATCGCGCATGTCGCGTTCGAGACGACGTCAGCGCTCAGCCGCATGCCGGAGGGTCGTCGCGTCGCGCCCGCAGTCGTCCTCGAGGCGCTCGGTCACGACTTTCCGCAGCCGTGGCTCTCACTCGACGGCGCGCGGCTGCGGGCGGCGCTCGGTCGCGCCGTCGAGGCCGGCGTGCGGGGCGGTGCGCTCTACGACGCGCTGATCGCCGCCACGGCGGCGGCGCACGACGTCGAGCTCGTCAGCGCCGACGAGCGCGCGCGTGGCACCTACGAGGCGCTCGGCGTCGCCGCGACGTTCATCAGCGCCGCGCGCTGACCAGCGCGGCCGGCGCCGCCTGCCTCGTCGCGCCTCAGCCGTTCTCGCTCGCCGCGGCCTCGCGGCCGGCCGGCGCCTGTCCCGTCGCCCTGCTCTGCGCCTTGCCCTTGTACTGCGCGATGAAGTCCTCCGTCGCCTCGTGCGCCTCGTCGTCGGGGCGTTGGTTCATCGGCGACTTCATGAGGTACGAGGAGGGGCCGTCGAGCTGGCCCGAGAGGCCGTGGTTGAGCGCGAGCTTGCAGCAGCGCACGGCGTCGATGACGATGCCGGCGCTGTTGGGCGAGTCCCACACCTCGAGCTTGAGCTCGGCGTTGAGCGGGACGTCGCCGAAGGCCTGGCCCTCGAGGCGGATGTGCGCCCACTTGCGGTCGGTCAGCCACGGCACGTAGTCCGACGGGCCGACGTGGACGTCGCCGGCGGGCAGCGTGTGGCCCATGATCGACGTCACGGCGTTCGTCTTGGAGATCTTCTTGGACTCCAGCCGCTCGCGCTCGAGCATGTTGTAGAAGTCCATGTTGCCGCCGACGTTCAGCTGCGACGTGCGCATCATCTTCACGCCGCGGTCGTGGAACAGGCGCGCGAGGCTGCGGTGCACGATCGTCGCGCCGACCTGCGACTTGATGTCGTCGCCGACGATCGGCAGGCCGGCCTTCCTGAAGCGCTTGTCCCAGTAGTCCTCGCGCGCGATGAAGACCGGGATGCAGTTGACGAAGCCGCAGCCGGCCTCGAGCACCTGCTCGACGTACCACTTCGTCGCCTGCTCGGAGCCGACCGGGAGGTAGGAGACGACGACGTCGGTGTGCGTGTCCTTGAGGATCTGCACGATGTCCGCGGTCTCGCCGGGCGCCTTGTCGATCTTCTCCTTGAGGTACTTGCCAAGGCCGTCGTGCGTCATCCCGCGGTGGACCTCGACGCCGAGGCTCGCCGGCACCTCGGCGAACTTGATCGTGTTGTTCTGGCCCGACCAGATCGCCTCGCCGAGGTCCTTGCCGACCTTCTCTGCGTCGATGTCGAAGGCGGCCGTGAACTCGATGTCGGAGATGTGGTAGCCGCCGAGGTCGACGTGCATCAGGCCGGGAACGTCCTGCGTCGCGTCCGCGTCGCGGTAGTACTCGACCCCCTGGACGAAGGCCGAGGCGCAGTTGCCGACGCCGACGATCGCGACGCGGACCTTGTCCTGCTGGTAGCGCGCGGCGCCGTTGGTGGGGGCGGCGCCGTGGCCGTTGCCGTTGCTGGGAGTCATGTCAGGCTCGTTCCTTATCGTCAGAGCGTTCGCGGATCTAACACCCCGCGAGGGACCGCTCGTTACATGGATGCCTCCGGCATCAGCTGCCGGCGGACGTGCAGGATGCGCTGGACGACGGTGATCGTCGAGAGGGCGGCGAGGACGTAGACGGCCGGCTCGAGCGCCCCGAGATCGGCGAACACGAGGCCCGCCGAGAGGATCACGACGCGCACGAGGCGGTCGGCGATGCCGACCTTGCACTCGACGCCGAGCGCCTCGGCCCGCGCTCGCGTATAGGAGACGACGAGCGACGACATGACCGCCACGACGACCGCCGCGACGGCGAGCTCGTCGCCGCGCTGCGTGAACGTGACGGCGACGGCCGTCAGCACGATGCCCTCGACGATCCGGTCCAGCGTCGAGTCCAGGAAGGCGCCGAACGGCGTCCCCTTGCCCGACATGCGCGAGTAGCCGCCGTCGAGCGTGTCGCAGATCGAGCCGATGATGAAGACGACGCCGCCGAGGAAGAACTCGTGCTGCAGGACGAGCACCGCCGCGACGCAGTTCAGCGTGAAGCCGGCCAGCGAGATCTGGTTCGGCGTCAGGCGCGAGGCGATCAGCCGGTCGCGGATGGCCTCCAGCCGCTCGGCACCGGGCCGTCCGCGTCTGCGGCTGGGACGCGCGCTGGGCTCGGGTTCGGTCGGCGGCGGCGCTGCGGCGTCGACGGGCATCAAGGCGCCGCCGTCGCCCGGGCCGGTTGCGTCGCCGGGAGGAACTTCCAGGCGTGCGGTCTCGCCTTCGCCATCGCTCGCGCCGCGAGCGCGCCGATGCCGGCGGCGACGGCGCCCAGCAGGGCGTCGGCGATGAAGTGGTTGGCGGTGACGACGATCACGAAGACGACGAGCAATGGGTAGGCGTACCAGAAGACCTTCAACGCGCGCCATCGTACGAGCCTCGCGAGCGGGATGCTGATCATCAGCGCGAAGCCGACGTGCATCGAGGGGACCGCGGCGTAGGGATTGAAGAGCTGGTTGATCGTGACGCTGTCCTGCCGCACGCCGGTGAAGTCCGAGACGGCGTCGAAGAAGCCCCACTCCGGGAAGAAGCGCGGCGGCGCCGTCGGGAAGACGGTGTAGCCGATCAGCGCGACGCCGAAGGCGACGAGGAACATGTTGCGCACGAAGTAGAAGCTCTCGTTGCGAAACAGGTACAGCCACACGAGCGCCCCGAGCGTGATCGAGGTCTGCGCGTTGATGTACATCCACGAGGCTCCGTCGATCAGCCACTGCTGGCTGGAGGCGAACGCCTGCACCGACGGCTCGATGAAGATGTTCAGCGCCTGCTCGACGTCGATCAGGCTGCGCGCGTTGGCGAACGCGGCGGTCGCCGCCTCGGGGTTGTTGGCCAGCCCGCGCGTGAGGCGGTACAGCTGGTAGGCGACCATGAATAGGAGCACCTGCCGCGCCAAGTCGAGCGGGCCATTGGGCAACAGGCGCGCCTGCAACGTGCTGAGGCGGGAGGGCATCGGAACGTGGTCATGTTACGGAAGATCACGACCGGCTCTGCGATCTTCGTCACGCACGGCGGCGGAGCTCGTCAGGACCGGCAGGAGGCGCCGGTCAGTCGCGTGCGCAGCTCGATCGTGCCGGCCTCGGGAAGCTGCAGGCGGGTCATCCCGTCCGGCCCGGGATGCACGCAGCCGCGTCCGCCGGTGACGCGCCACCAGCGCGTGTAGCGCACGCGCAGCAGGACGCTGCCGGCCCGCGCGGCGCGGACCGTGACGCCGGTCGGGTGCAGCGTGGCGGTCGCGCCGCCGTCCGCCTGCACGAGCGCGGCCGGGCGTGCGACCGCGAACACGCGCCAGTGGCGGTCGCGCCAGACCTCGCGCAGGTACGGCAGGCCGTCCTCGATCAGCCGCGCCTCGTCGCGGCCGGCGTAGTCGAGCGCCACGTCGGGCAGAGCGACATAGGCGACGGCGCGCTTGTCCAGCCAGGCGCGGTAGCTGCGGGCGTCGAGGCTGCCGTCGTAGAACAGCGCCCCGAAGCGACGGTCGAGCTGGCGCTCCCAGCCGCGCGCGAGCGCGACCCGCGGGGCGACGTGGCGTGCCTCCCAGTGGTTCTCGGTGAACGGGATCTCGACGCGGAACGCGCCGGGCCGCGACTGCAGGAACTCGATCAGCGGGGCGTGGTAGGCGGCCTGCAGCGACTGGTCGCCGGAGGCTCGGACGACGTCGCGCGCGGCGGGGTAGATCGCCCAGTAGGCGAAGGCGACGGCGAGCGTCGCGACGAGCGCCGGGTGGCGCCGGCCGGCCAGCGCGCCGAGCAGGATCGGGCCGGCGGCGAGCGCGCCCAGGCGCGTCGCGTTGCCGCCCAGCGGCGTCGCGACGACGAACGCGGCGACGAGCACGAGCGCGTACAGCAGCGCGCCGATCCGCAGCGCGCGCTCGCCCGGCGCAAGCAGGGCAGCGATCAGCAGCACGGCGACGAGCGCGGGCCAGAACGCCGACGCGACGAACGGCTCGCTGCCGCCCTGCGGGAACAGCACGAGCGTCAGTGCGATCGGCGCGAGCGCGGCGGCGACGATCGCGGTGGCCGTGCGCCAGCGCGCCGCGAGCGCCGCCAGCCCCCACGCCGCCGTGGCGAGCGCCAGGAAGAGCCCCGCGACCGGGCTCGCGAGCGTCGTCAGCGCGGCGAGCGCGGCGGCCGGCAGGCGGCGCTCGCGCGACAGCGCCAGCAGCGCGCCGA
>JAUYGN010000117.1 GCA_030690545.1 Solirubrobacteraceae bacterium
GCGATCGCCGCGCTGGCGGCCGTCGGCGGCGCCGACGCCGGCCTCGTGCGCGACGGCGTGCGCGGCGACGAGCTGCTGATGGCGCTGTTGCCGTTCGCCTTCGCCGCCGCCGTGCTCGGGCTCGCGCTCTCGCCCGAGCCGGTCCGGCGCGCGCTTGCGATCGCTCCGGCGCGCTGGCTGGGCACGGTCAGCTACGGGGTCTTCCTCGTGCACTTCCCGCTGCTGCTGTTCGCCCGCACGACGCTCGACTTCGCGCACGACGGATCGCGCGAGGCGTTCGTCGCGCTGACCGCCTTCGCCCTCCCGGCCTCGCTGCTCGCCGGCTGGCTGTCCTGGATCGCGATCGAGCGCCCGGCCCGCAACTGGGCGCGCCGCCGCGGCGCCTCCGAGGCCCGGGTCGGGGCGACGTGAGCACGTCACAGGTGCATGACTCGACCCGCCTGCGCGCTCCGCGCGCTCGACGCGACGCTCAGCAGCGCGCGTAGGCGGTGAACCGCCGCCCGACGACCGCCCGCTCGAAGCCATCCGGCGGCAGCTGGATCCGCGGCGAGTCCCTGGACTGGTCGAACGGACCGTAGGCCGGGTGCTTGAGGAAGCGCGTGCCGCCCGTCACGACGATCGCGACGCCGCGGCGGGGCGATGCTCCGCTCGGGTCGGTTCGTGCGAGCACGTCGGCTGCGCCGGCATCCGCGAGCCAGCGCACGTCGGGGATCAGCTTGTGGTTGGGGACCGTGATCGGACCGCAGGCGCGGGCGGCGCGCACCTGCGGCGCCGCGAGCAGCGCCGAGAGGTCCTGGCGCACCGACTCGCGCAGGGTGAGCTCGCGGTCGATGTAGGCGGGGTTGAAGTTCAGCGCGGTGTAGACGACGCCCGCCACGACGACCGCGAGCGCTCCGAGCGCCCAAGGTCGGCGCGCGCGATGGCCGCGCGGCAGGCGCTCGAAGCCGAACGCCGCGAACGCCGCGAACAGCATCAGCGCGATCGCCGCGACGACGAGGTAGCGGTTGATCACCGAGAACCCGCGCAGCGAGACGAGCAGGAACATCCCGACGCCCCAGACGAGCAGCGTGGCGGGCACGACGATCCGCGCCCGCACCATCCGCCAGGCGAGCACGATGCCGGCGATGCCGAGCAGCAGCACCGGCGGCTTGGTCAGCTCGCTCAGGTAGCGCAGCGTCACGCCCGGCAGCTCGGTCAGCGACGCGCCGCGGCCGAGCTGCGCCGCCGACTCGGTCGTGTAGTTCAGCGAGTACAGCGGATCGCCCGTTACGACCCAGTCGCTGAGCGCCCAGATGAGCGGGGCGATCGCGACGATCAGGCCGGCGCGGATCCAGGCGCCCAGCGGACGGCCCCAGACGATCCACAGTCCGTAGAGGCCGGCCAGCACCCAGGCCTCCGGACGCAGCAGCCCGGCGAGCGTCAGCAGGACCCAGACGGCGGCTCCGCGGCGCGGCCGCGCGACCTCGAGCGCCGCGGCCCAGACGACCAGCGCGAGGTACGGGATGTCGACGTAGCCGCGCGCGGCGAGAAACGGGAAGTCCAGCCGGCTCAGCAGCAGCAGCGCCGCGACGACGCCGACGATCGTCCCGAAGACCTGCCTGCCGAGCGCGTACATCCCGGCGACGAGGGCGACGAACGACAGCACGCAGAGCGCGAGCAGGACGCGATCGCCGGCCTCGCCGAGCGCCGCGATCGGCACGCAGATCGCGACCCACAGCGGGTGCTGCGTCGGCGCCCGGTAGGCGTCGAACGAGGGCAGCGCTCCGTCGAGGATCTCGCGTCCCCACAGCAGCGAGTACAGCGAGTCGTAGCTCGGATACGTCGGGTACCAGAAGAAGCCGGCGAGCGCGGCGAGCGTCAGTGCGGCGAGCGCCCCGGTCTCCGCGCGCGAGCGTGACGAGAAGCACCTGCGCATCGTCGCGAAGTCTGGCGGCTCAGCCGGTTCGCCGCCCGTCCGGTCGACCCTGCGCAAACGAAAGGGCGACCGCTCGCGCGACCGCCCTTTCGCGGTTCAAGAGGTCCGTCGAGCCTAGATCGGCTGGACGTTGACCGCCTTCGGACCCTTGTCGCCGGCCTCGGCGTCGTAGCTGACCTTCGAGCCCTCGGCGAGCGAGCGATAGCCCTCGCCGACGATGCCGGTGTGATGGACGAACAGGTCCTTCTGACCGTCGTCGGGGCTGATGAAGCCAAAGCCCTTGTCATCGCTGAACCACTTCACGGTGCCGGTAGGCATACCGATTCTCCTCGGGATGTTTGTGCTGCATACCCCGGAAGTGCTGTTCAAGGCAACGTCGCTGGGCGCTGGCACTGCTCCGCCGGACCATCTGGTTCCGGCCTTTCAAATCCGAACCGTAGCGGGTCACTACCCTCATGCGCCATGCCCGCGCTCAGAGAAGACCTCCGCAACGTCGCGATCGTCGCCCATGTCGACCATGGCAAGACGACGCTCGTCGACGCGATGCTCTGGCAATCGGGGGCATTTCGCACCGGCCAGGACGTCAACGAGCGCGTCATGGACTCGATGGATCTCGAGCGCGAGAAGGGCATCACGATCCTCGCCAAGAACACCTCCGTACGCCACGACGGCTGCAAGCTGAACATCATCGACACCCCCGGCCACGCCGACTTCGGCGGCGAGGTCGAGCGCGGGCTGTTCATGGTCGACGGCATCCTGCTGCTCGTCGACGCCAGCGAGGGACCGCTGCCGCAGACGCGCTTCGTGCTGCGCAAGGCGCTGCAGGCACGGCTGCCGGTGATCCTCGTCGTCAACAAGGTCGACCGGCCCGACGCGCGCATCGACGAGGTCGTCGACGAGGTCTACGAGCTGTTCCTCGACCTCGACGCCGACGAGGAGCAGATCGACTTCCCGATCGTCTACTGCAACGCCAAGGCCGGCCACGCGGGCCTCGAGCCCGACGAGCTGGCCGACAGCCTCAAGCCGCTGATGGACCTGCTCGTGCAGCGCATCCCCGCGCCCGCCTACGAGCCCGACCATCCGCTGCAGGCGCAGGTCACGAACCTCGACGCCTCGCCGTACGTCGGGCGCCTCGCGCTCTGCCGCGTGCGCCAGGGCACGATCAGGCGCGGCCAGCAGGTCGCCTGGTGTCGCGCCGACGGGACGATCGAGCAGGCGAAGATCTCCGAGCTGTACGTCACCGACAACCTCGACCGCGTCGACGCCGACGAGGCCGGCCCCGGCGAGATCATCGCGATCGCCGGGATTCCCGAGATCACGATCGGCGAGACGCTCGCCGACCCCGACGACGCGCGCCCGCTGCCGGTCATCTCCGTCGACGAGCCGTCGCTGTCGGTCACCGTCGGGATCAACACGTCCCCGCTGTCGGGCAAGGACGGCTCCAAGCTGACCGCGCGCCAGCTGCGCAACCGCCTCGACGCCGAGCTGATCGGCAACGTCTCGCTGCGCGTGCTGGACACCGAGCGTCCGGACACCTGGGAGGTCCAGGGCCGCGGCGAGCTGCAGCTCGCAGTGCTCGTCGAGATCATGCGCCGCGAGGGCTACGAGCTGACCGTCGGCAAGCCGCAGGTGCTCACGCGCGTGATCGACGGCACGCTGTCAGAGCCCGTCGAGCGCGTGGCGATCGACGTGCCGGAGGACTACGTCGGCGTCGTCACCCAGCTGCTGGCCCTGCGCAAGGGGCGGATGGAGTCGCTCGTCAACCATGGCACCGGCTGGGTGCGGATGGAGCAGCTCGTGCCCGCCCGCGCGCTGATCGGCTTTCGCACCGAGTTCTTGACCGAGACGCGCGGCACCGGCCTGCTGCACCACGTCTTCGAGGGCTGGGAGCCGTGGTTCGGCGAGCTGCGCACGCGCCCGACCGGCGCGCTCGTCGCCGACCGCCGCGGCAAGGTCGCGTCGTTCGCGCTCTTCAACCTGCAGGAGCGCGGGACGATGTTCGTCGGCCCCGGCGAGGAGGTCTACGAGGGGATGATCGTCGGCGAGAACGCCCGCGCCGACGACCTCGACGTCAACGCCGTCAAGGAGAAGCACCTCACGAACCACCGCTCGTCGACGGCCGACGAGCTCGTCCGCCTCGTCCCGCCGCGCAAGCTGTCGCTCGACCAGGCGCTCGAGTTCCTGCGCGAGGACGAGTGCATCGAGGTGACGCCGAGCGTCGTGCGCCTGCGCAAGGTCGCGCTCGACCAGACGAGCCGCGTGAAGGCGGCTCGCGCCGCGAAGCGCGAGGCGGTGGCGTAGCGCTCAGCCGGTGTCGCGCGTCGAGCGTGGCAGCGCCACGAGCCGGTGATCGGCGGTGAACAGGCGCCGCACCGCGCCAAGCGCCGTGATCGCCGTCGTCGTCGCGGTGCCGCCGAGGATGAGGTACATGATCGCCAGCTGGACGAGGACGGCGTCGGCGGGGTCGACCCCCGCCAGGATCAGCCCCGTCATCGCGCCCGGCAGGAAGACGAGCCCGAGGCCCTTCGTGTTCTCGATCTGCGGCGACAGCGCGGTGCGCAGCACGGAGCGCACGATCGGCCGCGACGCCTGCAGCGACGGCTGACCGAGCGCGAGCCGCGCCTCGACCTCGGCGCGCTGCTCGGACAGCGCCTCGACGAGACGCTCGGCGGCGACGATGCCCGACTTCATCGCGTTGCCGACGAGGATGCCGGCGATCGGCACGAGCGTGCGGCCCTCGATCGGGAAGATGCCGAGGCCGAACGTGATCGCGAAGCCGACGACCGCCGTCGCGCCGTTGGCGACGAGCGCGATCCAGAACAGCCGCGGCACGGCCGGCGCGCGGCGATGGACCGTCGCGGCGGCGAAGACGACGATCCCGGCGACCCACAGCCACGACCACACGAGCGGCGTGCCAGGATCGATGACGAGCGCCAGCGCGACGCCGACGATCAGCAGCTGAACGAACCCGCGCGCGACCGAGACGACGAGCTCGCGCTCCAGCCGCAGCCGCAGCCGCAGGCTGATCGCGAGCGCGACGGCGACGAGCACGAGCGAGATCGCAAGGCCGCCGTAGCCGACGTCACCCTCCACCGCCGGTCACCTCCCGCGCCGATCCGCTGCCGTCGATGCGCCCGCCGACGAGCAGCAGGGCGAAGTCGGCGAGGCGCCGGAGCTGCTCGTCGGAGTGCGTCACCCAGACGACCGGCGTGCCGCCGTCGACGAGCCGGCGCGCGAGCCGCTCGAGCACGGCCGCCGCGCGGTCGTCGAGCGCCGACGTGGGCTCGTCCATCAGCAGCACGCGGGGGCGCGTCGCCAGCGCTCGGGCGAGGCACGCGCGCTGCGCCTCGCCGCCCGACAGCTCACCGGCGTCACGGCTGACGAAGGCGGCGTCGAGGCCGACGTGCTCGAGCAGCTCGGCGGCGCGCGCGGCGTCGCAGCCCGGGTCGGCCTCGCGCAGGTTGTCGTGGACGGTGCCGGCGAACGTCACCGGCCGCTGGAAGACCATCGCGACCTCGCGGCGCAGCTCGAGCGGGTCGCGCTGCGCGAGATCGGTGCCGTGATGACGCACGACCCCGGCCGACGGCACCTCGAGGCGGTTGCAGAGGCGCAGCAGCGTCGACTTGCCCGAGCCGGAGGGACCGGCGATCGCCGTCAGGCCCTCGGCGGGCAGCTCGGCGCCCAGCCCGTCGAGCCGGCGCGCGCCGGACGGGCCGACGCTGACCGACTCGAAGCTGAACAGCGCCGCCGACCCGGACATGACGGCAGTATCCCCCGGCCACTGTAGTTGCGTACGCAACCATCTACACTCGGCCGTACGACATGAGTCCTCAGACCCGCCGCATCGCCGCCCTCTTTCGGCCCTACCGGGCCCGGCTCGGCGCGGTGCTCGGTCTGATCGCGATCAGCGCGAGCCTCGCGATGGTCACGCCGTTTCTGCTGCGCGAGGTCCTCGACACGGCGATCCCCGAGGGCGACACGACGCTGCTGGGCTGGCTCGTCGGCGGGATGGTCTTCATCTCGATCGCGACCGCCGTCATCTCCGTCGGGCAGACATGGCTGTCGAACGTCGTCGGCCAGCGCGTCATGCACGACCTGCGCGCCGCCGTCTACCGCCACCTGCAGCGCCTGTCGCTCGCCTTCTTCACCCGCACGCGCACGGGCGAGGTCCAGTCGCGGATCGCCAACGACATCGGCGGCGTGCAGAACGTCGTCACGTCGACGGGGACGTCGATCGTCTCCAACGTCACGACCGTGCTGGCGACCGTCGTCGCGATGCTCCTGCTCGACTGGCGGCTGGCGATCTTCAGCCTCGCGCTGCTGCCGTTCTTCGTCTGGCTGACGCGCCGCGTCGGCAACGAGCGCAAGCGGATCACCTCCAAGAAGCAGGGCCGGATGGCCGACATGAGCGCGCTCGTCGCCGAGTCGCTGTCGGTCTCGGGGATCCTGCTCGGCAAGACGATGGGCCGCTCCGGAGAGCTCGCGCAGCGCTTCGAGGCGGAGTCCGGTCAGCTCGCCGACCTGGAGGTGCAGTCGCGGATGGCCGGACGCTGGCGGATGGCGACCGTCCAGATGAGCTTCTCGATCATGCCGGCGCTCGTGTACCTGTTCGCCGGGCTGACGATGGCCGCGGGATCGTCGACGATCACGATCGGCACGGTCGTCGCGTTCACGACGCTGCAGACCCGGCTGCTGTTTCCGATCGGCTCGCTGCTGAACATCAGCATCGACATCCAGACCTCGCGCGCGCTGTTCGATCGCATCTTCGAGTACCTCGACCTGCCCGTCGAGATCACCGAGCGCGCGGAGCCGGTCGTGCTCGGCTCCGGCGGCGGGGCCGCCAGCGCGAGGATCGCCGGCGAGGTGCGCTTCGAGGACGTCCGCTTCCGCTACGAGCAGGAGGGCCTGCCGACGCTCGACGGCGTCGATCTCGTCGTCGCGCCGGGCACGAAGACCGCGATCGTCGGCGAGACCGGCTCGGGCAAGACGACGCTCGGCTACCTCGTCGCGCGGCTGTACGACGTCACCGGCGGGCGCGTCATGATCGACGGCGTCGACGTGCGCGACCTGTCGTTCGCGTCGCTCGCCGCGACGGTCGGCCTCGTCTCGCAGGAGACCTATCTCTTCCACGCGACGATCGCCGAGAACCTGCGCTTCGCCCGCCCCGACGCGACCGACGCGCAGCTCGTCGCAGCCGCCCGCGCGGCGCAGATCCACGAGCTGATCGCGTCGCTGCCCGACGGCTATGACACCGTCGTCGGCGAGCGCGGCTACCGCTTCTCCGGCGGCGAGAAGCAGCGCATCGCGATCGCCCGCACCGTGCTGCGCAATCCGCCCGTGCTCGTCCTCGACGAGGCGACGAGCGCGCTGGACTCCGAGACCGAGCGCGCCGTGCAGGACGCCCTGGACCGGCTCGCCGAGGGCCGCACGACGATCGCGATCGCCCACCGCCTGTCGACGATCCGCGACGCCGACGAGATCGTCGTGCTGGAGCGCGGTGCGATCGCCGAGCGCGGGACGCACGAGCAGCTGCTCGCGGCCGGCGGGCGCTATGCGGCGCTCGTGGCGGGCAGCCCGTCGCGCGCGCTCGCGGGGACGTAGGCGCCAGCGCGAGGGCCGCGATCGCGTCACGCGCGCTCGCCGTCCCGGAGGATCTAGCATATTGTCGACCGATCATCTGTAGTTTCCGAACGGGGAGCGAGCATGGTGCATTCGCAACTTCCATGGTTCATCGGCGGGCCGCTGCTGGGGCTCTGCGTCGTGGCGATGCGCTGGCTGATGAACGAGCGCCTGGGCGTCATGGGCGCCTGGTCGGACGTCGTCGACACGGTCGCCGCCAAGCGCCTCTCGTTCGGCCCGTTCGGCTGGATGCTGTTCGGCCTGATCGCCGGCGCGGCGATCTTCGCGCTGATCGCCGGCGGCCCGGTCTTCGAGGGCTACGGCTGGCTGACGGACACCTTCAGCGGCACGGGCGCCACGCTGCTGATCGTCGCGATCCTCTTCGCCTGCGGGATCCTGATCGGCCTCGGCACGAAGATCGCCGGCGGCTGCACCTCCGGCAACGGCCTCAGCGGCAACGCGATGCTGTCGCCCGCGAGCCTCGTCGCGACGATGACGTTCTTCGTGACGGCGATCGTCGTCACGTTCGTCACCGAGGCGCTGATCTAGATGAGCACGCGAATCGCCGGCGGGCTGATCGGCGTCGTCTTCGGCGTCGTCCTGTCGTGGTCGGGGATGACGAGCCCCGAGGTCATCCGCGAAGGGCTGCTGTTTCAGAGCTCCTACCTCTTCCTCTTCTTCTTCGGTGCGGTGGCGACGGCGTTCGTCGGCCTGCGGCTGCTCAAGCGCAGCGCGCCGCCGGCGCTGCTGACCGGCGAGCGCATCGCATGGGAGCCCGTCCAGCCGCAGCGGCGTCATGTCGTCGGCAGCCTGCTGTTCGGCGTCGGCTGGGGCGTATCGGGCGCCTGCCCCGGTCCGATCGCGACGCAGCTCGGCCAGGGCATCGCGTGGGGCGTGCCGACGGCCGTCGGGCTGATCCTCGGCATCATCGTCTTCCGCCGGATGCAGTCGCGCTCCCAGCGCGGGACCGAGCGCACGCCCACAGCATCGGTGATCCCGTCGCCGGTCGCCGCCGACGCCACCGCGTAGCGGCTCGAGGGCAGAGCCGAGCGGTGCCCGGTTCGAGCTCGGGGCCCCGAGCAGCAGCCCGATGCGCCGAGGACGACAAGCGATCGCGATCGACGACGGCTGCCGAGCCGGGCGGCGCGCTTCGGCGACGCGCCGCCCGGTCCAGGCGCCGACAGCACGAGCTCGGCGATGGTCTATCCAGTCGGCCGGAAGGGAGGACAAACTAGATAAACTCCATCGAGATTATATTCATTAGCCAGGACACGCAACCGGAGGCCCATCGAGTCATGAGCACCACCGACCAACTCCTACACAACGCCCAGGCCTACGCCGCGAGCTTCGACAAAGGACACCTCCCGCTCCCGCCCGGCCGCAAGATCGCCGTCCTGGCCTGCATGGACGCACGCCT
>JAUYGN010000118.1 GCA_030690545.1 Solirubrobacteraceae bacterium
CAGCCGCGCGGCCAGGCCGTCGCCGAGCGGCGCCCGCCAGGTCGTGCGGCCGTCGCGCAGCGCGTAGAGCTCGCGGGTTCCGGCGCCGCCCGCGACGCGCACGACCTCGCTGACGGCGACGACGCGGCGCGTCCCGTCGGGCCTGCGTGCCTGATGGACGACGAGGTCCAGCGCACCCGCGACCTGCTCGCGAATCGCCTCGTGCGGCAGTCCCAGCCCGGCCATCAGCGCGAGCGTCTCGACGCGGCGCAGCGCCTCCTCGGGCGAGCCGGCGTGAACCGTCGACAGCGAGCCGTCGTGACCACTGGACATCGCGCTGAGCATGTCCAGCGCCTCGGCGCCGCGCACCTCGCCCACGACGATGCGGTCCGGGCGCATGCGCAGCGCGTTGCGCACGAGGCGACGCACGGTGACCTCGCCGCGTCCCTCCAGCGACGCCGGTCGCGCTTCGAGTCGCACGACGTGCGGGTGACGCAGGCTCAGCTCGGCGGCGTCCTCGACGGTGACGATCCGCTCGCCGTCGTCGATGAAGGCGGTCAGCGCGTTGAGCGTCGTCGTCTTGCCCGAGCCGGTGCCACCGCTGATCAGCACGTTGCAGCGCGCCTGGATCGCGCTTGCCAGCAGGTCACGCAGCGGTGCCGCCCAGGTGCCGTTGGCGACGAGGTCGTCGGGGCCGAAGCCGCGCGGCCGGAAGCGGCGGATCGTGAGAATCGAGCCGTCCAGCGCGAGCGGGGCGACGACGACGTTCACGCGCGAGCCATCGGGCAGCCGCGCGTCGCAGAGCGGCTCGGCCTCGTCGACGCGGCGCCCGAGCGGAGCGAGGATCCGCTCGATCGCGTGGCGCAGCTCGGCCTCGTCGCCGAAGCGGGCGGCGGTCGGCTCGATCCGGCCGGTGCGCTCGACCCAGACCTGACCGGGCCCGTTGACCATCACCTCGTCGACGGTCGGGTCGGCGAGCAGCGGCTCGAGCGGGCCGAGGCCGAACGAGCGCTCGGCGATGCGGGTCGCCAGCCGGGCGCGAGCAGTGGCGTCGAGCAGCCCCGCCTCGCGATCGACGAGCGCGCGAATGCGCTCGTGCAGATCAGCGCCGGCGGCGCCGCTGCGGCGACCGGCCTCGGCGAGCAGGCGGTCGCGCAGCGACCCGGCGAGCGCCTCGAGCGCGGTGTCGTCGGCGGCGAGATCGCGGTCCATACCCGCTTAAGGGCGCAGCGGACCGAAGTTCGCCCCCCCCCTGCGGCGGCGCAGGAGCCGAGTGCTCGCGCACCGCAGCGGCTCAGGACGTGTCGCCGGCCAGCTTCGCGAGGCGGTCGTCGTAGGTGAGCAGCTCGCCGTCGAGCTCGCGAGCGGACGCGAGCGCGATCGCGTCCGGCAGTCGCAGGGCGTCGTGGCGCGCGCGGAGCCCGGCAGCCGCCTCGGCGATCGCGGCCGTGATGGGCGCGACCGCGATGCCCATGGCGGCGATCGCGTCGCGGGCATCGCTGACACGATCGGCGCGCGCGAACGCGACGAGGGCTTCGCCGTGGGCGCTTGCCGGGACCCACAGCGGTCGGCGGTCCCGGTCGGCCGTCTCGACATCGTCGACGGCACGTGCATGATGCGCGTCCGCGCGATCCAGCAGCCCGATCACGACGCTGGCGTCGAGGATCAGCGCTCCCATTCGTCGCGCAGCTGCTCGAGCTCATCCGGATGATAGATCCCGCCGGCGATGCCGGCGTGCCGGCGCACCCGCGATCCGCGCGCCGCCACGACGACCTCGCCATCGCCGATCGGCCGGATCGTGACCTCGTCGCCTGCGCGCAGGCCGGCGGCGCGCATCGCCGCGACGGGGAGCGTGACCTGGTTCTTGGAGGAGACTCGCGGCACGCCTTTACTGTAGCTCCCCTGATCGTAAAGGCTCTCGGACGGCTCGCTCACGGCAGCTGCGCCCCCAACCGCAGGCCGGCGTGGCCGCGCTTGCGATCGCCACCGGCTCGCGGCAACAGCCGCAGCTCGCGGGCGAAGTCCTGCGCGGCCGCGAGGTAGACCGCCTGGCGCAGCGTCACGCGCAGCGAGGCGGCCACGCGCGCTCCCTGCGCCCCCTTGGAAGCGGGCGCGTCATCGGCGGCGACGGCGGTCGCCCCGATCACCTCGACGTTCTCCAGCGCGAGCACCGCCTCGCCTGTCGTACCGCCACCCAGCGGCTCCGGCGTGACGAGCACGTCGACACGACTGCCCGCGACGACGAGATCGGGCGACCCGAGCGCGACGACCTCGGCGACGCGCTCTCCCGGCTCGACGGGCGGACCGGTCGGCGCACCGTCCTCACGCACGATCATGCCCGCCGTCAGATCGGTGTCCGGCGGGATGTCGACCGCCGCACGGCGGCCGATCAGCGCCTGCGGCAGGCCGGTCGTGCCGGCCGGCGCGAAGCGCCGCGGAACCTGGCGGATCGCGAGCGCGCGCTCGGGCACGAGGTCGCCGGCGGCGATCGCCTGGCGCGCGACGACGATGTCGACGAGGTCGCCGACCCGCCGCTCGAGCGCCGCCTCGCGGCCGGCGACGTTGAACGCCGCCAGCCCGCCGAGCACGAGCGCCAGACCGCCGAGCAGCAGCGCGCGGCGCCGGTGGCTCACGGCCCCAGGCGCCGCATCAGCGGCAGCTCGACGCCGAGCCGCGTCCCGCGGCGCGCGGGAGCCGCGACGAGGCCGCCGCCGTGGCGCGCGGCGATCTGCGCGGCGATCGCCAGCCCGCGGCCGCGCTCCCCGCGGCCGCCGCGAGCGCGACCGACGATCTCCGCCAGGCCGGCGGGCAGACCCGGTCCCTCGTCGATCACCTCGACGCGCACGCGCTGCTCGCCGGTCGCGCGAGCGGTGATCTCGACGAGGCCGGGACCGTGCTCGAGCGCGTTGGCGATCAGGTTGGAGATCGCCTGCGCGAGGCGGAGCCGATCGCCGGCGACGATCGCGCCCGGCACGAGATCGCCGAGCACGATCGTGCTGTCGAAGGCCGCCGCAACCGGCGCCCAGCTGTCGTACTGCTCCTCGAGCAGCTCGCAGAGCTCGACGGGCTCCGAGCGATCGGCGGTCCGCCGCCCGCTGCGCGCCGCCGCGAAGTCGTCGAGCGCGAGGCCCGCGCGGCGCAGCTCGTGGTCGAGCACCGCCAAGCGCTCCGGCGGCGCCTCGCAGCGGCGCTCCATCGTCGCCAGGCTGAGACGCACCGCGGTCAGCGGGCCGCGCAGCTCGTGGCACGCCCGCGCGACCATCTCGCGGCGGCGGCGCAGCTCGAACGCACCGAGCGATGCCAGCGCGAAGCCGACCGCCGTCAGTGCCCACGGGAGGATGCTCGTGCCCATACACTCCTATTACGTCCCGGCGGGCAGAAGTTCGCCCCCCTCCCTGCGAAAATGGCGGACTCGGCGGAACATCGGACCTGGAGCGGGGGGCCGAGTCGACGATCGCGAACGCCCGCAAAACCGCCTACGCGCTCAACCGCCGCTCGAGCGCCGTGACGCTCGCCACCGGCCCGTCGACGAGCCGGTAGCCGACACCCCAGACGTTGATCACGTAGCGATCGCCGTGGGCGCCGAGCTTGTGGCGCAGCCGGCACGCGTGGGAGTCCAGCGTGCGCGTCGAGCCGACCGACCGGTAGCCCCAGATCGTGCGCAGCAGCTCCTCCTTCGTGAAGACGCGGCTGGGCTCGGAGACGAGCGTGCGCAGCAGCGCGAACTCCTTCTGCGACAGCGCCACGCGATCGCCGTGCAGGCGCACCTCGCGCGACGGCGGATCGACCTCCAGCGGCCCGGCGCGCAGCCGTCCGCACGAGGGCCGGTGGTCGGCGCGGCGCAGCAGCGCCGCGATGCGGCCGCGCAGCTCCGGATAGGAGAACGGCTTGCAGACGTAGTCGTCGGCGCCGCGGTCGAAGCCGCGGACGCGATCGAGCTCGGTCGCCCGGCCGCTGATGACCATCAGCGGCATCTCGGGGTTGACGCGGCTGGCGACCCCGTCGGCGCTGCGCACGCGGCGCAGCAGCTCGAATCCCGAGCCGTCGGGCAGGCCGATGTCGACCAGCGCGATGTCGGGGAACTTGCGCTCGAGCAGGCTCAGCCCGATCGAGGCGCAGTCGGCGACGAGCAGGTCGTAGCCGTCGGCGGTGAGGTTGTCGGCGAGGAACGTGCGCGTCGCGCTGTCGTCCTCGACGACGAGGATCGTGGAGGCGTCGTCGGTCTTCATACCCAGATAACGCGCGGGACGGCGAAGATTCGCCCCCCTGGAAGCTCGATTTCGACCATCTGTGGGTGCAAGTTCGCGTGCACTGGGCCTTGGCGGCAGGAGTCGCACCTAGGATGCCGACGCGTCATGGACGAGACCCAACGACGCGGCAACTACGACTCGGGGGAGGACTTCGTCCTCGAGTACGGGGAGCTGCGCTTCACCTTCAACGAGCGCGACTTCGGCGAGCGTTGCGAGCAGGCTGCGCTGAAGCTCGGCTTCGTGCACGGACGCCTCGACGAGAGCGAGCTCGACGATCTCGTCAACCTCGCCGTCAACGGCGAGATCCACGCGCCGGCCTCCGGCCTCGGCGAGCACGTCAACGACTGCTGGCCCGAGCTCTGCGGCCCGTCGGATCGCTCGCTCGTGCACTGGCTGCGGCGCCTCGTCTTCCGCTCCGCGTGGCTGGACCAGCGCGTCAAGGAGGGCGAGCTCGACATCGCCTTCTGCGTCGACTCGCACACCTTCGGCTACGTCCAGCCGGATCGTGACGGCGAGGCGATCGAGCTGTCCCCCGAGCCCTCCTGGGACCGGGTCGCCTACCTGCCGCGATAGCCGGCGGCCCGAGCACATCCGGGGCGCCCATCGGCCCCGTCACTGACGCCGGCTGAGTGTCCCGCGCGGGCGAGGCGACGACGCGGCACCGGAACCGGCGCCGCCGCGACGACCTCGCTCCGCGCGGCGCTCCGGACGGTCGGCGATGCGCCCGACGATCCCAGATGTGGACTGCGTACGAGCCCTATCTGTATAAACTAGACCGAAATTACATAGATTTGGTACGGTAGCCATCGTCCACCACCGGAGGCCCATCGAGTCATGAGCACCACCGACCAACTCCTACACAACGCCCAGGCCTACGCCGCGAGCTTCGACAAAGGACACCTCCCGCTCCCGCCCGGCCGCAAGATCGCCGTCCTGGCCTGCATGGACGCACGCCT
>JAUYGN010000127.1 GCA_030690545.1 Solirubrobacteraceae bacterium
GCGCCGCAGCCGGCGAGCGCGACGCGACGGCGCTCGCAGCGGCCGGCCGCGCCGCGATGGCCGCGTTCGACGTCGAGCCCGAGTACCTCGAGCTCGTCGCGCCCGACAGCTTCAGGCCCGTCGCGCAGGTCGCCGACGAGCCGGTCCTCGTCGCGGTCGCCGCGCGCGTCGGCGACGTCCGACTGATCGACAACGACATCCTCGACGGGAGCCACTAGCCGACATGCAGCGAACGATGCTCAAGTCCAAGATCCACCGGGCGACGATCACCGACTGCGATCTGCACTACGTCGGCTCGATCACGATCGACGCCGACCTGCTCGACGCCGCCGACATCCTCGAGCACGAGCAGGTGCACGTCGTCGACGTCGACAACGGCGCCCGCCTGGAGACGTACACGATCGCCGGCGAGCGCGGCTCGGGGATCGTGCAGATCAACGGCGCCGCCGCGCGCCTCGTGCAGCGCGGCGACACGATCATCGTCATCTCCTACGCCCAGTACGACCACGCCGAGCTGCGCGACCACGAGCCGGTCGTCGTCCATGTCGAGGCCGGCACGAATGCGATCCTCGGCGTCGATCACGAGGTCGCGACGCTGCTGACCTTCAGGAAGGAGGGTCGCTGATGTCCAGCCACCCGAGCCAGATCGCCGCCGACGCCGCCGTCGACCGGCTGCCCGTCACGCTGCCCCGGCTGGCCGAGATGAAGCGCCTCGGCGACCCGATCGTGATGGTGACGGCCTACGACTTCCCGAGCGCGCGCGCCGCTGAGGCGGCCGGCGTCGACATCGTGCTCGTCGGCGACTCCGGCGCGATGACCGTGCTCGGCTATCCGTCGACCGTCGGCGTGCAGCTCGACGAGATGATCATGCTCGCCCGTGCCGTGCGGCGCGGCCTGCACACGCCGCTGCTCGTCGGCGACCTGCCGCTCGGCTCGTATGAGATCAGCGACGAGCAGGCGATCTCGAGCGCCCTGCGATTCGTCAAGCAGGCCGGCTGCGACGCGGTCAAGCTCGAGGGCGGCGGCCCGGCGTCCTGCGCCCGCGCGCGGGCGATCGTCGGCGCCGGCATCCCCGTGATGGGCCACGTCGGCCTGACGCCGCAGACGGCGACCGCGCTGGGCGGCTATCGCGCACAGGGCCGCAGCGCGGCCGCAGCGGCCCGCGTCGCCGCCGAGGCGCTCGCCCTGCAGGAGGCCGGCTGCTTCTCGATCGTCTTCGAGGCGATCCCGTCGCAGGTCGCCGAGCTGCTGATGGCGCGCCTGGAGATCGCCGTGATCGGCATCGGCGCCGGCGCGGCGCCCGACGGGCAGGTGCTCGTCTTCCACGACCTGCTCGGCATCCGCGAGGGGCTCGGCGCACGCTTCGTCAAGCGCTACGCCGACCTGCAGGACGAGATGACGGCGGGCGTGGCGGCGTACGCCGACGACGTGCGCACGCGGCGCTACCCGCAGCCCGAGCACGGCTACGCGATCGATGCCGCCGAGCTGTCGGAGCTGCGCGAGCGCCTGCGGTAGCCGGTGTCCGGGCGGTCGCTCGTGACGACGGTCGTGAGCGCCAGCCGTCGTCGGTGACGCCGATCGGCGACCACTAGAGTCTCGCCGATGGCTCGGCTCGCGCGAATCTTCGCCCCGAAGGATCGCGTCTTCTTCGATCTCTTCGAGCAGTCCGCCGCGAACGTGCTGCGCGCGGCCGAGCTGCTCGACGAGATGCTGCGCTCGTTTCCCGAGCACCGCGAGCTGGCGCGCGAGATCCTGCTCTGCGAGCACGAGGGCGACCGGATCACCTACGACATCATCCAGCGCCTCAACGCGACGTTCGTGACGCCGATCGATCGCTTGGACATCCTCGCGCTCGCCTCGGGCCTGGACGACATCGTCGATCTCACCGAGGAGGTCGCCGACTACCTCGGCCTCTACCGGATCGAGGCGCCGATGGAGCAGGCCCAGCGCCTCGCGCACATCCTGACGGAGGCCTGCCGCATGATCGACGAGGCGGTTCCGCGGATGCGCGGCTTCAAGGACGTCTCGCGCCACACGACCGAGATCCACCGGCTCGAGACCGACGGCGACCGGGTCACCCGCGAGGCCGTGGCGTCGCTGTTCGACGACACCGGGATCGATCCGCTGGTCGTGATTCGCTGGAAGGACATCTTCGAACGTCTCGAAGAGGCGATCGACGCCACCGAGCAGATCGCGAACGTCATCGCGAACATCGTCGTCAAGAACTCCTGAGTCGCACGGGCCGAGGGCGATCCGGACCTTCGTCGAGGCATCCGCCGGGCGACGACCGGCGAGCTGCAGGTCTGCTTGCAGGACGACGTAACTGCGCGCGCCGATGTGAAAAGCACGGGTCGGCGAGGCAAGGTGCTTCCTATCCGAAGAGAGGAACCCATGCGCGCCCTGCGAATGAGCATCGTCGCGGCCGCCGTCGTACTGCTGGCGGCACCGGCCGCCGCGAGCGGCCACACCCTGCACACCGTCGCGCCCGGCGACACGCTCTGGTCGATCGCCTCACAGGCGAACATGACGACCCGCACCGTGGCCGCCTTCAACGGGCTCAGCGAGGACGCCAACGTCGTGCTCGGAGCGACGATCAAGGTCCCGTCGGTCGAGGAGGGTCACGCCGCGCTGACGCAGGCGGGCATCGTTCCGACCGGCTCGACCGAGTCCCCGGCCCCGACCGCGTCACCGACCGCGCAGGCGACGCCCGCCGCGACGCCCGACGCCGGGCCGCAGGCGCTCGGCGGCTACGTCGTGCGCCCCGGCGACACGCTCAGCGGGCTCGCCGCGCAGTCCGGCGTTCCGACCGCTCAGATGGCCTACATGAACGGCCTGCACCCGACCGCCCAGCTGCTGATCGGCACCGTGCTCAAGCTGCCGGCGGGCGCCCCGGCCCCGGCGCAGGCGGCCATGCCCGCCCCCGCCG
>JAUYGN010000131.1 GCA_030690545.1 Solirubrobacteraceae bacterium
ACGGCCGGCCGGCGCGGGCGCCTACGCGTCGCGCAGCTCGGCGGCGGCCCGCTCGGGGGCGACGCTGTTGCGGCGCAGGCCGGTGGCGAGCTGCAGGCCGGCGTCGGGCGTCAGGCGCGGCACGATGTCGATCCGCCAGCAGAAGCGCTCGGCATCGCGCGGGGCGGTGCGAATCCAGAGGCTCAGCGGCGGGCTCTCGCCAAAGCGTCGCTTGAGCCTCGTCACGGCGTCGTGCAGGAGCGCTGCGCCGGTCGGGCCGTCGTCCTCGAAGCGCTCGCGACGGCGGCGCGGCGCGAGCGTCAGCGCGAACTCGTGGCGCGACGCGTAGGGGCACCAGAGCACGGCCTCGCCGTCGATCGCGACGATCCGCTCGCGGCGGCGGACCTCCTCCTGGAGGAGGTCCTCGAGCAGGTCGCCGCCCATCGTGCGCGTCGCGTAGGCGCCGAAGCGCTCGCGCTCGCGGGCGGCGACCGCCGGCACGAAGTCCAGCGCGCGCAGGCGCGCGTGCGTGTGCTGCGGCGCGCCGGCGGCGACGCCCTCGTCGACGCCGAGGTGCAGATAGGCGGCGCCGGCGTGCACCCGCATCCGCTCGCGCCAGACCTCGACCGCCGCCTGCAGCTGCTCGACGGAGAGCTCGGCCAGCGAGGAGACAGGTTGTGGGCCGTTGACGATCAGCTCGCCCGCGCCGCGCGCCGCCAGCGCCCGGTACAGCTCGGGCCGTCCGTCGGCCGGCGGCTCGGGCGCTCCGGGCCGCAGCGCGGCCTGCGGGTCGGACACGACGCGCACCGTCCAGCCGGGCGTGTCGGGCGCGCCGCCGCCGGGTCGCAACGCGTAGAGCTCCGCTCCGGTGCGGTCCTCGTGGCCCTCGGCAAGCGGGTCGCGCGCCGGGTCGACCGGCGCGCGCGGAGCGACCGTCAGCTCGCCGCCCCGCTGCTCGCCGGACTCGGTCGCGACGAGCGCCCGCAGGCCCGACAGCGGGTCGATGCGGATCTCAGGCACCGCGGCCGAGCGCGTAGCGCTCGATCTCCTCGGCGAGCTTGGCCTCGGTCGCGTAGCCGCCCTGGCGCGCGAGCACGAACTTCCCACTGGCGTCGTAGAACGCGGTCGCCGGCAGCCCGCGCGTCCCGTAGCGCCCGGCGAGCGCCTGGCGGGGATCCTCGAAGGAGGGGTAGGGCATCGGGAAGCGAGCGCTCAGCTCGCGCGCGGGTTCGCGGCTGTCACCCGAGTTGACGCCCAGGAACGCGACGCTGGCCCCGCGCTTGATCGCCTGGCGCTGGAAGAACGGCAGCTCGTGGCGGCACGGACCACACCACGACGCCCACACGTTCACGACGACCGGGTGGCCGCGCAGCGCGCGCAGCTGCGCGTCGAACGCCTTCGCCGCCCCCGGCGTCAGCTCGTTGACGCGGGCGCGCAGCGCGGCCAGCGTCGGTGGCACGCCGGGGATCGGCTTGGACACCTCGGCCAGCGACAGCGGCTCGGGCGCGGCGCCGGCGACCCGCTCGCCGTCGCGCGTCTGCAGGTAGCCGACGACGACCGCGGCGACGACCACCAGGGCACCGAGTGCGAGCAGCGCTTTTCGCATCTCCCGACAGACTGTCAGAAGCAGGGAGACTGCCTTCGCCATCCAGCATGTTCGCTATGCTGCGCCCCGACGCGGGCAGGGCCAGCCTCCGCCGGAGGTACCTCACTCCGCCCCCGGGCTGGTCCCGGCGTCTGGATCGCGACGGTCTGTGAGCGCGGTCCACCTCACGTTTCGAGCACACGTTTCGAGCAGGAAGCCGACCTTGGCTGATCCCACGCCAGTGGCCGTCGCGGCCACTTCCGTTCCCAAGCCCTCCGACATCAAGCGCGCGGAGACGTTCACCCGCGAAGCATTCGTGCACGCGGGCGAGACGACCGAGGCCGCGCTCGCGCCCGGCACGGCGCGCCGCCGCGCGCTCGATGCCGCGCTGCTGGAGATCGACGCGAGCGCGAAGGTCCCCTCGACCGACTGGCGGCGGCGCTACTCGCTGATGCTCGGCCTCGAGCGCGTGCTGTCCGACGACGAGCCCAAGCTCGCCGACGGCACGTCGCTGAACCCGCACCAGGTCGACGCCCTGTCGGGCACGCTGACGGCGCTGCTCGCCGAGGCGCAGCGCAACGGCGGCTCGGCGCCGGCGCCCGTCGCCGCGCCGGTCCTCGCGCTCGACGACGAGGACGAAAGCGGCTACGAGGAGCCCGCGGCCGCCGTCGTGGAGGAGGACGACGACGAGCCCGAGGACGACGACGAGGACGACGAGCCAGAGGACGACACGCCGCTGGACATCGAGATCGACATCGGCGACGAGGACGACGAGGACGAATCCGACGACGAATCCGACGACGACGGGGCGGGTGGGGACGAGTTCGTGCTCGACGAGGACCAGCTCGACGAGGCGCCCGACGATCCCAACGCCCACAAGCGCTTCTGGTTCGAGCACGCGACCGGCGCCGGCAAGACGGTCGCGGCGATGGGCTTCGTCGACGCGTCGCGCACCGGCGGCATCCTGATCCTCACCCACCGGCGCAACCTCGTCGACCAGTTCCACGGCGAGCTCAAGCAACGCGGCTACCTCAAGCGCGTCACCCCCGCGCTGCTGAAGGGCGCCGACGCCGCCAACGGACCGGTCACGGTCGAGACCTACCAGTGGTTCGTGCGCAACGCCGGCAACATCTCGCCGGCCTACTCGATCGTCATCTGCGACGAGGCGCACACCGCGCTCGGCGAGAAGACGAGCGCCGCGATCCGCGAGTGGACCGGCCCGGTCTTCATCGGCATGACCGCGACCGGCGCGCTGATCGCGCGCCACGTCACCGACCTCTTCCCGACGCAGACGTCGCGCTTCGATCTCGCGCAGGCCGCGCGGCGCGGCGTCATCTCGCCGCTGCGCTGCGTGCGGATCCCGCCCGGCCCGGGGGTGCGCACGATCGCCAAGGTCCCGCTGCGCCGCGGCGAGGTCGACACCGAGTTCGACCAGGAGATGCTCGCCGAGCTGCTCGACCAGGCGCCCTTCAACATGGCCGTCGCCGACCTCTACAAGACGCGCTTCAACGGCGTCCCGGGCGTCGTCTACGCCGCCGGCGTGCGCCACGCCTACAACGTCGCGGCGGCCTTCCGCGACCAGGGACTGAAGGCGATGGGCGTCTCCGGCGAGACGCCCAAGCGCGAGCTCGCCGAGATCCTCGCCAGCTACGAGCGCGGCGACATCGACGTGCTCGTCAACGCCCAGCTGCTCGCCGAGGGCTGGAACTCGCCGCGCGCGACGGTCTGCATGCACCTCGCTCCGACCGCCTCCAAGCGCATCTACCAGCAGCGCGTCGGCCGCGTCACGCGCCGCCACCCGGGCAAGGAGGCGGGACTCGTCGTCGACTTCGTCGCGCCCGACACGAAGAACGACGACCCCGTCGTGACGCTGCACTCGCTGCTGGACCGCGACGTCTACCGCGGCGGGGCGATCGTCGTCGGCCCGGTCCGCCGCGGGCGCGGCCGGCGCGTGCGCGTCGAGCGCCGCGTGCTGCCGGTGACCTCCGACGAGGACCGCCGGATCGACGTCTTCGAGCGCGAGCTGTGGCGAATCGCCGTCGAGCACCTGCCCTACGGCGAGCAGATCCAGTGGGCCGCGCTGGCCGGCGCGCGCGTCGCGCCCAACGGCTGGCGCCGCGCCCGCGCGATGCTGCACTTCGACCGCGAGGGCGAGCTGAAGCGCAACTTCCTGCTGCAGGCCGTCCAGCGCAACAAGAGCCCGCAGCTGCGCGTCCGCGCGCTGCAGGAGATCGCGGCGCTGCGCGACGGCGAGGCGTTCGACACCGCGATCGACGTGATCGGCGGCTGGACGCGCGACGAGCGCCGCGAGGGCACGAAGGTGATGCTGCTCGCGCTGGCCGAGAAGCGGATCGGCCGCCGCGACCAGGCGAACGCCTGGATCTGGCGGCTGGCCTCCTACACGCGCGAGGTGCACGAGGAGTACGCCGTCCAGCGCTGGCCGGAGACCAAGCGCCTGCTCGGGCTGCTCGTCAACTCCTCCGGCGCCGCGCACGCCCGCAACGCCCGCCGGCTCGTGCACGCCGCACGCAAGCAGGATCGGCGCCTGTCGGCGGCGATCCTCGCGGCGGCGATCGCGCACACGCCCGAGGGCGAGGAGATCCTGCGCGGCGCGCGCACGCGCCTGGCGCGCAAGCCGAGCGCGCTGTCGCGCGAGCTGCTGCGCAACTTCCCCAAGAGCCGCGGCCGGCGCGGCAGCCGACGACGGCGCAAGAAGGGCGGTGCGGCTGAGAGCGGCAACGGCGCGGCGGGGGCCGTGGAGGCGGGGCGCAACGTGGCCGTCGACGACGCTGGCGACGGGTCGTCGTCGGGCGGTAGCTCGGGCGGAGGCGGGCAGAGCGCATCCTCGCGGCGGCGCTCACGGCGCTCGCGCAACGGGCGCGTCCGGCACCTGGATCCCGGCATCGTCGAGGCGGGCGAGGCCCAATCGCAGTCCGCCGGCGACGCGGCGGATCGGTCGCCACTGGACAGCGACGCCGGCGGGAACGACCGGCCGCGACCGGATGCGGCCAGCGGCGAGCACGGCCGGTCAGAGGCCGTTGCCGACCAGCGGCAGGCGCCCAAGCGCCAGGCACGCCGCGCGCGCGTCCGCAAGCCGGCTGAGAGCCCTGTCGTCGACGACGCCGTCGCGGTCGGCGCGATCACCGACGCAGCCGCCGCCCTAGCGGCCGCGCGCGTCCCGAAGCGCCCGCAACAGGACGAGCCCAAGCCCGGCGATGCCGTGTCGGCGAAGCCCGCTCGAGCAGCGCGGCGCGGCGCGAGCAAACCCGTCGCCACCGATCCCTCGACGGCGACCCCAACCGAGTCCTCGGCGGATCCGGCGCCGAAGAAGGCCCCGCGACGGCGCGCGACGGCAAAGCCAGCTGCTGCCGCTGAGCCCTCGGCAGCCCCCGCCCAGAGCGACGGGGCCTCCTCCGAGGAGCCGGCAGCGAAGAAGCCCGCCCGGCGACGCACGGCGACGAAGCCGGCCGCCGTCGAGCCGCAGGGGAACGCCAAGACCGACGTGGCCGAAGAGCCCGCGCCGAAGAAGACGCCCACGCGGCGTCGCGCTCCGGCCAAGCGTGCTCCCGCAAAGGCCAAGGCCAAGGCCGACGCAGGCGACCCGCCCGACGCCGCGTCGCTCGACGACGGCGTCGAGTCCGCCGCCTGATCGACGTTCGCGGCGGCGTAGCCGGCAGGCTCAGCGCGGCATCCGAGCACAAGTCGCCAGACACCGCGCGTCGGCAGGCTCCGCCCGGTGAGGCTGGCGGGTTGTGCTCGCCATTCGAGCACAACCTGCCGGACGTTCCCAGCTCGACACGCTGTCGGGGACCTCGCCTCAGCGGCGCAGCGCGACCGCGAGCCCGGCGGTGAGCGCCAAGCCGAGCGCGGCGATTCCGGCCGCGGCGGCGAGCGCGATCGGGTGCTCGAGTGCGCTGACCGTCATCCCCGGCGCACGGACGGCCACGGCCGCAGCGGCGAACGTGAGCAGCACCGCGAGCGTCATCGCCAGCGCGGGCAGCGAGATCGGGAGCGGCGGGCCGACGCGGGACGGGCTTGCCGCGGGCGCGCGCGCCTCGAGTGCCGCCAGCGCGGCGGCGCCGAGCAGCGTGAAGGTCGCCGCCACGAGGAATCCGCCGAGCACGTCGCTCGGCAGGTGCCAGCCGAGCGCGACGAGCGCGTAGCCGACGGCGATCGCGTAGCTCGCGCCGAGCACCGCCGCGAGCGGGCGCAACCGCGGGCCGACGACGAGCACGGCGCACAGCGCCAGCGACATCGCGGCCGTCGAGTGGCCGCTGGGCCAGGAGCCCGGATGAAGCGCCTCGACGCCGCGCAGGTCGATCACGCGCAGGTCGGCGAGCGCCGGCTTGAGCAGCTGCGTCGTGACGTTCGCGACGAACAGCACGCCGGCGACGACCGCCGCCATCAGCAGCCGGCGTCGGATCAGCGCGAGCGCGACGAGCAGGACGACGCCGATCGCGAACGGGGTCGGGTCGGCGAGATGGGCGACCCCCTGGATGCGCGGCTCAAGCGGCGGCTGCGCGACGCCCGTGAACGCCTGCATCGCGCGCGCGTCGAGCGCGCGACCGCCGGGAACGACGAGCGCCATGATCCAGACGGCTGTCGCGGCGCCGGCGGTCGCGACGGCCAGCGCCAGCAGGGTGAGGGGGCGGCGGGAGATGCAAGAAGCGTAGCCCTCGGCCTGTGCGGCTCCTCAACGCAGCGGGGCGCGCGAGGGGTCCTCGGGCGGGAGCGGCCGACGAGCGCCCGGCCTGCTGACCAGGCCGAGGACGGCGCGCTTGCACGGCAGGCCACGGACGGCCGTGGCGCCCCTCAAGCGAGCAGATGCACCTCGCCGGCGTCGAGCGTGGCCGTGCTGCCGTCGGCCTGCCGGACGAGCAGCCGGCCGGCCTCGTCGATGCCGCGCGCGACGCCCTCGCCGTGCGCCCAGCGCACCCGCCGCCCGAGCAGCGCGTCACGGGCGCGGTAGTCGGCGAGCAGCTCCGTCGCGGGCTGCGCGAGGCGCCGCTGCAGCGCACGCAGCAGCCCGTCGCGCGTCGCCGCGATCGCCGCCGGCTCAAGGCCGAGCGACGTGGCGCGACCCGCCAGCTCGGGAGGCAGGTCGGCCTCCCGCAGCGCGACGTTGACGCCGACTCCGAGCACGACCCAGCCCTCCTGCGACCGACCCTCGCAGAGGATCCCGGCGACCTTGCGCCCCTCGATCAGCACGTCGTTGGGCCACTTGATCGCCGCGTCCGGCCCGGCGATCTCGGCGACCGCGACGGCAGCGGCGATCGGCAGCAGCACGGGCCAGTCGCGCAGCACGAGCGACAGCAGCAGCGCGCGGCCCGCCGGAGCGCTCCACGTGCGTCCCTGGCGCCCGCGGCCGGCGCGCTGCTCGCCGGCGGTGACGAGCGAGCCGTGCGGCGCTCCGGCGACGGCGAGCGCTCGCGCGACGTCGTTCGTCGAAGCGGTGACGCGATGGTGCAGGTGCGGCCGTCCGAGCGGAGCGCTCATGGCCGTGCGGGCTGACGCCGGGCGCGATGCAGCGGGGCGGCGGAGCTTCCGCTTCGTGCGCGGCTCACGGGCTCCCCGGGCGATCAGGACCTCGCCGTCGATCCGCAGGCCGAGCCGCGCGAGCGCCGAGCCGCGGTTGACGGCCAGCGACGGCGAGCGGTAGCCGTCCTCGTAGAGCAGCAGCTCGCCTGCGGCGACGTCGGCGAACGTCGTCGCGTAGCGGCCCCGCACGCCGTTGACGGTGACCGCCGTTCCGGCACGCAGGCCGCAGGCCGCGAGATCCTCCCGCGAGGCGTCGAGCACGACGTTGCCGTAGACGTCGGCGTGCAGCGCGTGGGCGACCAGGCCGCCGTCCGTCGCGCGGGCACGCGGGAGCTCGAGCCCCACGAGCCCGGCCGGGTCCAGCGGCTCGCCCGCCTCGGCCAGCGTGACGTCCGCGCAGGCCAGTCGCGCGGCGACGGGCGCGAAGACGTCGCGTCCGTGAAACGACGCCGAGACGGGCTCCAGACGCAGCCGCGAGCGGCCGATGTCGACCGCTTCGGCGACGCCGCCGAAGCGCGCCGCCGCCAGCGACAGCAGCCCGTTGTCGGGCCCGACGAGCACCCGCTCCCCGCCGGCGCCGGCGCAGCGCAGCGCCACCGCCCGGCGCGGACCGCCGACGCCCGGGTCGACGACGGCGAGATGCACGCCGGCGGGCATGAACTGCAGTGCCCGACGCAGGACGAGCGCCCCGCCGCGCACGTCGTGGCGCGCGATGCCGTGCGTCACGTCGATCACGCGGACGTCCGGCGCGATCCGGGCGATCACCCCATGGCAGACGCCGACGAAGTCGTCGTCGTGCCCATAGTCGCTGAGGAACGTCACGACCGCCATGCGCGCGTCGAGTGTATGGGCCGGCGGCACGGGTACCCGTTGGCCCATGGACCGAGCACGCATCCCGACGCCGATCGAGCCGCGCATGCGCCGCGAGGACGAGGAGGCACCGAGCGGCATGCCGGACGACGCCGACGAGATCTCGCCGCTCGGCGTGCCGGCCGACGAGGACGAGCGCACCGACGAGCACGACCCCAAGGAGCTGCCCGGCATGCCGTCCGGCGAGCCGGACACGGCGGGCTAGTGTCGTGAGGCGGGCCGAGGCATACTCGGTGGCATGCGGCTGGGCATCGCCCATCATTTCGGCTGGGCCGTGGCTGTCACGGCTTCGGCCGACCACAAGGTCGCGGACCGCAGGCGGATCGCGCTGATCGAACCCGGCATGCCGACAGCACCGATCCATCGCGCAGGCAAGCCGCTCGATGACGCCGCCCTCGCGGTGCTGGTCGCGCAGGTGCGAGCGTCGGCGGTTCGCGCGACGGCCGACGCGCTGGACGAGCTCGCGACCGCATTGCCCGCACCGATCGTCTCGATGTCACTGCGCGCCTGGTCGCCCGACTTCCCCGACGACATCGCCGTCCAGCGTCGCATGCCATACGAGGCGCGCGCGGACTCCGTCATGTACCGCCAGGTGCTGGCCGAGCAGGCACGCGCGCGCGGCTGGGACGTCCGCTTCTACGACGCCAAGGACGTGGAGGCTCGCGCGGCCAGCGTGCTGGCCGAGCGAGCCGACGAGATTCTGCTCGGTCCACGGGCAACGATGGGACCACCCTGGGCTAAGGACCATCGGATGGCGCTCGCAGCGAGATGTGCTCAAGCATCGACATAGGGAGGCGAGAGATCCTCGAACATGGGGAAGTGCCGGACGTTCATCGTCGCCAGGCTGGAACCGGTCTCGATGCATGTCGCCGCGATGATCAGATCGGCAACGCCGACGCCGTGATGGCTGCGTCGGTACCGGCGTCCGAGATCGCCCGCGATGCGGCTGACGCTCTCGTCCACCGGCACCCAGCGCAGGGTCTGTAGCAGGCGCTCGGTCGGCGCACGCTCGGCCGAGCGCACGCCTTGAAGCACCTCGACCCTCGTCACCTCGGAACATGCGGGGACCGCGTCAAGCCCCGCGAGCCACTCGACGGCCGTGTCGCTGCCGCGGAGGACGTCGATGAGCACCGACGTGTCCACGACCGTGGGCGTCACATGGACCGTCGTTCGTCGAGCCGGGCAGCGCGGTCACCGTCGATGGCACGAATGCCATCGACATAGTCCGCGCCGCTCGGCAGATTGGTTGCGGTGCCTGCGGCACCGGCAAGCGCCGCACGCATTCGAGCGACACCGGACGCCGCTGAAGCCGAGTCGTCGCTCAAGAACGCGTCGATAGCGTCACGGACGAGAGCGGACTTCGTCGCTCCGGTGGCGCGAGCACGAGCATCGAGCATCGCGTCCTGCTCTTCGCCGAGATAGATCTGCGTCCGCCGCACGATGTACGCAGCATACATCGAGCATGTTGGCCGTAGGCTCCCAAGCCCTGCAGCTCGTGGCGGCCCGGTCGCCCCGCGCCGGTATCGACACCGCGCGTCGGTCCCGGCGAACGCCGTCAGCAGCGCCGTCTTGCCGACACGTCGGCGAGCAGCGCAGCGACGAGCCCGTCAGGCGTGTGCTGGATCGCCTCGACGTGCGGCACGAGCCCGTGCGCGCGGAGCGCGTCGCTGGTGATCGGGCCGATCGAGACGACCCGCTGCCTGGCGGCCGGGGCGCCGGCGGCCTCGATGTAGAAGCGCACCGCCGAGGCGGAGGTGAAGGTGACGTAGTCGGCCGCGCTCGCGGCGTCTCGCGCGGGGGCGGCGAGCGGCTCGGCCACGGTCCGGTACAGCGGGAGGATCTCGACCGCGGCTCCGCGCGCGCGCAGCGCCTCGGGCAGCACCTCGCGGGCCTGCTCGGCGCGGGCGATCAGGACGCGCTTCAGCGGGAGATCGGCAAGCGCCTCGACGAGCGACTCGGCGACCGCGCGCTGCGGGACGACGTCGGGCTCGATCCCGGCGGCGCGCAGCGCGTCGGCGGTGCCCGGCCCGATCGCGGCGATCGCGGGGCCGGCCAGCGCGCGGGCGTCGCGGGCGAGCTCCAGCAGCCGGCGCGCCCCGTTGGGCGACGTCACGCAGAGCAGGTCGTAGGACGCGAGGTCGGAGGGAAGCGCGGCGTCGAGCGGCTCGATCCGGATCGCAGGCGCCTCGACGACGTGCGCGCCCAGCCCGCGCAGCCGCGCGGCCAGCGCGCTCACCTGCGCGCGGGCCCGCGTGACGACGACGCTGCGGCCGGCCAGCGGCCCGCGCGCAAACCACGCCAGCTCCTGGTGCAGCCCCGCGACCGCGCCGACGACGGTGATCGCCGGCGCGCGCACGCCGGCCTCGACCGCGCGGTCAGCGATGTCGGCGAGCGTGCCGCTGACCGTCCGCTGGTCGGCGAACGTCCCGCGCTGCACGACCGCCACCGGCTCGCTCGCCGACCGGCCGCCGAGCACGAGCTGCTCGGCGATCCGGTCGAGCTTGCGCACGCCCATGTAGAAGACGAGCGTTCCCGGGAACGCGGCCAGCGCGGGCCAGTCGACCTGCGTCTCCTCCTTGCCGGGATCCTCGTGGCCGGTGACGAAGGCGACCGCCGCCGCCATCCCGCGCTGCGTGACGGGGATCCCCGCGTAGGCCGGCGCGGCGACGCCCGCCGTGACGCCGGGCACGACGGTCACGTCGATCCCGGCCGCGACCAGCAGCTGCGCCTCCTCGCCGCCGCGGCCGAAGACGAACGGGTCGCCGCCCTTCAGCCGCACGACCTCGTGGCCGGCGCGGCCGTGCTCGAGCAGCAGCGCGTTCGTCGCCTCCTGCGGAACCTGCGTGCCGCCGCCGACCTTGCCGACGTCGAGCAGCAGCGCGTCGGCGCGCGCGCCATCGAGCGCCCCGTCGGGGATCAGGCGGTCGTAGAGGATCACGTCGGCGCGTGCGATCAGCTCGAGCGCCCGTGCGGTCATCAGCCCCGCGTCCCCCGGCCCGGCGCCGACGAGGTGGACCGTCATCGCGCGGCGAGCTCCTCGGCGCGCGCCAGCAGCTCGCCGCCGCCGGCCGCCAGCAGGCGCTCTGCGGCGAGCTCGCCGGCCTCGTCGGGGGCCGCTGCGGGCGGCGTCTCGTCGCGCAGCCAGGACGAGCCGTCGGGCAGCCCGACGAACGTGCGCAGCACGATGCCCTCGGCGCCGACGACGGCGTGCGCGCCCAGCGGCGTGTTGCAGCTCGCGTCCAGCCGCGCGACGAGCGCCCGCTCGGCGCGCAGGGCATCCCACGTCGCCGCGTCGGTCAGCGCCCGCGCCGCGGCCGTCGGGGCCGTGGGGGCGGTCGGGGAGCGGGCATGCGCGCGGCCACCGGCGTCGATCCC
>JAUYGN010000098.1 GCA_030690545.1 Solirubrobacteraceae bacterium
GGCGGCTCCCGAGCCCGTGAGCGCACCGCCCGCCGCGCCCGCCGCGCCGTCCGCGCCCGCCCTGATCGCCGGGCCGGCCCCGCGCAGCTTCAAGTAGCGTCGGCCGCATAGATCGCTACCTGGCCACCCTCGACCACGAGACGCTGCTGGTGCGCCGCGGCCGGCGCTCGGGATGCTTCACGATCGTCGCGGTGCACTCGACGGCGCGCGGCCCCTCGCTCGGCGGCTGTCGCCTGCGTCACTACGACGACGCGCGCGCCGCGGTCCGCGACGCGCTGCGCCTGTCGCAGGCGATGACGCTCAAGTCAGCGGTCGCGAACCTGCCGCTGGGCGGCGGGAAGGGCGTCATCATGGCGCCCGCGCCGGAGCTGGCCGGCATGCCTGCGTGGCGCGACGACGCGCTGCGCGACTTCGGCGACACCGTCGAGCAGCTGGCGGGCAGCTACGTCACCGCCGAGGACGTCGGCACCTCGTCGCGCGACATGGAGACGATCGCGTCGGCGACGCCTCACGTGACGGGGCTGCCGCGGCGCCTGGGCGGCTCGGGCGATCCGAGCCCGTGGACGGCGCTCGGCGTCGTGACGGCGATCGGCGTCTGCTGCGAGCGGGTCTTCGGCACGCCGTCGCTCGAGGGCCGCACGATCGCGATCTCCGGCCTGGGCAACGTCGGCGGGCGCGTTGCGACGGCCTGCGCGGAGGCCGGCGCGACCCTGCTCGTGACCGACGTCGACGCGCGCAAGCGCTCGCTCGCGGACAGCCTCGGGGCATCCTGGATCGAGCCCGGCGAAGCGATCGCGGCGGCGGTCGACGTCTTCGCGCCGTGCGCGCTCGGCGGGCTGCTCGACCACGACAGCGCGCTGCGACTCGGTGCGCCGATCGTCGCCGGCGCCGCGAACAACCAGCTCGCCGGCGACGACGTGGCGGCGCTGCTGGCAGCGCGCGGCGTGCTGTGGGCTCCGGACTTCGTCGTCAACGCCGGCGGCATCATCAACATCTCCGTCGAGCTCGAGGACGGCGGCTACGATCCGCGCCGCGCCGGTCAGCTCGTGCGCGGGATCGGCGACACGCTGGCGCGGATCTTCGACGACGCCGCGCGGCGCGACGTCCCGCCGCTGGATGCCGCGCTCGCGCTCGCCCGGGCGCGACTCGCCGAAGCGTCAGGCTGACGACCCGGGACGCTGCTCGGCGCGGCGACGCCGATCGACGTCGTCGTCCTCGGCCCCGCGACCCGTCGACGCGAGCTCGCCGGCCTCGGTCATCAGACCGTGGATCATCATCGCCGCGGCGCTCGCGCCAGCCGCGACCGCGTTGGCGACGGAGGGCATGTTCGTGCCGATGTCGCCTGCGGCGTAGAGCCCGGGAACGCTCGTGGCGAACGTCGTCGGATCGACCTGGACGATGCCGCTGGACAGCGGTCCTGCGGGGGCGGTCGTCGCGCCGAGCTGCCCGGCCAGCGTCCCGCGCTGGGCGCGGACGACGGGCACGAGCAGACCGCCGAGCGGTCGCTCGCCGCCATCCGCGAACTCGACGGCGGCGAGCGTCCGGTGCGGGCCGACGAGCCCCGCGACGGGGCGCTCGTCCACGCCGACTCCGGCCGCGCCGAGCCGCGCGGCCTCGTCGGCGTCGAGCTCGGCGGGCCCGTCGGACAGCAGCGTCACGTCGTCGCTCCACGCGCGCAGCAGAATCGCTTGATGGACGCCCGTGCCGCCGCCCTGGTCGAGCACGCCCAGCGGACGGTCGCGGACCTCCCAGCCGTGGCAGAAGGGGCAGTGAAAGACCGAGTGGCCCCAGCGCTCCTCGATCCCGGGCAGCTCCGGATAGCGGTAGCCCACGCCGATCGCGAGCAGCACGCGCCGCGCCGTCTCGCGCGAGCCGTCGCCCAGCTCGAGGACGAAGCCTCCCTCCTCCTGCCCGCCGCTCACGACCTCCCCGTGTCGCAGCTCGACCGTCGCGTGGGCGGCGATCTGCTCGCGCCCGGTGGCGTAGAAGTCGGCCGGCGCGCGGTCGCCGTGGCCGAGCAGCCCGCCGATGCCGTGCGCCACGAGGTTGCTTTGCCGGCCTGCGTCGACGACGAGCGTCCGTCGGCGAGCTCGGCCCAGCACGAGCGCGGCGCTCAGACCCGCAGCGCCGGCGCCGACGACGATGCACTCCCAGGTGGTATCCATGACCCGCACCCTGACAACTCGGTACGAATATGCCAAGCTCTCTTGCTGTGGAGGCAAACACGCCCGAAGAGCCCGTCGATGCCCGGGTGCGTCGGCGACTGCGCGAGCTGCGCACCGAACGGGGGCTGACGCTCCAGCAGGTCGCCGAGCGCGCGCACATCGATCTCTCGACCCTCAGCCGCCTGGAGGCCGGCAAGCGCCGCCTGGCGCTCGACCACATTCCCGCCCTCGCCGCGGCGCTCGGCGTCAGCGCCGACCAGCTGCTGGGCTCGGCGTCGCCAGCCGATCCCCGGGTCCGCGGCCGGCCGCGCCGGTTCGATGGCCTGACGATGTGGCCGCTCTCCAACCACGGGGCCGCAGGCGGCCTGCAGGCATACAAGATCACCGTCAGCGCGAAGCGGGCCACCCCGCCCGGCGTGCTGCCGGTGCACGAGGGATACGACTGGCTCTACGTGCTCGACGGCCGTCTCCGGCTCATGCTGGGCGACGAGGACTTCACGATCGAGGCGGGCGAGGCGGTCGAGTTCACGACCTGGACGCCGCACTGGTTCGGCGCCGTCGACGGTCCGGTCGAGCTGATCGGGCTCTTCGGACCGCAGGGTCAGAAGCTGCATCTCCGCGCCTGAGCGACGAGCCTGGTCGTGATCGTGGCGCAGGCGACCGTCGCGGCGGGCGCGCCCGCCGCGACGGTGGTCCGGCGTCACGAGCGGTGACCCGCCTTCGCCGCGAGCCGCGGCGAGCTGGTGTGCGATACGCCTCCCTCCGTCGTCGGAGCGATCGACGCGTAGGCGGTCACGAAGCCGTGGCGCCAGCTGGAGTGGCGCGGCGCCCACCCGAGCTCGCGCTTGGCCTTCGCGTTCGAGGCGCCGCGAGACTCGGTGCCCATCATGACCGCCGCGTCGCCGGCGGCGAGCCGCGCCAGCCAGCGGGGCACGTGACGAGGCGGCTTGGCGCCGAGCACGCGCGCGAGCACCGGCAGCCACTCGCGCACCGCGGCGGGCTCGTCGTCGACGACGTTGTAGACGCCGGCGCCGTCGTGCTCGAGCGCGAGCACGGTCGCCGCGGCGGCATCGTCGAGGTGGACGAACGAGGAGACGCCGCCGCCGTCGCCGACGACCGGGAACTGCCGCCTGCGGACGGGCTCGAGCAGCCCGTCGTTGTGGGCGCCATAGAAGCCGCCGTAGCGCAGCGCGACTCCGCCGGCGTCCGCGACCGCCTCGTCGAGGTATCGCATCGCGGCGTTCGTCTCGCGCGTCGATGCGACCGGGGAGGGGTCGAGCGGGTCGTCCTCGGTCTTGACCGACCCGCCCTCGCGGGCGTACCGGGCGCTCGCGAAGCTCTGGGCGACGAACCGGCGCACGCCCGCCTCGCGCGCCGCCGCCAGCAGCGCGTCGGTGCCCTCGGTCCGCAGCCGGTTCGTCTGCGCGAACGTGCGATCGAGGTTCCTCGAGAAGCGCACGTCGGCCAGCGCGGTCGCCTGGTGGACGATCGCCTCGGGCTCGACGTCGAGGACGGCCTCGCGCACGGCACCTGCGTCGAGCACGTCGAGCACGATCGGCTGCGCCCCGAGCGCCCGGACGCGTTCTCCGCTTCCGGCGGACCTGGAGCTGCCGAACACCTCGTGTCCTCGATCGATCAGCTGGGTAACGAGCCGGGTGCCGATGGCGCCGCTGGCCCCTGCAATGAAGACTCGCATCGTGTGTTCTCCTTTTCGGACGTCGATCGTCTCGTCACATCACCCGCATCTCGCGGGTCTGGTGCTATGACACGACGCAACGGAGGAACGTGACCGATGGGCGAGCAGGACTGGCTGGCGGAACGATTCGAAGAGCACCGAGCCCACCTGCGGGCGGTCGCCTACCGGATGCTCGGCTCGCTGAGCGAGGCGGACGACGCGGTGCAGGAGGCCTGGCTGCGGCTCAGCCGCGCCGACGCGCGCGCGGTCGAGAACCTCGGCGGATGGCTGACGACCGTCGTCGCGCGCGTCTGCCTGAACGCGCTGCGCTCGCGTCGATCGCGGCGCGAGGAGCCGCTGGGCCCGCACCTGCCCGAGCCGATCGTCGATCGTGCGGACGGCACCGATCCCGAGCACGAGGCGCTGCTGGGCGACGCGGTCGGTCTCGCCCTGCTCGTCGTGCTGGAGACGCTGACGCCCGCCGAGCGGCTCGCGTTCGTGCTGCACGACATGTTCGCCGTGCCCTTCGACGAGATCGCGCCGATCGTCGATCGCTCGCCCGAGGCGGCGCGCCAGCTCGCCAGCCGCGCTCGCCGCCGCGTCCGGGGCGAGCACACGGCTCCGGACGCCGACCTCGACACCCAGCGCGCGGTCGTCGACGCGTTCCTCGCGGCCGCCCGCGACGGCGACTTCGAGGCGCTGCTCGACGTGCTGGACCCGGACGTCGTGCTGCGCGCGGACCTCGGTCCGCTGCCCACCGGCGGCTCGAGGGAGGTTCGCGGGGCGGCCGCGGTGGTCGATCAGGCGAGCATGTACTCGCGGCTCGGCCTGCAGATGCGGCCGGCGCTCGTCAACGGGGTCGCGGGGCTCGTCTCGACCCGGGACGGAGCGCCGTTCTCGGTCGGCGCCGTCACGGTCAGGGACCGCAGGATCGTCGCGATCGACATCCTCGCCGACCCCGCGCGCCTGCGCCTGCTCGACCTGACGATCCTCGACGGCTGACCGGACGTCGCCGTCGCGTCGTGCCTCACGCCTCCGAGCATCCGCGTGCTCACGTCGGCATCTCCTCGAGGGCGCCGCTCGGACCGACCGCTCCCTCGAGCCTCAGACGATCGTCCGTCGGGGACTCCGCCGCGATGCGCAGGGCCGCGATCAGGCCGCGGTAGAGCTCGTCGGCGGCGAGCAGCTCGGCATGGGTTCCGCGCGCCCGCACGCGCCCGCGATCGAGGACGAGGATCGAGTCGGCGTCGACGACGGTCGAGAGGCGGTGCGCGATCGTCAGCACGGCGCCCCGGCTGGCGCGGCGCCGGATGCAGCGGTGGATCGCCGACTCGGTCAGCGCGTCGACCTGAGCGGTCGCCTCGTCGAGCAGCAGCAGGTCGGGGGCGCGCAGGATCGAGCGGGCGAGCGCGATCCGCTGGCGCTGCCCGCCGGAGACCGAGCTCGCCGCCAGCGGCGTGTCGAGGCCGTCTGAGAGCTCGTCGACCATGCCGTCGAGCTGGACCTCCTCCAGGACGCGCAGCAGCTCCTCGTCGCTGGCGTCGGGGTGGGTGAAGGTCAGGTTCTCCCGGATCGTCCCGGGCACGACCGGCGACTCCTGCTCGACGTAGGCGATCCGCTGGCGCACCTCGTCGTGGGTGAGCTCGGGATACGGCCTGCCGTCGAGCGCGATCTCGCCGGCCTGCGGCTCGAGGAAGCGCAGGATGAGCGACATCAGCGTCGTCTTGCCGGCGCCCGACGGCCCGACCACGGCCACGTGCCCGCGCCGGGGGATGACGAGATCCACGCCGGCGACCGCGGGCTCGAGGCCCGGGCCGTACGCCGCGGTGACGCCGCGCAGCTCAAGGATCGGATCGGCGGCGGACCGCTCCCCGGCGCGGGCCGCGGCCGGTACGACGGCGAGCTCCTCCAGCTCGAGCGACTCGGTCTCGCGGATCCGCGCCGCGGCCGCGAAGCCCGACTGCAGCGCCGTCACGTTCTGGGTCAGCTCCATGATCGGCCCCATCAGGCCGAACGCGTAGAGCAGGAACGCGATCAGGCTCGAGACCTCCATCGCGCCCTCGCTCACCCGCCAGGCGCCCAGGCCGAGGATGACGATGATCGCCGCCTGCAGCCCCGTGAAGGCGATCGTCCAGGCGAGCGCCTCGCTGCGGACCGCGCGGATGCCGTACGCGGCGGACTCGTCGGCGTCGTCCATGATCCGCTTGCCGATCCGCAGCTCCGCTCGACTCGCCTTGACCGTGCGGATCGCGCGGATCGTCCCTTCGAGGGTCCCGCCGAGCCTGCCGACGTGCTCCTGGGCCTGCTGCTGGGCCTTCGCGATTCCCGGCATCAGGACGAGGAACAGCGCGGTGACGATCGCCAGCGCGGCGAACGTCGTGCCCAGCAGCAGCAGGTCGAGGACCCCCATCAGGATCAGGCTGCCGACGAGCATGACGCTGCCGTTGACGAGGCCGATCAGGCTCGACGAGGCGGCCTCGCGCAGCAGCACGGTGTCCGAGGTGACGCGGGTGACGAGCTCGCCGGGCGAGCGCGCGGTGACCGCCGCGATCCGCGCCCGCAGGTAGCGGCTCACCATCGAACGCCGCGCGTCGAGCACGATGCGCTCCCCGATCGTGCCGAGCAGCGTCCACTGCCAGAACCAGGTCGCCGCGCCCCCGATCGTGAGGGCGGTCAGGACGAGGACCGGCTCGAGCAGGGACTCCGAGCGCGCGAGCGAGTCGAGGATCCACTTCGTGATCATCGGGCTCGCGAGCCCCGCGGCCGAGCCGGCGATCGCCAGCACGAGGCCGAGGGCGAGCGAGCGCCGGTGCGGCCGGGCGAAGCCCCACAGGATCGCGAGTCGGGGAAAGCGGGGGCCGGTCGCGCCGGAGGCACGCGGGGCGTGCGGGTCCTTCGTGCGGCGCGAGGGGTCCCGATCGGATGGCTCAGTCATGGGCCGAAATGTAACAGAGATGTTCCATAGTTGATACCTGCTGTACCTTACGGCCGTAGATGGCTGAGACCGAGACAGCGGCTCGCGACGACGGCGACACGGCGGCTCGGGCGCGCACGCGCCGGGCGATCGTCGCGGCGGCGATCGAGGTCCTGGCCGGGGACGGCGGCGCGTCGCTCTCGGAGGTCGCCGCCGCCGCGCAGGTCAGCCGGACGACCGTCCACCGGTACTTCGCCGAGCGGTCGGACCTCATCGCTGCCGTCGCCGACGAGGCCATCGCGCAGGTGACGGCGGCGACCAGGCGCGCCTGCCTCGACCGCGGTCCCGCGCCGAAGGCACTCGCCCGGCTCTGCCGCGAGTACTTCGAGCTGGGCAGCGTCCTGACGATCCTCTTCAACGGCGTCGTCGACATCACCGAGCAGGACTGGGCGCGATGCGAGACCGACTCCGATCGCGAGCTCGCCGCGACGGTCGCGCGCGGGCGCGAGGAGGGCAGCATCGCCCCCGATCTGACCGACGCGTGGATCGTGCAGCTCGTCTGGACGCTCCTCTACACGGCCTGGACCTACGTGCGCGAGCAGGACGTCCCGCGACAGGAGGGGCTCGAGCTCTGCCTGCGCAGCCTGCGCAAGGCGGTCGCCGCCTGAGCCACCCGCCGCGCGTCCACGCGCTCCGCCTCCGGCGTCGCGGAGCTACGAACCGTCGGGCGCGCCGCCGGTCCCGGTCCGCGTCGTCGCCGCGCGCGACGATCGCCTCTTCCCCGTCGCCTTCCAACGACGCCTCTCCCGCGCGCGGCTCGGCGCCGACGTCGACGTCGACGAGATTCCGGTGGGTATCTCGCCGCCCTGCCCCAGCCGCGCGCGCTCGCCGACCAGCTGCTGTCCTACCTGCGCTGAGCACTTCCCGGCGATCCGGTCCGGTGCCGCAGTGGTCCCAGTCAGAACAGCCGACCCGTCCCGAGCGCTGCATTGGCGCTGCTCCTTTGGACCGGCCTTGGGAACGACCCAAAGCGGGTATAAGCAGCCGGTGCTTGAACGGACCTCGGCCCCAGCGGCGACCGTGGCGGCCCTGCTCGTCGCCGTCCTCGCCTCCGCGATCCTCGCTCCTCCCGCCGACGCGGCGCCGCGCGGAGCATCCGAGCTGCGCCTCGCGCCGACCCCGGCGACCCTGCGTCTCGGCGCCACGCCGAGCTACCTGCCCGCCGCCGGCGTGCCGCTGCGCATCGAGATCCGCGCGGCCGGCCTCCAAGGCCAGCGCCTGCTGGGCCGCACGCTCCGCGGTCGCGTCGGCGGCCTCGGGCGCTGCGCTCGCTCGTTCGCTCACGGCGGCGGGCAGACGCTGGCGTTCCGGCTCGGCCGCGACTTCCGCGGCGCGCGGTTCCAGAGCTCGCGCACGGTGCGCCTCCGGGCGTCCCCGAACCTGCGCTTCTGCCTGTGGTTCGCGAGCTCGCCCCGCGCCCGCGTCCAGGCGGTGCAACGGACGGTGAACGTCGCGCCGCAGATGTTCGGCGCCACGATGTCCTACATCGGCCGCTTCGGGCTGCTCCCCGGCGGCGGGCCGAACCTCGTCGTGTCGGCCGCGGCGACGGCGCCGTTCAGCGAGACGAGGACCGGGCCGTGCCCGGGCGACGATCCCAGGACCGACGCCGCCGGCCGCGCGACCCTCACCGGCCTGCACCAGTCCTCGACCCTGTTTCAGAGCTGGTCGGACCGATGCACCGGATCGCTGACGGCCGTCTACGCGCCCGGGTTGTCGCTCACGTACAGCCACGCCGAGTACTTCGGGCCGAAGCCGCTGAAGGCGCTCGGCGACTGCTTCACCGGCTCCGCCATCGGTCTCGACGCCGACCAGGCGAAGGCCTACCTCAGCGCGGTCGGCTGCCGTCCCGGCCGGGTGCTCAGCCAGCGGTCGCTGAACCGCCGTCAACGCGGCGAGGTGTTCGAGTTCCGCGTCGCCGGCGCCCGCGCGACGCTCGTCCCGCGCGGGACGACGGTCGACATCGTCACCGCGCGCTGACGCCGCGCGCCGCGATGCGCCCAGCCTTCCCGCCCGCTCACTCGCTCGCAGCGCTCGACGACCGTCGACAGGGACGGTAGTCTGGCGGTGGGTGTGCCGGGAAGACTGGTCGGCGACTGACTCGTCGATCCGTCGTAGGAGGCGTTCCCGCTGGCACAGCATCTGCTTCACGCCTGCCGCAGCAGCTCGATCAGACCTGCGAGCGCTCCTCTGCGTCGGCGTTCTGCAAGGCGGAGCGTCGTGAGGACGAGCTGCGACGACGTGCCGCGCGGCGCGCCGACGCGTTCCGCCGTTCCCCTGGCCGATCGGCTCCGTGACTGAGCCCGTCGGCGGCTCGGTGCGCCAGCGTCTGGGCGCGGCGGCGGAGTTCGTGCGCGACGAGACGGTCGGCGGGGTCCTGCTGCTGGCCGCGACGATCGCCGCGCTGACTTGGGCGAACGTCGGCGACAGCTACGCGTCGGTGTGGTCTGCCGAACTGACGCTCGGGATCGGGGCGGCGTCGATCACCGAGGACCTGCAGCACTGGATCAACGACGGGCTGATGGTCCTCTTCTTCTTCGTCGTCGCGCTCGAAGTCAAGCGCGAGCTGGTCGTCGGACAGCTCGCCGACCGGCGCGCGGCCGTCGTGCCCGTGCTCGGCGCGTTCGGCGGCGTCGCGCTGCCGGCCATGATCTTCCTGTCGATCACCCTCACCTTCGGCGGGCCCGGCGACGCTCGCGGCTGGGCGATTCCCGCCGCGACCGACATCGCCTTCGCGGTCGGCATGCTCGCGCTGCTGAGCCGCTGGGTGCCGCCGACGCTCAAGCTCCTGCTGTTGACGGTCGCCGTCGTCGACGACATCGTCGCGATCGCGATCATCGCGCTCTTCTACAGCTCGGGCCTCTCGCCCTCGTGGCTCAGCGCCGCCGCCGTCGGCCTAGCGACGATCGCCGCGATGCGCACCGCGGGCGTACGGCCGATCGCCGCCTACGTTCCGATCGGCATCGCGGTCTGGATCGCGATGCTCGAGTCCGGCGTGCACGCCACGATCGCCGGCGTGACCGTCGGGCTGCTGACCCCGGCCCGTCCGATCGCCGGTCGAGCGGTGCTCGAGCTGCTCGAACACCGCCTGCATCCGCTCACGATCGGCCTGGTCGTGCCGCTGTTCGCGCTGGCCAACGCCGGCCTCGCTATCGACGGCGAGATGCTCTCCCAGGCGGCCTCAAGCCCAGTCACATGGGCGATCGTGGCAGGGCTGGTGGTCGGCAAGCTGATCGGCATCGCCGGCACGATCCTGCTGCTGGCGCGTCTTCGGATCGGAACGCTCCCCGCCTCGGTCCGCGCCATGCACATCTGGGGGATCGCCGCTGTGGCCGGCATCGGCTTCACCGTCTCGCTGTTCATCACCCAACTCGCCTACGAGGACCCCGCCGCCGTCGACGTCGCCAAGCTCGGCGTCTTCGCCGGCTCGATCGCCAGCGCAGCCATCGGAACCGCAATCCTCGTCGGCATCGGCCGAGGGTCTCGGCATCCCGGGGTCGAGTGACGTCGCCCGTCCACGTTGCGAGCCGACCGGCGTGTCAACCGCCAGGGCTAGTCGAGCCAGAAGTCCTCGAAGCCTTCGTTGTCGCCGCCCTCGGGTCGTTTGCCGCCGACGCAGATCATCTCCATTCCGTCGCGGCCGGCCTCGAACGACCGGATGACCTGCGGTGCGACGCGCAGGACGTCCCACAACGCGATCTCGACGAGCTCGTCCTCGAGCTTCGCGCGTCCAGAGCCGGCGACGACGACGTAGACCTCCTCCTGCACGCCGTGCCGATGCCCGAACGGCATCCGCGCGCCGGGCTCATAGCTGAAGCGGCTCACGCCGACCTGCGTCGACCCCACCTCGTTGCGTGAGAACAGCCACCGCATCGGCACCTCAGCAGGACTGCGATCTTCGATGCCCTCGAAGTTCCGCTTCGTCCAGTCGGCCATCGAGCGCAGCCTAACGAGCGACGCACCATGCTGTCCTGGTCGTGCCGCGCACGGGTATCCCTCCCCAGATGCCGCCGAGCAGCGCGAAACGGACCCTGGCTCGGCGCGTACCCTGCATCCTGCAGGAGGTGAGCTTCTCATCTCATCCGCGGGTCGCAGGCTCGAATCCCCCGGCGACGCTGCGCGCACTGAAGCTGGTGATGTCGTGAGGCGACGGTGATCGATCCTCGCACGACACTCGTATTGATTCGGGCGGCGCGGTCCGGCGCCTGGGAGAACAAGACCGCGGAGATCGCGAGCGTCGACGTCCATGGCTCGAAGGTCGACGTCAGGTTCGTCGGGGCAGACAAGGTCTACGGATACGGCGCGGATCGAATCCGCGTGCTCGACGACCCCGTAACGGTGCCGGTTCCTCCGGGAGGGCGCCTGCGGGTGCGTGGCGCGCTGTGGCGTCGGAGAGACGCATCGGACCTGGAGGTGCGGGAGTTCGGCCATCCGCCCGACGCGTGGCGCACGATCTCGTACCGCACCGGACGGACCGAGAAGCACCTGAGCTACCGGGCCGACGATGTGCGGGTCGTACGAGACGCATCAGGCGATGGCGCCGCCAGGGACGTCATGAGCTACTGGCGCAGGATCGTCGCGAGCCGCGCGCTGCCTGAGGGAGGTCATCAGCGCCAGGACCCGATCGTGGGGGCGTACCGATCGCTGCAGCACGTCGATCCCGACAGCGTTCTGGCTGCGTACCTCAATCGCGAAGCGCCGGCGCGACGCAGCGCTCCGGAAGCGCTCGTGCTCCCGTTCGCCTGCAACCTCAGCCAGCGCGATGCGGTGCGGCAGGGCTTGAGCCATGCGCTGTCGGTGATCGAAGGGCCTCCCGGCACCGGCAAGACGCAGACGATCCTGAACCTGGTGGCCAACATCGTCACCGCGGACATCGGCAGCGTCGGCGTCGTCTCCTTCAGCAACAGCGCTGTCGACAACGTCGACGACAAGCTGAAGGCCCACGGCTTCGGGCACATCGTCGCGCAGCTCGGCCACCACGAGAAGCTGCAGGCGTTCCTGGCTGCGCAGGATGCACGCCAGGCGCTCGCGGACGAGGTCCTCCGCACGGCGCCCGCCCAACCGCCGTCGCCATCGGAGCTGTCGGATGCCAGCCGACGGCTGACGCGCGCGCTCGAAGCCGAGCGCCGCCGCGCCGAGCTGCGCGGCCGCATCGACGCCTATGCCCTGGAGCGGCGCCACTTCGAGCGGCACCGTCACGCAGGCACGGCCCCCGACCTGGGCGACCTGCCGCTCCTGCGTCGCTCCGCGGCGCGCATCCTCGGGTTCCTCGCCGAGACGCAGATCGACCAGGAAGCTGGCCGCCCCGGCCTGCTGCGCCGGATCCAGCGCTACCTCCGCTACGGCCCGTCGCGCGGCCTGGACCCTGCGGACTCGGACGTCGTGCTGGCGTTGCAGGCCGCTTTCTACGAGCGGCGGATCGCGGAGCTGGAGCAACGGCTCGCCGCGGTGGAGCGCTCACGTGCGGCAGACGACGTGGACGCGCTGACCCGCGCGCACCGGGAGCTCTCCGAGCGCGCGTTCGCGGCGGCGGTGGCGTCGCGTCATCGCGACGTCCAGCCGCCACTGCCCGACGGCCGGCTTCCCAGCGACGACGCGGGCTTCAACAGGTTCTGCAGGAGCTATCCGGTGATCCTCAGCACCTGCCATTCGCTTCGCAAGCACCTGCCGGATGGCTACCTGCTCGACTACCTGATCATCGACGAGGCCTCTCAGGTCGACCTGCTCACGGCGAGCCTCGCGATGGCGTCGTGCCGGAACCTCGTGGTGGTCGGGGACCGGCGTCAGCTGCCCCACATCCCGGGCGGGATCCCGAACGACGCGATCGCCCCGGCGCCGGCGTACGACTGCGAGCAGCACAGCCTGCTCTCGTCGGTCACGGAGTTGTACGGCGACGACCTCCCGACCACGCTGCTGCGCGAGCACTACCGAAGTCATCCGGCGATCATCGGCTTCTGCAACTCGGCGTTCTACGGGGGCGAGCTGATCCCCTACACCGAGCCGGACGGCCGGCCCGAGCCGGCGATGTGGGTGCACACGACCGCCGCGGGCAACCACATGCGCACGCACCACGGCGGCGGGCGCTCCAACCAGCGCGAGATCGACGTCATCGAGCGGGAGGTGCTCGACCGGGCGCCCGCCGGCATCGAAGCACGAGACGTCGCCGTCGCCGCTCCCTACCGGCTCCAGGCCGACAAGGCGGCGGACTCGCTGACCGAGGCTGCGGACACGATCGACACCGTCTACAAGCTTCAGGGCCGCGAGCGGCGGATGCTCATCCTGACGACGGTGCTGTCGGAGACCGGCGCGGGCCGCAGGGGGCTGCGGTTCGTCGACGACCCGCGGCTCGTCAACGTCGCGGTCTCGCGGGCCACCGATCACTTCGTGCTGGTGACGAACCACCAGAAGCTCGCCAGCAGCCGCCATCTGCGAGATCTGATCGGCTACATCGAGTACCGGTACCCCGACGACCAGCCGGAAGCCAGCCGCGTCGTCTCGGTCTTCGACCTACTCTATCGCGAGTACGACGACGTGCTGCGGCCCCTGGCGAAGCGGCTGTCCGGAGGCCCGGGGTCTCCCGCCGAGCAGATCATCGAGGCCGTCCTCGACGGCGTCCTGTCCGAGCCGGAGCACGCGCATCTGCGCGCGGAGTCCCAGATGCTGTTGCGCAACCTCGTGCCGGCGCCGGACACGCTTGGCGACGCCCAGCGCGCGTTCGTCCAGCGGAGATCCTCGGTCGACTTCGTCCTCTACAACCGCATCACCCGACGGCCGACGCTCGCGATCGAGGTGGACGGGTTCAGGTTCCACGAGGACCGGCCCGAGCAGCTGCGGCGTGACGCGCTCAAGGACGGCATCCTCGCGCGAGTCGGCATCCCCCTGCTGCGCCTCGCCACGACGGGCAGCGACGAGGAGCGGCGGATTCGCGAGGCGCTCACGAACGCCGAGCTCGCTCACGTGCAACGACCGCTGGACCGCGGGTAGACCTCGTCGGTCTGCGATCCCGGGCCCGAGATCGCAGCAGGTCGCAACCGACGACGCCACGTGAACCGCCGCCTCACGACCTCTGCCGAGAGATCGAGGCGCTGCTGGACGTATCGTCCACACGTCATGGGTCACGACGGCGACCAAGCACGCGACGAGGTGGTCGATCGGTGGGCGCGGTGGCTGCTGCAGGGCCGCCACGGCGGCGACGAAGCCACGCACGAGCGGATGCTGGCGATGCTGGCGCCGATCCGTGACCGCCTGCTCGACGCCGCGCGGCTCCAAGGCCCCGAGACGGTCCTCGACCTCGGCTGCGGCGATGGGCTGATCGGCTTCGGCGCGCTCGAGCGACTCGACGACCGCGGCCGGGTGATCTTCACCGACGTCTCCGCCGACCTGCTCGACCGCTGCCGTCGCATCGCGGCCGATCTCGGCGAGCATCGCTGCCGCTTCGAGCGCGCCAGCGCCGACCGCCTCGAGTCGATCGCGGACGCCTCGGTCGACGTCGTCACCTGCCGCTCGGTGCTGATCTATCTCGACCGCGACGGCAAGCGACGCGCCCTCGCCGAGGCCGCCCGCGTCCTGCGCCCCGGTGGCCGGCTCTCGCTGTTCGAGCCGATCAACCGCTTCGGCTTCCCCGAGCCCAAGGGCCGACTGCTCGGCTATGACGTCGCCCCGATACCGGGTCCCGCGGGAAAGCTCCGCGCCACGATGGCAGACGCCGCTGCGAGCTCGCCGCTGCTCGACTTCGACGAGCGCGACCTCTTCGCCTGGGCCGAGCAGGCCGGCTTCGGCGAGATCCACCTGACCCTCGAAGCCGAGCACGCCCCCGCCGGCGACCGCGCCCCTACCCGTGGCTGGGACGCCCTCCTGGGCACCGCCGGCAACCCCCTCATGCCCACCCTCGGCCAGCTGATCGACACCGCCCTGACCGCCTCCGAGGCCGACGAGCTCGAAGCCCACCTGCGCCCACTCGTCGAGGCCGGCGCCGCAACCGTCCGCCTCGCGACCACCCACCTCGACGCCAGGCGATAGCGGGGCCGGATTCGAACCCGACCTTCGGGTTATGAGCAGCAGGTCGCGACTATTCTCGATCCGCCCGCCGCATATTCACAATCTGTCCGGGCGTCGCGACAAAGCAACACCGCGAAGTCGACAGGAACCTCGTGACCGGGGCAGAACCCAGGATCTGCGAAGGAGACGGCCAACAAGATCGCCGAAGCCCTCTGAATCGTCCGCCCACCCACTCGCGGGCAGGTCGAAGTACCGTCACAGCATGCCCGAGGACTCGGTACAGACGAACCTCACGCCACGAATCGGCAAGGTCGCGCGCCGCGAGCTCGCTCTCAACGGCTACACGCGCTACGAGCAGCTGACCAACGTCACCACGGCCGAACTGCTGAGGATCCACGGCGTAGGACCCAAGGCGATCCGCATCCTCGAAGAGGAGCTGGCAGCCAGAGGACTCGCGTTCCCCGACGCATAAGACGTGAGCGAGCACGACCTGGACGCCTCCGAGTACGACCTGGACGCCTCCGCGAGGCTAAGTACGACACCGAGCTCGCGCGAGCTCGACCTCGACCGCACCCTGCAGCTCGCCGCGACCGTCACGCCCGAACTCGTCCCGAAACGAGAAACCCTGACGGAGCGAGCTCCGTCAGGGAAATCTGCAGGTCCTGGCCGCCACGCAGGGCGCGGCGGCCGGCGAGCGGATCGAGGCCCGCGCCCGCGCACGGAGGAGATGGCCACGCGAGCGGGCACGGGCCTTTCGCGCTGCAGATCGAGCGCGCGGACCCGCTGGCGCGGCCGCGCGCGACGGAGCAGATTCGTTAGAACTCGACGCCGGATGTCGAGATCGGCGGCGCAGCCTCGTCCCAGGGACAGAGCGGAGATGGGAACCCACCCACCCGCGCGACCAAGGAGAGGATGGCTCATGAAGTACCTGTTGCTCAAGCACTACCGTGGCGGCCCGACGCCCACCGTCGACTTCCCGCCGATGGACCGGTGGCGGCCCGAGGAGGTCGACGCCCACATCCAGTTCATGCGCGACTTCGCCGCCGGCCTACAGGAGAGCGGCGAGTACGTCGACGGGCAGGCGCTGGCGCCCGACGGCGCGTTCGTGCGCTTCGACGGCGAAGGCCGCCCGCCGGTGGTCGACGGCCCGTTCGCCGAGACGAAGGACCTCATCGCGGGCTGGATGATCATCGACGTGGAGTCGTGGGACCGCGCGGTCGATCTCGCCGGGCGGCTGTCCGCCGCGCCCGGCCCGGGCGGCGAGCCCATCCACGAGTGGCTCGAGGTGCGGCCGTTCCTCACCCAGCCGCCCGCGACGGGCGAGTGAACGACGCGCTGCTGCGGGAGCTCGTGCCCGCGGTGATCGGCGTCCTCGTCCGGCGCGGAGCGGACTTCGCGTCGGCCGAGGACGCCGTGCAGGAGGCGCTCGTGCGCGCGCTGGCCACCTGGTCCGACGATCCGCCGCGCGATCCCAAGGGGTGGCTCGTCACCGCCGCGTGGCACCGGTTCGTCGACGACGCGCGGTCGCAGTCGGCGCGTCGGGTGCGCGAGGACGTCGTGCACGCCGAGCCGGTGGGCGGACCGGTCTCTGACGCCGACGACACGCTCGCGCTGTACTTCCTGTGCGCGCACCCGGCCCTGCCGGCCCCGTCGGCGGTCGCGCTGACGCTGCGCGCGGTCGGCGGCCTGACGACGGCGCAGATCGCGAGCGCCCACCTGGTCCCCGAGCCGACGATGGCGCAGCGGATCAGCCGCGCAAAGCGCCGCCTGGCCGGGGAGTCGCTCGATCAGCCGGGTGACCTCGCAACGGTGCTGCGGGTGCTCTACCTCGTCTTCAACGAGGGCTACGGCGGCGACGTGGACCTGGCGGCCGAGGCGATCCGGATCACCCGGCAGCTCACGGCCCTGACCGACGAGCCGGAGGTCGCCGGGCTGCTCGCCCTCATGCTGCTGCACCACGCCCGGCGCGCCTCGCGGACCGCGCCGGACGGACGCCTCGTCCCGCTCGCCCGGCAGGACCGCACGCGCTGGGACACCCGGCTGATCGCCGAGGGCGTGACCATCCTGCAGGCCGCGCTGGCACGCGACCGGCTGGGCGAGTACCAGGCGCAGGCCGCGATCGCCGCCCTGCACGCCGATGCCCGCAGCGCGGCGGAGACCGACTGGGTGCAGATCGTCGAGTGGTACGACGAGCTCGTGCGCCTCACCGACAGCCCGATCGTGCGCCTCAACCGGACGGTGGCGGTCGGGGAGGCCGACGGCCCCCGGGCCGGCCTGGCGCTGCTGGCCGACCTCGATCCGGACCTGCCGCGCTTCGCCGCGGTGGCGGCCCACCTGCGCGAGCGCGCCGGCGAGCTCGAGCGCGCCGCGCAGCTCTACGCCGACGCCGCCCGGGCCGCGGCCAGCGCGGCCGAGCGCGACCACCTCATCCGGGAGGCCGCGCGCGTCCGCCAGGTCCTGCGCCGTCCGTCCACCGGCGAGCTTGCCGGTGATCAGTGAGCCGGGAGCAAGGAGGCTCGTGAACACACCAGCACGTAGCCCTTGCGCTCAGCGTCGGCGGCGGCTTCACCCAGGGCGGATGGCTCGTTCCCCACATCGACGAGGCGTTCATCCAGCAGGCCGCCGAATCGCTCGGCCAAGCCGATGCCCTCCTGCTCGACCGCCGCACCTACGACGCCTTCGCGAGGGACTGCTCGCTGTTGGCGTGCTGCTCCGGCTCGCCGGGCACTGGCACTACGCCCTTCGCCATCACGAATACAAGCGCCCGCTTGTCCAGCGCCTCTTCCAACACGTCTCCCCCGCCGTCTGGGCCCGACGCGCGGCTGGAGCTGGCCGGTCACGATCTCCGATCCCTCCAGGCGCCGTCCGCCCAACCAGCCCCAATAGAGGCCGCACGCGCCGCGCTAGCGGCCTGGCCTACGCAGCGATGAGAAATGGCGCCGGCAGTCGTCTGAGTACGGTCCGGCAAACGCGCGGCGCGCATCAAGGGAGAGCAACGAGATGAGCCCACTTCGATACTCGATCAACGTCACGCTCGACGGTTGCTGCCATCACGAGGCAGGGCTCCCCCCGGACGAGGAGTCGATGCGCTACTGGACCGCTGAGATGGAACGAGCAGATGCCCTGCTATTCGGCCGGGTGACCTACGAGATGATGGAGTCGGCGTGGCGGCAGCCGGCCACGGGCACGTGGCCTGACTGGATGGATGAATGGGAGATCCCGTTCGCCGAGACCATCGACCGGGCGAAGAAGTACGTCGTGTCGAGGACGCTGAGCGGGGTCGATTGGAATGCCGAGCTGGTGCGAGGCGACTTGGGGCAAGCGGTTCAGCGGCTCAAGCAGGAGCCAGGCGAGGGCCTGTTCGTGGGTGGCGTGACGCTCCCCCTGGCGTTGGCAGATCTGGGACTGATCGACGAGTACGAGTTCCTTGTGCAGCCGGTCCTTGCCGGACACGGGCCGACGTTGCTCGCCGGTCTACGCGAGCGCATCCAGCTCGAGCTCGTGGATCGCCATGAGTTCCGGTCGGGGACGGTCGCCCTGCGATACCGGCCCACGCGAGTTACGGCTTGACGTGACTTGTCCTGGCGCCTTGGCCGCCGCCTCTCGACGGAACGACGGATCGGGATGCACGACGAGTCCGGCCGACTGCCCCAGAACGCACACCTACCTCGGTGCGGCGCTGACACCGAAGTGCCGTCCGAGGACATGCTGACCGAACGGCTCAGACCCCGACCACCGCCCGCCCCTACCACGGCGCCCCCGCCCGCAAGGGCCGCGTCTACGTGCTGCGAGGCCGGGTCCGCTGCGGCATGCGCGGGCGACGGATGGAGGGCAGCCACCAGAAGCACGACAACTGGTATGCCAGTACGTCAGCCGCCGCGGCCCCGTCGCCGCCGACGTGGCCGGCCCACCCGCGTGCAAGGAAGACACGATCCTGGATGCCGTGCTCGACTCCTCGGCCGCCGCATCTTCGGCCCCGATCGCCTGCGCCTGCTGCGCGTCGAGCTGGCCAAGGCCACGGCCGCGTCGTGGAAGGACCACGACGCCGAGCTTGACCGGCTCCAACGCGAGCAGCGCGACGTGCAAAGCAGCCTCTACCGCCAGACCCTGCGACCGGAGGAGCACGACGACCCCGACCATCCGATCGTCGCGCTCGCGACCCGCCGCACCGAGGAGCTGGCCGCCCACCAACAAGCGATCGAGGAGGCCATCGCCACGCTGCGCGTCCAACGCCCCGAGGGCGCGCATTCCGACCAGATCGTCGCCATGCTCGACGCGATCCCCGACATGCGCGACGCGCTCCGTGAGGCCAACGAGGACGAGCTGATCGAGGTCTTCGATGCCCTCGACGTGACCGCCACCTACACCAAGCCCACCCGCCGCCTGGAGCTCGCCGCGACCGTCACCCCGAAGCTAGTCGCCAAGCACGAAAAACGACCGCCCCAGGGGGCGGTCGCGGGACTTTGGTATAGCGGGGGCAGGATTCGAACCTGCGACCTTCGGGTTATGAGCCCGACGAGCTACCAGACTGCTCCACCCCGCGGCGTGGACCAGCGAGTGTAGCAACGCGAAATGCAGCCGATCAACGCTTCGCGGCGCCGCTAGCCTCCGGTTCGACATGCGCGTTGGCGTTGTCGATATCGGGACCAACTCGACGCGCCTGCTGATCGCCGACGTGGCGTCCGATGGCGCCCTCACGCAGCTGCATCGCGAGTCCAACGTCACCCGGCTGGGCGACCGGGTCGACACGACGGGGCGCCTGCGGGACGAGGCGATGCAGCGCGTCTACGACGTGCTCGCGCGCTTCCGCGTCCTGCTCGACGAGCACGGCGCGACGGCGAGCACGGCGGTCCTCACGAGCGCCGTGCGCGACGCCGCCAACGGCGCGGCGTTCAGCGCGCAGATCCGCGCGCGCTTCGGTCTCGACGCCCGCGTGATCGGTGGCGACGAGGAGGCCGCGCTGACCTTCGCCGGCGCGACGAGCGAGCGCCCGCACGACGGCAGGCAGCTGCTCGTCGTCGACATCGGCGGCGGCTCGACCGAGTTCGTCGTCGGTACCGACGGAGCGGTCGCGTTCCACGTCTCGACGCAGGCCGGCGTCGTGCGCCAGACCGAGCGTCACCTGCACGACGATCCCCCGCGGCGCGGCATGATCGAGGAGCTCGCCGATGAGGTCGCGACGATCGTCGACACGCACGTCCCGCGCGCGATCCGCGACGGGGTGAGCACGGCGATCGCCGTCGCCGGCACGGCCACGTCCTGCGCGGCGATCGAGCTCGCGCTCGAGCCCTATGACCCCGCCCGCGTTCACGGTCACGTCCTGCGGCGCGCGACCTGCGAGCGGATCCTCGACCGGCTCGCCCGCCTGACGAACGACGAGCGGCGCGACGTCACCGGCCTGCATCCCGATCGCGCGCCGACGATCATCGCCGGCGTCGCGATGCTGCTCGCCGTGCTCGACGCGTTCGACCTGGATGCGATCGAGGTCTGCGAGCACGACATCCTGCGCGGTGCCGCCCTGCGACTGGCCGCAGCCGACGCGTGGACCGCCCACTGAACCGGCAAGCACGTTGGACGGACGTCCGATTCAAGTTCGACCGACCGCCTGCCGATAGCGACCCTACCGGCAGAGGAAACCCAGTTCAGATGAGGGGAACCGAACCGGACATAGGCTCGGGCAAGTGCTCGCAAGAGCGCGCCTCCCCCCCGCCCGAGCCACCCCGATACGGCCCCCGCTAGGCACGTACCCCTGCCCGTCCTGACGGGGCCAACATGCAGGAAGCCGCCCTTTCCCCTGGGGGCGGCTTCCTCGTTAACGGTGCTCGACCGAGCTCACGCCAGGTTGGAGCGCCGCGGATAGGCCACCGACGGATCGGTCAGCACGTTGACGAGTGCCGGCGCCCCCGCCGCGAACGCCTGCTCCAGCGCCGGTCTCAGCTGCGCCGGCGCGCGCACGAGCGAGCCGTGCCCGCCGAGCGCCTGCACGACGAGGTCGTAGCGCGTCTCGGGGCGCAGGTCGGCCGCCACCGAGTAGCCGTAGATGCGCTGCATCGGATGCTTCTCGAGACCCCAGATGCCGTTGTTGCCCAGCACGCCGACGACGGCCACGCCGTGGCGCGCGAGCGTGTCGAACTCCATCCCGGCGAACCCGAACGCACCGTCGCCGAGCAGCAGCACGACCTGGCGCTCGGGGTGCGCGAGCTTCGCCGCGAGCGCGTGTCCGGGGCCCGATCCGAGGCAGCCGAACGGGCCCGCGTCAAGCCAGCAGCCGGGCGCGTAGGACTCGATCATCCGTCCCGCGTAGGACACGAAGTCGCCGCCGTCGCCGATCACGATCGCGTCGCGTTCGAGCAGCGCGCCGAGCTCGCCGTAGATGCGCATCGGGTGCAGCGGCGCGCGGTCGTCGGTCAGCAGCGCGTGCTCCTCCGAGCGCGCGGCGTCTTCGGTCTCGCGCAGCGCGGCGATCCATGCCGGATCGGTCACGCGCCCGCCGCATGCGACCCGCAGCACGTCGATCGTGTCGCTGACGTCCCCGTGGAGCTGCGCCGCGACCGCCCGGGGCTGGTCATGCGCGGGTGCGGCGCGATCGATCGCGACGATCGCCGTCTGCTCGCCGAAGGCGGCTCCGAATCCGAGCCGGAAGTCGATCGGAACGCCGATCGTCAGGGCGACGTCGGCGTCGCGCAGCCCGACCGAGCGGGCTCGCGAGAAGCAGAGCTCGTGGTCGGCGGGCACGCAGCCACGCGCCAGCCCGTTGAGAAAGACGGGGATCTGCAGCTCGTCGACGAGCGCGCGCAGCGCCTCCTCGCCGTGACCCCAGTACAGGTCCGTGCCCGCCATGATCACCGGCCGTCGTGCGCCTCGTAGCAGCGCGATCGCGGCCTCGAGCTGCGCGCCGTCGGCATGCGGGCCGTCGCCCGGGCCCAGCCCTGCCGCACCGCGGATGCCGGGCCCGGGGACGAGGCCGCCCTCGTCGATGCCCTCGGCGAACACCTGATCGAGGGGAAAGTCCAGGAACGCCGGCCCGCCGTGCGGCGTCAGCGCGGCGGCCAGCGCGGCGTCGATCAGCGACGGGATGTCCGACGTCCGCGTCGCGGTCGCGGCGAGCTTCGTGAGCGGAGCGACGAACGGCAGGTGGTCGATCTCCTGCAGCGACCCCTGCCCCCAGCGCGCCTGCGGGGCGCGGCCGCCGAGCACGAGCATCGGCGAGTGGTTCTGCTGTGCGGACGCGATCGCGCTGAGCCCGTTCGTCACGCCCGGTCCGGCCGTCAGCGCGGCGACGCCCGGGCAGCGGGTGACCTTGGCCCAGCCCTCGGCCGCGAACGCCGCGGTCTGCTCGTGGCGCACGTCGACGATGTCGATGCCCTCGGCGCGGCACCCGTCGTAGATCGAGAAGAGGTGGCCGCCCGACAGGGTGAAGAGCTTCGTGATGCCATGCGCCTTCAGCCTGCGGGCGACGAGGTGCCCACCGACAACGCCACTCTCGTCAGCCGGTTCGCTGGCCATCGCGCGGCGCAGGCTAGCAATGAACAGCGACGTTCAGTTGCCCACGAGACGGCCCCGATCGCCGTCCGCAACCGTCACCAGGGCGGCGCGTGCCGCAAGCAACCGGTCCTCACCGCAGAAGAGCATGCCTCCGACCTCGAGCGTCGGCAGCCGCGTCGCGCCGGCGACGCGCAGCGAGCGACCGGCCTGCGCGATCGCCACATCGCGGTCGATCTCGCCGGCGGCGGCGAGCGTTTCGCGCAGACCGATCCCGGCCGCCGCCGCCGCCTCGGCGAGGATCTCCGGAGCGTCCAGGTCATAGCCGCCGCAGAACGCCAGCCGCGATGCGGCCAGCACGAACGGCGCGCCGCGGCCGCGCTCTGCCGCCAGCGCCGCGACGCGCATCGCCTCGCGCACCCGCGGCGGGCGCTCGTCAGGCCAGATCAGCGGCAGGCCGAGCAGGGCCGCGCGCTCACGCGCCGCGATCATCGCGATCGGACCCCAGCACTCATCCCCCAGCGGATCGATGACCGCAGGCTGCCAGCGCAGGCGCGCGAACAGCCGGTCAGCGCGTTCGGCGACGAGGTACGTGTATGGCGACGCGAGATCGAAGTAGAGCGTTGCCGGCGCCTGTGCCCGGCGCGCCACCGTCATGCGCTCGGGACGAGCGGCGCGATGGTCGTCAAGCGAAACGACGGTGCTCATGCAGGCGACAACGCGAACCTGCGCGCAAACCTGCGCCAACTTCGCACGAACTTCGGCCCCGCAAACATCCATCAACCGGAACACAGCCTTCCGGTGCTTCGACACACGAATTAACGTGGCGAGTCGATCGATGGCCCCGACAGCCCCTCCACCGAAGCGTCACCCGTACCACCAGTGGGCGCCCGACGCCCGCGCCCTGGACCTCGTCGGCGACAAGTGGACGCTGCTCATCATCCGCGACCTGGCGACCGGTCCGCGGCGCTTCGTGGAGCTGCAGCGCGTCCTGCCCGGCATCTCCACCGAGCAGCTGCGCTCGCGGCTGAACCGCATGGTCGCCGACGGGCTGCTGACTCGCCAGCGCTATCGCGAGGTCCCGCCGCGCGTCGACTACGAGCTGACGACGCGGTCCTACGAGCTGCTGCCGGTGCTCGGCGCACTCGCCCGGTGGGGCCTGGACTGGGCCTGGACCGCCCCGCGCGACGGCGAGGCGATCGACATCGGCGCGATCCTGCGCGTCGCTCCCGCACTCATCGACGCGCCCAACGGCATGTCGGGCACGGCAGAGCTCGGCGTCCTGGGCGAAGACGGCAGCGCGTACCACTACGCGATCACCGTCACCGGCGACGAGACGACGATCGCCGAGCGCCCCATCCCCGACGCGGCCGCGCGGATCATCGGCAGCGAGCCCGAGTGGATCGACGCGCTCGGCCCCGACGCCGACCGCAGCGGACTGCGCATGGAGGGCGACGAGCGCCTGGCCAGAATCGTGCTCGACGGCGTCTGCGCGACCGCCGAGCACGGTGTGCGCGCCGCGTAGCCGCAGGTCGCCCTCACGCACCGCACCGGCACCCGCGAATGACATGCCGCCGCAGCGCGTGCGCGGTGCCGTCCGGCGGGCTAGGCTTATGCTCGTCCCCGTTCGTGCCGATGTGGTGCCGGAGTCCCCGTTGAAAGGAAGCAACCCCTCGTGAACCGTCGCCTGCTCATCACGCTGCTCGTCGCCACCGGCCTGCTCGTCCTTCCCGCGACGGCTGCCGCGAGGGTCAACGTCGCCGTCGGCATCGGCGATCAGAGCCCGCAGATGTTCGCCGACCCGAACTGGAAGGCGCTCAAGCTGACGAAGGCGCGCTACTTCGTCGAATGGAACGCGATCGACAAGCCCGACAAGCTGGCCCGCGTCGACCAGTACGTGATGGCCGCCCGGGCCGCCAAGGTCAAGGTCCTGATGCACATCTCGGTCGACGACATCAACTCCAAGCCGCGCCGGCCGCTGCCGAGCGTCAGGCAGTACAGGTCGAAGGTCGGCGCGCTCGTCGCGCGCTACCGCCCGGCCGGAGTGACCGAGTGGGGCGTCTGGAACGAGGCCAACCACAGCTCCCAGCCGACCCAGAAGAACGCCAAGCGCGCCGCGGAGTTCTACCGCTCGTTCAGGACGATCCGCTGCTCGGGCTGCAAGATCGTCGCGCTCGACGTCCTCGACCAAGCCGGCGTCGAGGGCTACATCCAGCGCTGGTTCAAGGCGGCGGGCACCGTGGGCCGCAACTCGAACATCGTCTTCGGCATCCACAACTACTCCGAGGTCAACCGCCGGCTCGGAGCGAAGCGCAAGAGGACCGAGAGCTTCAAGAAGTACCCCGGCACGCCGCGGATCATCAGGGCGGTCCGCAGGCAGAACAAGAAGGCGAAGTTCTGGTACACCGAGACCGGCGGTCTCGCGAGGTTCGGGTCGTTCGGCTGCAACCGCACCCGGCAGGCCAACCGCACGACGTACATGTTCACGCTGGCCAAGCGCCACCGCAAGGACGTCAACCGGCTGTACAGCTACAACTGGTACGGCACCAACTGCGTCAGCTTCGACGCGGGCCTCGTCGAGCGCAACGGCGCAGCGCGTGCCGCCTACCGGACGTTCCGCAACCAGATGAGGAACTTCCGCCGCTAGATCGTTTCCAGGTGCCCGGGCGCGCGTAGGATCCTGGCGCGCGCCCGGGTAGCCGAATGGCATAGGCAGGCGGTCTTAAAAACTGCTGCTCGCAAGAGCGTGCGGGTTCGAATCCCGCCCCGGGCATCCTCACGCCATCCTCACGTTGCGCGGGTCCGTGGCCGCTACGCTGATGGAACCTCGGAACTTCGCGCCGTGGGAAGGGTTGCTACCGGTCAGCGGCGCGAACGCCCCTCGTCAGCACATCGTGGAAGCCTCAGCTCTCAACCAGACAGCCGCGGTCGGCCTCCGGGGCCCCAGCCCGCTGCTGCGCCTGCAGTCCGACGAGCGGCTGATCGTGCTCGTACGGCGCGGCAACAACGCCGCCTTCGAGACGCTCGTCGCGCGCTACCAGTCGCGCCTGCTGGCGTTCTGTCGCCACATGCTCGGCTCGCGCGAGGACGCCGAGGACGTCCTGCAGGAGGTCTTCGCCGCCTCGTTCAACGCGATCATCGCCGACGATCGCGCGATCCACGTGCGCCCCTGGCTGTACCGCATCGCGCGCAACCGCTCGCTGAACCACCTGCGCCGCGTGCAGCCGATCGGCGTCGACTCGATGGACATCCATGTCTCCGAGGCCGGCATCACGACCGCCGACAAGGTGCACAAGCGCGAGGACTTCCGGCTGCTCGTCGGCGACGTGCAGGAGCTTCCCGAGACGCAGAAGACGGCGCTGCTGCTGCGCGAGATCGACGCCTTGTCCTACCAGCAGATCGCCGAGGCGATGGAGACGACGATCCCGTCGGTCAAGTCGCTGCTCGTGCGCGCGCGGGTATCGCTCGCGGAAGCCGCCGAGGCACGCACGCTGACCTGCGAGCAGGTCCGCGACGAGCTCGGCGAGGTCGCCGAGGGCCTGCGCCGGTCGACCGCCCCCGCCCGCCGGCATGTGCGCGCCTGTGAGCGCTGCCAGGGCTTCAAGGCGCAGCTGCGCAGCACGAACAAGGCGCTCGCCGTCGTGTTCCCCGTCGCGCCGTTGCTGCTCTTCAAGAAGGCGCTGCTGACGCAGTTCGGCCTCACGGCCGGCGCCGGTGCCGGCGGAGCCGCCGGCGCCGCCGCGGCGACGGTCGCCGCGACCGGCGGCACGTCGGCGATGTCGGCCGGCATCAGCACGATCGCCACGAAGACGGCCGCGACGCTCGCGGCGGCGGCGATCGTCACGGCGGGCGCCGTCGAGGTCAAGCACGTCCAGACGAAGGTCGGCCCACCGGCCGCAGCGACAGCTGCGGCGGCGCCCGCCTCGTCCGCCACTCCCGCCGCACCCGAGGTCGTCGCGGCCGCCCAGCAGCCGCAGGCGCGCACGCAGCCGCCCGCCGTCCCGGCGCGTGCGAACGCGCCCGCCAAGCCC
>JAUYGN010000143.1 GCA_030690545.1 Solirubrobacteraceae bacterium
CGGCGCGCGTCGGCGAGGCGCCGCGCGTCGCGCCCGAGGACCGGCACGAGCCGGACGGCGAGCGCGGCCGTCAGCGCCGCGCGGGTCGAGATCCGGCGGAAGCGCAGCAGCAGCTCGTCGGCGTCGACGATCGCCGCCAGCAGCGCGGCGCCGGCAAGCAGGATCAGCAGCGCCCGCAGGCCGAGGATCGCTCCGAAGACGAGGCTCTGGCGCGTGATGTCGAGGCTGCCGAGCGGCCCGAGCTCGCCGAGGCGCAGCACGACGTCCAGCCCCTCGCGCACGACGAGCGGGTTGATCGCCGCGATCAGCAGCGCGAAGGGCACGCCGATCAGCGCTGAGCGCGCGAGCAGGCGACCGGCGCCGGCGAGCAGTCCCGCGGCGACGATCGCGACGGCGAGCGCGGCGAGCGCGAGCGGATGCTCGAAGGCCAGCACCGCAGTGACGAGCGCGCAGGCGTAGGCGGCGGCGATCGGCGCGCGCGCGGCATGCAGCGGGCTCGCGCCGCGCTCGGCCATCAGCGGCCGGCCCGGGTCAGCGGCACGCTCACCGGCAGGCCGCGGGACACCGCGACCGCGAAGCGGTCGCGCAGCACCGACTCGTCGAGCGCCCGCGCGGCCGCCGCGACGCCGGCCGCGTCGGTCCCGGTGACGAACCAGACGGGTTGGCCGTCGAGCTCGCGGACGGCGGCGACGAGTCCCGTCGCCGCGCCCAGCGTCCGCGCCACGCGTCCGCGCGGATCGAGCACGCGCAGGCGGGTGCCGGCCTCGTCGAAGCGCGCGAAGACGCCGCTCGACCTCGGCCCGCGGTCGAGGTCGTCGGCCTCCGCCGCGCGTCCGCGCAGCCGCTGCCAGGGGCCGACGAGCACGCGCAGCGACTCGTCCGCGGAGCTGCGCTCGAGCGCGTCGCGCGTGGCGGGAACGCCGAGCTGCACGAGCCGGTCGGCGACCGCGGCGCACGGGCGCGAGCGCGGCTCGGCGCACTCGACGCGGACCGGTCGTCGCGTGCCGTCGCTGCCGTGCAGGAACGGCTGCGGGAAGGCACCGACGACCGCCGGCACGTCGGGCGTCAGCCCCCAGTCGTGGTGATCCCACCAGATCCGGTCGCCGCCGCGGGCGCGCAGCGCGCCCGCGCCCTGGTTGGTCAGGATCCCGTTGACGTAGATGAACCAGTCGACCGGTCGTCCGTCGCGCCGCCCGCCGGCGATCCCGGCGATCGACTGCACGAAGTCGCCGCCGAAGCGCGTCGTGACATCGGCGTTGCGCTGCGTCACGCGCATCACCGTGTCGGCGCCGGAGACCTTCGCGTCGGCGCTGTGCAGCACGCGCGTCGCGCCGAAGTCGCGCGTGATCGTCAGCGCGACGGGACTGTCGGGCGCGTCGCCGGGACCGACGCCGCAGCCGCCGAGCGCCGCCGCCAGACAGAGAACGGCGGCGGCGAGCGCCAGCGGCGCACGGGAGCGTCTACCGGACATGGAAGACGATCCGATTGCCTCCCCGTCGTCGCGTGTCGTCGCGGTTGTAGGCCTTGTCGATCGCGTTGACGTCGAGCACGTAGCGCCCGCGCGGGAGCCGCTGTGGCAGCAGGTAGTCGACCTGCTGGCGGTCGCCGATCGCGAACCAGGGGCTGCGGTTCACGCCGCAGGGGGCGCGCCGGAAGCGCTCGCTGCGGCCGCTGAAGTACGAGCAGCGCGGGCCGACCGTGCGCGTCAGGCGCAGCTTGACGCTGTGCAGGCCGGAGGGGTCCTCGGTGATCCGGGCGGTGAGCCGTCGCGGCGCCCGGCTGCGCGCGAAGCGCTGCTGCTCGCGGATGCCGGTGATCGTCGCCCGCGGCGCGGTGCGGTCGCGTGAGCCGCAGCGCCCGTCGCGACCGTCGGTCACGCACGGCGTCGCGCCGGGACCGGGTGCGGCGGCGGTGCCGCAGGCGCCGTCGGCGCCGGTCGTCGCGCAGACCGGCTCGGATGCCGAGCGCGCGCGGTTGGGCTTCGTCGCGCGCAGCGCGATCTCGCCCGCGCCGCCGACCGTCGCGACCGCGATGCCGGCGGCATTCGTCGTCGCGGGGGCGTCGGCACCGCTGATCGTCGCCGCAGCGACCGGCGACGGCGTGCCGTCGGCGGCGTACTCGACGACGCTGACGCTGAACGGCACGCCGGGCGTCACGCTGCGCGGGGCGCTCAGCCCGAGTGGCAGCACGGGGTCGTTCGTGCACAGGAAGGTGACCGGATCGCTGATGCAGCGGTCGACGAAGAACAGGACGGCGTCGCCCTGCTGCAACTCGCTCGTCGTGCCGCAGACGCCCTCGCTCGCGGAGCGGTTGTTGATCCACAGCGCGAAGTAGTCGGGCGCGGGGAAGACGTGCGACTCGCCCTTGATCTGCTCGACGCCGTAGCCGAACGGATCGAACCAGGTGCCGTTCCAGTCGCCGCCTGTGGCCTTCTCGAGCGCGCCGGCGGCACTCGTCCCGGTGCACGCATGCGCCGGGTTGCCGTCCTTGACGACCGGCGTCGTGTCGGTCCGCGCCACCGTGCGCGGCACGAGCGTCACATCCGTGCCCTCGACGCGCACGGTGACATCGGCCGGCTGCGCTGCGGCGGGGCCGGCGCCGGCCAGGGCAGCGGCGAGCACCCCTCCGACGAGGACTGCGAGCAGACGAGAGACCACGAGAAAGCCACCCCTTTCCGCGAGGGCGTAAGCGCTTGGTGGCCGGAGGCAGGTCTCCTGGCTTCCGGGCTACCCTCCCGCGCCTTCCCGGCCCGCTCGTCGCGACCCGGTGGCCGGCGCCTCGGCGGGCGCCTGCGGACGGCATCCCCGGTCACAGTGGCGGGACCGCACCGGATTCGCACCGGACTTCCCTTCACCACCGACCAATGAACCGCGCCAGTGTAGCCTCCTCACGGAGGAGTCCGGCCTGCGGACCGCGACGCAGGTTGGCCGGTGCGCTGCACGCCACCCGAGCTTAGGGTTCCCTAATATCTGCTGGGGAGTGGAGGCTGTCGCCGACAGACCGCGTGCCGCGGTCCGCCCGCAGGACATTCCCACTCGCGCGCATGGGTCGGGGCTCATGGGTGGCGCGGGGTCGCGCATGGCCGGGCTGATCGCGGCGCTCGCCGTCCTGGCGATCCTCGTCCTGCTGAGCATCGCGGTCGGCGCCAAGCCGATCGCGCCCGCCACGGTGCTCGACGCGCTCCTGCACTACGACAGGACGCTCAACGACCATCTGATCGTACGCAGCCTGCGGCTGCCGAGAACGGAGGTCGCGCTGCTCGTCGGCGCAGCGCTCGGTCTCGGCGGGGCGGTGATGCAGGGCGTCGCGCGCAATCCGCTCGCCGACCCGGGGATCCTCGGCGTCAACGCTGGCGCCGCGCTGATGGTCGTCATCGGCATCTACGTGTTCGGCATCGCGAGCCTGTACGGGTACGTGTGGTTTGCGTTCGCGGGCGCGGCGGGCGCGTCCGTCGCCGTCTACGCGATCGGCTCGCTGGGACGCGAGGGCGCGACGCCGATCAAGCTGTCGCTGGCGGGCGCCGCGATCACGGTCTTCCTCGGGTCGATCACGACCGCGATCCTGCTGCTCGACGTCGCGACGCTCGACCAGTACCGCTTCTGGGCGGTCGGTTCGCTTGCCGGCCGCGACGCGCAGATCGCGACGAGCATGGCGCCGTTCATCCTCGTCGGCGTGCTGATCGCGCTCGCTTGCGGGCCGGCGCTGAACGCGCTAGCGCTCGGTGACGACATGGCCAGGGGCTTGGGCCAGCGGGTCGGCCTGGCGCGCGCGGGGAGCGCGGTCGGCGTCGTGATCCTGTGTGGCGCGGCAACCGCCGCGGCGGGACCGATCGGCTTCGTCGGCCTCGTCGTGCCGCACGTCGCACGCCTCCTGACCGGCCCCGACTACCGCTGGATCCTGCCCTACTCGATGGTCCTCGCGCCGATCCTGCTGCTCGCTGCAGACATCGTCGGACGCGTGATCATCCGCCCTGCCGAGATGCAGGTCGGGATCGTGACGGCCGCGATCGGCGCGCCGTTCTTCGTCTGGCTCGTCCGCCGACGCAACCTCGCCGAGCTCTAGGTCTGGATGACGACGACGACGGCCGATTCCACCGGGCAGCGCGGTCTCGCGGCGACCACGGAAGCCCGCGCGATCGTCGCCGCGTCGCGCAACCACGGACGATCACGGGCGATCGCCATCACGACGGCGCTGGCCGTCGCCACGTTCGCCGTCGTCTGCATCTCGGTCAGCATCGGGGACTTCCCGATCGCCCTGCGCGACGTCGTCCCGTCGATCTTCGGATTCGGTGCCTCGGACACGACGTTCATCGTGCAGGAGATCCGCCTGCCGCGGATCGTGTGCGGGCTGCTCGTCGGGTTCGCGTTCGGCATGTCCGGCACCGTCTTTCAGTCGCTCGTCCGCAACGAGCTGGCCAGCCCCGACGTGATCGGCATCACCGCCGGCGCGAGCACCGCGGCGGTCGTCGCGATCGTGCTGTTCGGCTCCAGCAGCATCTCGCTGTCGTTCGCCGCGCTGCTCGGCGGCCTCGGCACGGCCGGCGCGATCTACCTCTTCGCGTACAAGCGCGGGGTGTCCGGCTACCGCCTGATCCTCGTCGGGATCGGCATCGCCGCCGGGCTGTCGTCGGTCACCTCCTACCTGATCACGCGCGCGGAGATCACGGACGTCCAGCGCGCGACGATCTGGCTGACCGGCAGCCTCAACGGGCGCACCTGGGATCAGGTCGCGACGCTCGCGGTCGTCATCGCCGTCCTGCTTCCGACGCTGCTGCTGCTGGCGCGCGGCCTGCGCGCGCTGCAGCTCGGCGACGACGCGGCCAAGGGCATCGGCGTGCGCGTCGAGGGGGTCCGCGCCGCGATCATCATCGCGGCCGTCGGGCTCGCCGCCTTCGGCACGGCCGTCGCCGGGCCGGTGGCGTTCGTCGCGTTCGTCTCCGGACCGATCGCGCGGCGCCTGGTCGCCAGCGGGGACATCGCGCTGCTGCCGTCCGCGCTCGTCGGCGCCGTCCTGCTGCTGTCCGCCGACCTCGTCGCGCGCGCGGGGCTCGGATCGATCGAGCTCCCGGTCGGCGTCCTGACCGGCATCCTCGGCGCCCCGTACCTGCTGTGGCTGCTTGCTCGGACCAACCGGATGGGTACGGGCGATTGAGATGACCGACCGACGCACGCTCGCCGCCGAGGGCCTGACGCTGGCCTACGACCAGCGCGAGGTCAGCCGCGACCTGTCGATCGCGATCCCGCCCGGGCGCGTGACCGCGATCGTCGGCGCCAACGCCTGCGGCAAGTCGACGCTGCTGCGCGCGCTCGCTCGCCTGCTCAAGCCCCGCGCCGGCACGGTCGTGCTCGACGGCGAGGACATCAACGACCTGCCGACGAAGGTCGTCGCCACGCGGTTGGGCATCCTGCCCCAGGCGCCGTCGGCGCCGTCGGGCATCGCCGTGACCGATCTGATCGCTCGCGGTCGCTATCCCCACCAGCGCCTCGTCCGCCAGTGGACCGACGCCGACGAGGTCGCCGTCGCCGCCGCGATGACCGCGACCGACACGCTCGAGCTCGCCACCCGCCAGGTCGACACGCTCTCCGGCGGGCAGCGTCAGCGCGTCTGGATCGCGATGGCGCTCGCCCAGGACACCGACATCCTGCTGCTCGACGAGCCGACGACCTTCCTCGACCTCGCCCACCAGATCGACGTGCTCGACCTGCTCTCGGAGCTCAACTCCGACCATGGGCGCACGATCGTCCTCGTCCTGCACGACCTCAACCACGCGGCGCGCTACGCGCACCATCTGATCGCGATGCGCGAGGGCCGCATCTGCGCGCAGGGGCCGCCCGGCGAGATCGTCACCGAGGCGCTCGTCGAAGAGATCCTCGGCATGGCCTCGCGCGTCGTGCCCGACCCCGTCAGCAACACCCCGATGGTCGTGCCGATCGGCCGCACCAGCGCCAACGCCAACGGTCGTGCGGCCCACCCGACCGCGCGCGAAGACACGCACGTCCGTACCCGCCCGACGCCAGGAGGAGCAGCATGACCCTGACCATCGAACGGGCCGCGCGCACGCAGGCCGATCCGGTGCTCGTCTCCTGAGCCACCGCCAGCCTCGCGCGCCTCGTCGGCGTCGCGCAGCTGCCCGCGTCGCCGGATCCCGTCGAGCCGGCCCGCGTGCGCGACGCCTCCGTGCGGGTGACGGGCGTCAGCTACGCCTACGTCGCCGGCCACGACGTGCTGCGCGGCGTCGACATCGAGCTCGCGCCCGGCGAGCGCGTCGCGCTCGTCGGCGTCAGCGGCGCCGGCAAGACGACGCTCGCCAAGCTGATCGCCGGCATCCACGACGCCTCGGCCGGCGAGGTCGTGCTCGGCGGCGCCCGCATCGCGGCGCTTGGAGCGGCGACCGTGCGCCGCACCGTCGGCCTCGTCACCCAGGAGGTCCACGCCTTCGCCGGGACCCTCGCCGACGACCTGCGGCTCGCGCGTCCGGGTGCCACCGACGACGAGCTCGAGTCGGCGCTCGAGCTCGTCCGGGCGCTCGACTGGGCGCGCGGCCTGCCCGACGGGCTGAACACGACGATCGGCAGCGGCGGGCATCGCATCGATCCCGCGCAGGCCCAGCAGCTCGCGCTCGCGCGGCTCGTCCTCGCCGATCCCCCGATCGCGGTGCTCGACGAGGCGACCGCCGAAGCCGGCAGCGCCGGCGCACGCACGCTCGAGGTCTCCGCCGCGCGAGCGCTCGAGGGACGCACCGCGCTCGTCGTCGCCCACCGCCTCACCCAGGCCCGGCAGGCCGACCGGATCGTCGTGCTCGACGCCGGCCGCGTCCGCGAGACCGGGACCCACGACGAGCTCGTCCGGGCGGACGGCGCGTACGGGCAGATGTGGGCCGCGTGGACGGGCTCGCGCGAGTAGCTCCGACGGTCAGAGACCCGCTCGGTCCAGCGCCGTGTCGTACTCGTCGATGATCTCCTCCAGATCGCGGCCCTCGGCCTCGCCGCGCGTCCAGATCGCCTCCATCTCGGCGGCGATCGGCTCGAAGCGCGCGGCCCAGTCGTCGGCGTTCGTCAGCCAGTAGCCGGTCAGCGAGTAGCGCTCGCCGGCGAGGCGGCGCTCATGGCGCAGGTAGCGTCGCGTCGCGCGGACCGTCCGCGTCTCGCCGGCCATCCAGATGTAGCCTTGGCCGTCCGGTTCGGGGAACGTGCGGACGGCCTCCTCCAGCCGGCTCGGAGCGCGGCCCTCGCCGCTGCCGTGCAGCCACCGCACGTCGACGTCGCCGGCCGTCACCCACTCCTGGCGATCGGCCTCGTCGAAGACCTCGGCGACGACGGTCGCGCGTTCCCCCGCGGGCAGCTCTTCGACGATTCGCCCGATCGCCGGCAGGGCCGCGATGTCGCCCACGACGAGGCGCCAGTCGGTGTCCGCCGGAGGGCCGTAGCTGCCACCGATCTGGTCCCACCACTGCAGCTGCTGCCCCGGTGTCGCCGAGCGCACCCAATCGACCGCCAGGCCGTGCTCGTGCACGACGAAGTCGACGTCGACCTCGCCGGCGTCGGGGCGAATCGCCCGGGCGGTGTAGTTGCGCCGCTGCCGGTGGTCGCCGGGTTCGCCGAAGAAGATCGGCACCCACTCGTCGGCGTGGCCGGTGCCCGCGTAGTCGGGCACGCTGAACGTGACGCGGATCATGCGCGGCGTGAGCTGGTCGACGCGCACGACGGTCGCGGTGTGCGTCCGGATCTCGTTCACGGCGACTTGAGGTCTGGGGTGCGGGACGTCGTCGCGCGTGCCTGGCGAACGAGCGTCATCGGCCCCGCACCGGAGTCGATCGGGGCGCGGGCAGCGTGCGACGTGGCGGCTACGAGCATCGGGTCTCCTAACGTTGGCCTGGTGCCTGATAGTTAGGGTACCCAAAGTTCGTGTTAGGGTCCCCAAAGCGGCGGGGCGGAGTTCCCGAGCCGAGCCCTTCGGAGCGAGCCGCGCGCTCGCCTGGCCACGACTCGACGCCAGCCTAACGAGGAGGATGATCATGCCCGCAGCGCTCCTGCCCGACGTCCGCGACGACCTCGGCCGGCGCGAGTTCCTCGCCGGAGCGCTTGGCGCGGCGCTGCTGGCCGGCTGCGGCGACGACGACGATGGCGCGGCGCGCGACGCAGGCTTTCCGGTGACGGTCGACCACAGCTTCGGTCAGACGACGCTCCGATCGCGCCCGCGTCGCGTCGCGTCGCGTCGGTCGACATCTACGAGACCGACGTGCTGTTCGTGACCGCGCCCAACGCGAGGGCGGCGGCCGACCTGCGGGCGACGGAGCTCTTCCGCGCGCTCGACGTGGTCAAGCGCGGCGCCGCGCTGGTTTCCGGCGACACCCGCGCCAGCGACCTGCTCAGCGTCAAGGGTCCGCTGTCGATTCGCTACGCCCTGGAGCACTTCTACCCCCGCCTCAGCCGCCTCGCCGCCCGGGCGTGACGCGAGCGGTCGTCGAAGGAGGAGCCCGGCGGGAATTAACGGCCCGGAAACGGTGGCGGGGCCTTCCAGGGCGTACGGGCCATTACCCTCCATCGGATGCCAGCACAGGCCTATGCCGGGAAGGACTGCGTCTGCCAGTTGCGCAAGGGCATCTGCGACCAGTCCTGCGTCCAGGGGATGCTCGAGACACCGTTCTACATCGCCTGCCTGAAGCTCAGCGGGCGTCGCTGCGTCGTCGTCGGCGGTGGCGACATCGGCCTCGAGAAGGCCGAGGGGCTGCTCGCCTGCGACGCCGACGTCACGCTGATCGCGCCCGACGCCCACGACGAGCTGCGCGCGCTCGCCGCCGAGGGCTCGATCGCCTGGGAGCGGCGCGAGTACGCCGGCCCGCAGGACCTCGAGGGCGTCTTCATGGCGATCGCCTGCACCGACGACACGGACATCAACATCCGCGTCTTCGACGACGCCGAGCGGCGCGCGATGCTCGTCAACATCGTCGACGTGCCGCCGCTGTGCAACTTCATCCTGCCGGCGATCGTGCGCACCGGCCCGCTGGCGATCGCGATCTCGACGGCGGGCGCGTCGCCGGCGCTCGCCAAGCGCATGAAGCGCGAGGTCTCCGAGCTGTTCGGCGCCGAGTACGCGCGGCTGGCGATCCTGCTCAACGACGCGCGCGGCTGGGCGAAGGGGACGCTGCCGACCTACCAGGACCGCAAGGCGTTCTTCGAGGGCATCGTCAACGGCGAGCCCGACCCCGTCGCGCTGCTGCGCAGCGGCGACGAGCAGGCCGTGCGCGACCTGATCGCCGCCGCCCAGCGCACGCACGCGCCCGCGTAGACACCACGAAGCGGCGCACGGACGGGACTATCCGCCCACGACGGCGGCGCGGAAGCGCTCGCCGTCGCCGGCGGCCGTCTCGATCACCGAGCGCGCGCGCAGGCAGCTGCGCATCCGGCGCGGGGCGACGTTCTCGTCGAGGCGCAGCGGGCGACCGTCGCGATCCAGCCAGACGAGGTCCAGCGCGAAGCGCATCGTGACGGTGTGGATCGAGCGGCAGGGAGCGAGCAGCAGGCCGTGGGCCGCGGGCAGGGCGGCGAGCGACGCCAGCCCGAGCGTGCGCGAGCGCCGGTTCGAGGCGACGATCAGCGTCAGGCCGCCGGCCAGCTCGCGGCGCTCGAGGCCGTCGAAGCGTGCGTCGAGCGTGACGTCGACGTCCGGCATCCATGCGCACTCTAGGTGCTGAGCCCCGATGCAATCGAAGCTGAACGTCTCCTGTCGGCATCCGGCACCCGCGCGTTACCTGCCGCCGCGCCCGAGTAGCGTCCTGCCCGTGCCGACTACCGATCCCGTCCTCGCGCTGCGCGGCGCCGGCCGGCGCTATGGCGAGCGCGTCGTGTTGCGTGAGGTGTCGCTGGAGCTCGAGCGCGGGCAGACGCTCGTCGTCTTCGGCCCCAACGGCGCCGGCAAGACGACGCTGCTGCGGATCCTCGCGACGCTGCTGCGTCCGCACGCCGGCGAGGTCGAGGTGCTCGGCCGCTCGCTGCCGGGCGACGGCTATGCCGTGCGCGGCCGGATCGGCTTCCTCGGCCACGAGGCGCTGCTGTACCGAGAGCTCAGCGGCCGCGAGAACCTGCGCTACTACGCGCGCCTGTACCGCGCCGCGCCGGCGCGCGCGGACGCCGTGCTCGACGCGGTCGGGATGCAGGCCCGCGCCGACGATCCCGTCGCCGAGCTGTCGCGCGGGATGGTGCAGCGCCTCGCGATCGCGCGCACGGTCCTGCACGAGCCCGAGCTGCTGCTGCTCGATGAGCCGTTGGCGAACCTCGACCCGGCGGCGAGCGCGCAGGTCGCACCGCTGATCGGGGCACGAGCGCCCGGTCGCCCCACGCGCGTCGTCACGAGCCACGACCCGTCCGGAGGCCTGCGCGACGCGGATCTGGCGCTCGGCCTGAAGGGCGGCCGCGTCGCGTTCCTCGCCCCTGCTGCGGAGATCCGCCCGCAGCAGATCGCGGAGCTCTACGCATGAGCCCGGACCGTGGCAGCGAGCGCGCGGCGCCGCCGGTCGCGGGAGCGCGCGGATGAGGTCGACGGTCGCCGCCCTGCTGGCCAAGGAGCTCACGCTGGAGTGGCGCACGCGCGAGGCGGTGCCGGCGATGGTGCTCTTCAGCATCGCGACGTACGTCGTCTTTCACTTCGGCCTGGACCGCGACCGCGTCGTCGGCGACCTCGCCGCCGGCGTGCTCTGGGTGACGCTGCTGTTCGCGGCGATCCTCGGCATCAACCGCATGTTCGTCGCCGAGCACGAGCAGGGCGGCTTCGACGGCTTCCTGCTCGCACCGGTCGACCGCACGGCGATGCTGATCGCCAAGGCGACGACGCTGTTCTGCTTTCTCTGCGTCGTCGAGCTCGTCGCCGTGCCGGCGTTCGCGCTGCTGCTGCTCGGCCCGCCGCTGACCCAGGCATTGCCGCAGCTCGTGCTCGTCCTCCTGCTGACGAACGTCGGCATCGCGGTCGTCGGAACGCTCGTCGCCGGGTTGGCGATCCAGACGCGCGCGCGCGACCTGATCGTCTCGCTGCTGGCGCTGCCGCTGCTCGTCCCCGTCGTGCTGGCCGCCACGCGCGCCGCGACGCCGCTGCTGCAGGATGGTGGTGCCGGGGCGCTGCCCGGCAACTGGATGGCAATACTTGCCATCTATGATCTCCTGTTCGCGCTGATCGCCTATGCGGTCTTCGACTTCCTGTTGGAGGACTGACCAATCGTCTACGGCAAGGGCCTGCGCGCCCTCTCCCTCGCCACCGCCCTCGTGCTGACGGGCGCGTTCGCGCTCGTCTTCTTCTACGCGCCGCTGGATGTCGACCAGGGCTTCGTCCAGAAGATCTTCTACGTCCACGTGCCGATGGCGCTCGTCGCGCTCGTCGGCTTCATCGTCGGCGGCGCCTTCGCGGTCATGCACCTGCGCACGCGCGAGTCCAAGTGGGACATGCGCTCCTACGTCGCGATCCACCTGTCGGTGATCCTCGCCGTCGGCGTGCTCGTGACGGGCTCGATCTGGGCGCGCGCGTCATGGGGCCACTGGTGGGTCTGGGACGAGCCGATGCTCGTCTCGTTCCTGATCGTCTTCCTGCTCTACGCGACGTACTGGCCGCTGCGCTTCGCGCTCGAGGACAAGGAGAAGCAGGCGCGCTACGCGTCGGTCTTCGCGGTCGTCGCGGGCGCGTTCGTCCCGCTGAACTTCGCCGCCGTGCGGATGGCCGAGCAGTACATCCATCCCCAGACCGGGGCGACGATCGCCGGCGGCCTGCCGCCGAAGATGGCATTGACGTTCGTCGTCGCGCTGGCCGGCATGTCGCTGCTGTTCGTCACGCTGTGCAAGTACGAGCTGGCCTCCAAGCACGCGACCTACCGGCTGCGCGCGCTGCGCCGCCGGCTGGCCGGCGACGACGACGAGCTCACCCTGACCGGCCGCAGCGCGGCGCCCCAGCTCTGATGCTTCCGGCCCTGCCACTCGACGAGGCCGGCAAGTACGTCGCCGCCGCGTACCTCGTCTTCCTCGCACTCGTGCTGATCTACGTCGCGATCATGGCGTCCAAGCTGAGCCGGATCGAGCGCGAGGTCGTCGAGCTCGCCGAGCTCGTCGAGGGCCGGGAGGCGGACGCGGACGCGTCGCCCCCGCCGGCGCGCGCGAAGGAGCCCGTCGCATGACGGCCGAGCTGATCACGCTCGGGATCTCGCACAAGACCGCGCCGGTCCAGCTGCGCGAGCGCCTCGCGTTGACGCAGAGCGCGGTGACCGGCTTCCTGCGCGAGGTCGTCGCCCAGCCCGAGGTGCACGAGGCGGTCGTCATCTCGACCTGCAACCGCACCGAGCTGACGCTCGTCGTCGGCGACCCCGTCGCCAGCGAGAGCGCCGTGCTGGGGTTGCTCGCCGAGCGCGCCCACGTGCGCCCGACCGAGCTCGCCGAGCGGATCTACTCGCCGCGCAACTGCGACGCTGCGCGCCAGCTGTTTCGCGTCAGCGCCGGCCTGGAGTCGATGATCGTCGGCGAGGCCGAGATCCAGGGCCAGGTCAAGCGCGCCTACGAGATCGCGCTGGCGGCCGGCACGACCGGGCCGCTGACGAACCGCCTCTTCACCGCGGCCCTGAAGACCGGCAAGCGCGTGCGCTCGGAGACCGCGATCGGGCTCGGGCGGGCGTCGATCTCGTGGGTCGCCGTCGAGCTCGCGCGCGACGTGCTCGGCGACACGCCGGACCCGAGCGTCGTGATCATCGGCGCCGGCGAGACGAGCGAGCTGACCGCCCGCGCGCTCGCCGCCCACGGCGTCAACACGATCTTCGTCGCCAACCGCCACGCCGACCGGGCGCGCTCGCTGGCCGAGCGCTTCGGCGGGCAGGTCGTCGCGCTCGACGACCTGCCCGACCAGCTCGAGCGCGCCGACGTCGTCGTCGCCTCGACCGCCTCGCCGCATCCGATCGTCGGCCGCGAGGAGCTCGAGCACGTCATGCGCGCGCGCACCGGCCGGCCGCTGCTGCTCGTCGACATCGCCGTGCCGCGCGACATCGACCCCGCCTGCGGCGACCTGCCGGGGGTGACGCTGTTCGACATGGACGACCTGCAGGCGCGCGTCGCGCACACCGTCTCCGTGCGCGAGACCGAGGCGCTGCGCGCCGAGGGGATCGTCGAGGAGGAGATCAAGCGCTTCGCCGAATGGCTCGGCACGCTCTCGGTGCAGCCGACGATCCGCGCGCTGCGCGAGTACGGCGACGCGATCGTCGAGCAGGTGCTGGCCGAGAACGCGGCGCGCTGGGAGCTCGCCTCCGAGCGCGACGTCGCGCGCGCCGAGGCGATCGCTCGCTCGGTGATGAACCGCCTGCTGCACGAGCCGACGCTGCGCCTGCGCACGATGGGCGAGGGGCGCTCGCACGGGCGCCTGCAGATCATGCGCGAGCTGTTCGGCCTGGAGGGCGCGCCCGACGCCGACGACCAGGCGCCTGCCGCGGAGGGCGAGCTCGCGGACGTGCGCCCGCTGCCGCGCCGCGCCGCGCAGTGAAGGTCGCGTAGTGCGCGTCGGGACCCGCGCGAGCGCGCTGGCGCTCGCGCAGGCCGGCACGGTCGCCGCGCTGCTGGGCCCCGACGCCACGCTCGTGAAGGTGACGACGAGCGGCGACCGGGCGGGCTCGGGACCCGAGGCGCTCGACAAGGAGCGCTGGGTCAAGGAGCTCGAGCTGGCGCTGCTCGCCGGCGAGATCGACCTCGCGGTGCACAGCGCCAAGGACGTGCCGAGCGAGCTGCCCTCGGGGTTGGAGCTCGTCGCCGCGCCGCCGCGCGGCGATCCCTTCGATGCGCTCGTCGGCGCCTCGTCGCTGGCCTCGCTGCCGCCCGGCGCGCGCGTCGGCACGGCGTCGGTGCGGCGCGCGGCGCAGCTGCTGGCGCTGCGCGAGGACCTCGAGGTCGTCGTCGTGCGCGGCAACGTCGACACGCGCCTGCGGCGCCTCGCCGAGGGCGAGGTCGACGCGTTGGTGCTGGCGGCCGCGGGGCTCGTGCGGCTCGGCCGCGGTGGTGAGATCGGCTGCCTGCTGCATGAGCTCGTGCCGGCGCCGGGACAGGGGACGCTCGTGCTCGAGGCTCGTGTCGATGCCACCGGCCGGGCCGGCGGCGCGCGCGCCGCCGCCGCCGGCGG
>JAUYGN010000146.1 GCA_030690545.1 Solirubrobacteraceae bacterium
CGGCGCGCACCCGGCCGGCGCCGGTCAGGCGGCTGGGCACGTTGAGCACGACGGCGGTCGTCGTCGAGCCCGGCGCGCCACTGCCCGGCCCGGTGGCGGGGACGCCGCCGTTGCCGCCCGGTCCGCCCGGCAGCTGCGCCGCGCAGGCGCCGACGACGTAGTCGGCGCCGAAGACCGCCTCGGTCGGCGACGTCGCGCCGGGCGCGCGATCGACCCAGTGCGGCTGTCCGGGCGCGTCCTCGCCGTCGTAGGTCAGCACGAACGGCCGCACGAGCACCGTCCCGGCGACGGCGCCGGTCGCCGCCGGCACGTCGATCGTCGCCGTCGCGACGCCGTCGGCGACGGCGCCGCTCGTCGAGCCGGCGCTGACGAAGCCGCCGGCCGGCGTCCAGGTGCCGTGATCGAAGCGGATCGCGCCGGGCCGCTGCGGCGCCTCGACGCGCACGTAGCGCCGCTGCCCGCCGAGCTCGAAGAGCATCGCCCAGCCCGCCGACGAAGCGTCGCCGTGCGCCGGCGCCCAGTCGCCGAGCTGGGTCCTGATCACCGCCTGCAGCCGGCCCGCCTGCTCGGAGAGCCAGCCCGACACGACGTCCGTGTTCGGATGGTGGCCGTCGCCGGCGGGATCGGCGATCTGGGCGATCCCGTGGCACGGCGCGGGCGCGGGCGCCGAGGCGCGCGCGGCGGGGGAGACGGCGAATCCGAGCGCGATCGCCAGGACGACCGAGCTCATCGACATGCGAGCTGCTGCTACGACGGCGCCGGCGCGGCGCCCACCGACGTTCTGCATGGGGCGCATGCGCGCCCTCCTTCCTGATCGACGTATGCGGACCGGGCGCGAGGCCGGTCGCAACGGACCAGGGGCGCCCTAGCTGATGAGTGCCGGGGCGGCCGGGGGCGGGCGCATCGCGAGCGCTGATGCCGCCGGTGAGGTCATGCGGCGCACGACGATCGCGTGCCGGACGGTCAGCGCACGCGGCGCGCGGTGCCGACGCGGTGTCATCCGCCGAGCGCGCATCCGCTCGAGCAGCTGCTCGCCCGGCGCGATGCCGAGCAGCAGGAACGCGAGCAGCAGCATCGCCGGAGCGAGCACGAGCGCGACGCCGGGCAGCAGGACGCCGAGCGTCGCTGCCGTCGCGGCGAGCGCGGCGAGCGCGGCGCGACCGTGCTTGACCGGGACCATGCGCATGACCGGCGGTACGTATAGCAGGAGTGCGGCGCTCGGCGCAACGCCCGGGCCGCGCCGAGCGATCGGCGCTCGCGGGCCGTGGGGTCGCGCCGAGCGCGCCCAGCGGGGCGCGTCGAGTGGCCGGCTCGGCGGCTTGCGGTTGCGCCGAGCGCGGCACTCGGGCAGGATGGTCGTCGATGACGCGTCGTGATCGTCAGCTGCTGTTCGCGCTCGCCGGGCTCACGCTCGCGCTGGCCTCGCTGACGCTCGTCGGTGTCCACAGCGACATCCTGCTGGCGGCGCCGGTGCTCGCGCTGGCGTTCCCGCTGCTCGCCGGTCGCTACGTCGGGGAGCAGCAGCTCGCCCGCCTGGCGGCCGCGTTCCGCGTCGCCCGCCGCCGCCCGGCGGCGGTCCTGCGTTGCACTGCCAGCCGCCCGGCGCATCGCCTGCCGCGTGGCGGGCGGCTGATCGCCTTCTCGCTCGCCGTGCGCCCGCCGCCGGCTCGCCTCGCTCTGAGCGTCTAGAGCCGCTTCGCCCGCTGGCGCGGGTCGAAGCCGTGCTTCGACCCACGAGAAGAGAAGGAAGGCCGCCGATGGCCCGTCGCATCGTCCGTGCCGCCGCGCTCTGCGCGCTCGCGGTCGGGCTCTCCGTCACAACCGCCTCAGCCCATGAGGGCAACCCGAACTTCGAGTCGCTGATCCGCAGCGTCACGCCGGCGATCCCCGGCTTCAGCGCCGAGGTGCTCAACGGCGACGATCGTCTCGTCGTCCGGCACACCGGTCGCGGCACCGTGATGATCGACGGCTACAACAGCGAGCCGTACATCCGGATGCGTCCCGACGGCCGGGTCGAGGTCAACCTCCGCTCGCCCGCCTACTACCTCAACCAGGAGCGCTTCTACGGCGCCAGGGTGCCCGCTGCGGCGGATGCCAGGGCAGCGCCCCGATGGAGGGTCGTCGAGCGCACCGGTCGCTTCGAGTTCCACGACCACCGGATCCACTGGATGGCCGAGCGCGTGCCGCAGCAGGTCACCGACGAGTCGCAGCGCACGAAGGTCGTCGACTGGGACGTGCCCGTCCGCGCCGGCGGCGTGACGGGAGCGATCAGCGGCGAGCTGTTCTGGCGCGGCACCGGCGGCGGCGCGCCGGTCGGCGCGTTCGTCGCCCTCGGCGCGATCGTGCTGCTCGGCGGCGGCAGCGTCGTGCTCGTCCGCCGCCGTCGGCGCGGGGCCGGCGGCGCGCCGGTCGGCGCGTCCGATGGCTCGTCCGTACCGACCCAGCGCGAGGAGGCCTGGTGACCGGGCATGGCCACGCCGGCCCTGCGCCGGACGGCGCGGTGACCGGGGGCCCACGCCGAGCTGCGCGGGGAGGGCGCGTGACGCGGCGCGTGCTCACCACCGCGAGCGCGCTCCTGATCGCGCTGTTGCTCGTCCCGGCCGCGGCGTCCGCCCACGCGGTGCTCGTCGAGACGGTGCCCCAGCGCGGCGCGACGCTGCGCGAGCAGCCGCGCGAGGTCGTGCTGCGCTTCAACGAGCGCGTCGAGGCGAGGTTCGGCGCGCTGCGCGTCTTCGACGCGCGTGCCGAGCGCGTCGACGACGGACGCGTCGTCCAGCCGGGTGGCAGCGGATCGCGGCTGGCGGTCGGACTGAAGCCCGACCTGCCGGACGGGACCTACGTCGCGACCTACCGCGTCGTCTCGGCCGACAGCCACCCGGTCTCCGGAGGCCTCGTCTTCTCGGTCGGCGAGCCCGGCGACGCTGCCGCGCCGACCGTCGCCGAGCTGATCGGCGACAGCGACGCCGGCCCCGTCACGCAGGGCGTCTTCGGCCTGGCCCGCGGGCTGACCTACCTCGCGACGGCGCTCGTCCTCGGCGGCCTGCTGTTCTGGCTGGCGGTCTGGCTGCCCGCCCTGCGCGCGGCGTCGGGCGCCGCCGAGTCGTGGCACGCGGCGTCGGCGGCGTTCGTGCGCCGCACGCGCCGGCTGCTGCTCGGCGCCGTCGCGCTCGGCGCCGTCGGCGGCGTCGCCGGGATCGTGATGCAGGGAGCGACGGCGGGCGCGACGAGCGGCTGGGCCGCACTCGATCCGACGGTGATGCGCGACGTGCTCGGCACGCGCTTCGGAGAGGTCTGGGGGCTGCGCGTGGTCGCGTTCCTGGCGCTCGGCGGCGCGATCGTGCTCGCGCTGCGCGGGGCGCGCGACGACGGCGCTGCGCAACCCGCCGCGTTGCAACGGGTCGCGCTCGGCGCCGACGGTCTCACGGCGCCGCGGCTGCCGCGCGGCGCACTCGCGCTGGCGGCGCTGCCAGCGGCGTTCCTCGCGCTGGCGCCGGCGCTCGGCGGCCACGCCGGCGCGCAATCGCCGGTCGTCCTGTCCGTCGGACTCGACGTCGCCCACGTGCTCGCGATGAGCGCCTGGATCGGCGGTCTGACGTTGCTGCTGCTCGCGCTGCCGGTCGCAACGCGGCGCTTGCAGGTGGCCGATCGCACGCGCCTGCTCGCGGCGGCGCTGCTGCGCTTCTCGCCGATCGCGCTGGCCTGCGTCGCCGTGCTGCTCGTCACCGGCACGATCCTGGCCCTCGACTACGTCGGCTCATGGGGCGCGCTGACCGGCACCGGCTTCGGCCGCGCGGTGCTCGCCAAGGCCGCGCTGATCGGGGCGCTGGTCGGGCTCGGCATGCTGCATCGCCGTCGCGTGGTGCCGCGGCTGCGGGCGCTCGCCGGAGCGGCAGCGCCGCCGGGCGCGACCGGCTATCTGCTGCGCCGGGCGCTGCGCGCCGAGGTCGCGCTCGTCCTGATCGTGCTCGGCGCGACGGCCGCGCTCGTCAGCTACCCGCCGCCGAGCTCGCTGGCGAGCGGACCGTTCGCCGGTGAGACGACGCTCGGCCCGCTGCGCCTGGAGGCGACCGTCGATCCGGCCCGCGTCGGTCCCAACGAGATCCACGTCTACCTGCTGCGCGCACGCGACGGGGCGCCGTTCGATGGGACGCGCGAGCTGACCGTGACGCTCACGCTGCCGGCCGAGGACATCGGCCCGCTGCCGGCGACCGCGCGCGAGGCGGGTCCCGGCCACTACGTGATCGACACGATGGCGCTCGTTCCCGCCGGCGAGTGGCGGCTGGACGTCGTCAGCCGCGTGTCGGAGTTCGACCAGTACGAAGGATCGCTGAAGGTCCCAGTGCAATGAAGGGAGCAAGCATGACCACGAAGACCAGATCGATGTTCGCCACGACGCTCGTCGCGCTCTGCCTGCCGGCTGCGGCGGCTCAGGCGCACGTGACGCTGCAGCCCGCGCAGGCGCCAGCCGGTGGATTCGCCCGGCTCGACGTGCGCGTGCCCAACGAGGACGACGCCAACGCGACCCGCAAGGTCGAGCTGCAGATGCCGCCCGGATTCGCGTCGGCGCGCTACGAACCGGTCCCGGGCTGGCGGGTCGCGGTGTCGATGCGCGAGCCCGACGCGCCCGCTCAGGGCGGGGAGGACGCGCCGAGCGAGGAGGTCGACACGATCACCTTCACCGCGCAGACCGCAAGCGCCGGGATCCGGCCGGGCGAGTTCCAGGACTTCGGCATCTCCGTGCGCCTGCCCGAGCGCCCGACGGGGACGACGCTCTCGTTCCCGGCGCTGCAGACGTACGCCGGCGGCAGGGTCGTACGCTGGATCGGCGCGCCGGGCAGCGACGAGCCCGCGGCGCAGGTGACCCTCACGGCCGCCGTCGACGATCCCGGAGCCCATGGCGACGAGACGGCGGCGACCGAGCCGGCCGCGTCTGCTGCCGACGATGGCGGCGACGGTCTCGCGATCGCGGCGCTGATCGTCGGCGGCCTCGGACTGATCGCCGGCACGGCCGGGCTGCTCGTGGCGCGTCGTGTGCGCGCGACGTAGGCGGCCGCTGGCCGCCGTCGCTACTCGTCGTCGAGGACGTCGGCCTCGGGCTCGGCGTTCTCGTCGTCGTGGACGATCTCGTCGTCGGTGATGTCACCGGCGAGCGCGGACCCGTGACGGACCTGGAAGGACTGCATGAGCTCGTCGCGGGCATCGCCGTCGATCGGGACCTCGTCGGAGACCAGGACCCAATCCGCGCCCTCGAAGTCCTCCATGTTGAAGATCTCCGTGTCGATGTCGGGTGAGTCGTCGACGACGACGAGCACCTCGGTCTGGGGATTGAAGTACGTCCCCGGGCGGATGGCGATGTCTTCGAAGTCGAACTGTCGCGGATTGGCCATGGCCCAATCTCTATCAGGTCGGGTCGCGCAGGCGTCGCTCGCTCGCCGCGTCATCGGGGCGCTGATCCCGCCAGCGACGCAAGCGACCGGGACGAGCGTCGCCAACAGATCCTCGATCGGTTGACCAGCGCGGTGCTACGCTCTCCGGTACAGCTATTGACTGACCAGTCAATCTAGTCTCCGTCCCCCGCCTCAGGAGCAACCCAATGGTCGATTTCACGCTGACCGACGAGCAGAAGAACCTCCGCGAGCTGGCCCACGACTTCGCTGCCAGGGAGATCCGTCCCGTCGCCTGGGAGCTCGATCGCGATGGCGGCTGGCCGCAGGCGATCATCGACAAGGCGCACGAGGTCGGGCTGATGAACACGCACCTGCCCGAGGAGTACGGGGGACCGGGCCTGAACTACCTCGACGGCTGCATCATCGAAGAGGAGCTCTCGTGGGGCTGCTCGGGCGTGCAGACCTCGCTCGGCGCCAACGGCCTGGCCGCCGCGCCGGTCATGCTCGGCGGCTCGGAGGAGGTCAAGCGCGAGTTCGGCGAGGAGCTCGTCGCCGAGCCCAAGCTCGCCTCCTTCTGCCTGACCGAGCCCGACGCCGGATCGGACGTCTCGGGCATGCGCACGCGCGCCGTCCGAAGCGCGGGCGGCGACACGTACGTCCTCAACGGCTCGAAGTGCTTCATCACGAACGGCAGCTACGCCGACTTCTTCGTCGTCTACGCGAAGACCGACCCGGAGGCCGGACACCGCGGCATCTCGGCGTTCCTCGTGCGCAAGGACGACACGGTGATCGTCGACAAGAAGGAAGACAAGATGGGCCAGCGGGCGTCGAACACCGCGACGATCACCTTCAACGACACCGAGGTCGACGCGCGCTACCTGCTCGGCGAGGAGAACAAGGGCTTCAAGCTCGCGATGATGGTCCTCGACCGCACGCGCCCCGGCGTCGCCGCGATGGCGACCGGCATCGCGCGCGCCGCGTTCGAGTTCGCTACCGAGTACTCCAAGGAGCGCGTCCAGTTCGGCGTTCCGATCGCGATGCACCAGGCGATCCAGTTCATGATCGCCGACATGGCGACGAAGGTGCACCTTTCGCGCCTGGCGACGTGGAACAGCGCGGTGCTGCTCGACCAGGGCCGGCGTAACACGCTCGAGTCCTCGCACGCCAAGCGCTTCGCGGCCGACTCCGCGATGGAGGTCGCGACCGACGCCGTGCAGGTCTACGGCGGCTACGGCTTCATCAAGGACTATCCCGTCGAGAAGCTCATGCGCGACGCGAAGATCATGCAGCTCTACGAGGGCACGTCGCAGATCCAGCGGCTCGTGATCGCCCGCGAGACGCTGCTCCCGCGGCGCATCGAGGAGCCCGCGGCCGCCACGGCGTAGCGAGCGCGAGCTCGCTCCGGGCGGGCGGTCACCGCGGCCGCCCGCCGCCGCTTCGCCGAGACCGCCCACCGATGCCGCGCCGACACCGTCGTCATCCCCACGCGCCCGAGCGCGGAGCGCTACGGGCATACTGGACCGATGGCTGCTCGCGATCCCTCGACGGAGGCCGCCGTCGCGGACGCCGCCGCCCACAGCGACGTGCGCGCTGCCGCCGGTGTGCGTTCGCCGTCCGGCGAGCCGGCATCCGCTGCGGCACGGCAGGGACCGGGGTCCGGCGATCCGCTGATCGCTGGCCTGCGCCGCAGCGGGCTGCTGCGCTTGCTCGTCCTGCACCTGCTGGGCTCCGGGCCGTCCTATGGCAACCAGCTGATGGAGCGCGTCGGCGAGTTGACGGGCGGGCTCGTCGCGGCCAACCCGAACACGATGTACCCGCTGCTGCGCGCGCTCGAGGCCGAGGGCCTCGCGGCGGGCGAGTGGGAGCACCCCGAGCGCCGCTCGCGGCGCTTCTACCGGCTGACCGCAGCCGGTGGCGCAGAACGCGACCGGCTGGCGACGGAGGTCGCGCCACGCCTCGACGAGCTCGCGGCGGCGGTCGACCTGCTGCGCCGCGAACTGGTGGGCTGACGCGGATGGGCACGGTCGTGGCGCGCCGGCGGCTGCCGGGCGCCTCCGTCGACGAAGCGCAGCGGTTGTGGCTCGACCTCGAACGCTGGCCGGCGTTCGTCGACGGCTTCGGCACGCTCGTGCGCAGCGAGGGCAGCTGGCCGCACCCGGGCACGCGGATCGTGTGGGACTCGCTGCGCGACGGGCGCGGGCGCGTCATCGAGCACGTCGTCGAGTACGAGCCCGGCGCGACGCAGCTCGCTCGGATCGAGGATCCGCAGCTGACGGGCACCCAGCGCGTCTCGTTCGGCGCGGTCGACGATGGCTGCGAGATCGTGCTCGCGTGCGACTACGAGCTCAAGCGGCGCGGTCTCGGCGGTCGCCTGACCGATCTGCTCGTCGTGCGCCGCACCCTCGGCGACGCGCTGGACCGCACGCTGCGGCGATTCGCCGTCGAGCTCGACGCCGATCGCGACCTGACAGACCAGACTCAGCGGCCCCGGCCGCTTCCCCGCAACGACAAGGAGTGACCACGCGTGTTCGTATTCAAGGCCGCGGTCGTCGGAGCAGGCACGATGGGCGGCGAGATCGCCCAGGTGATCGCCTCCGCAGGCATCCCCGTCGTGCTGAAGGACGTCAAGCAGGAGTTCGTCGACCTCGGCCTGAGGAAGGCCGGCGAAGTGACCCGCGCGCAGCTCGGCGGGCTCGTCCACAAGCAGAAGATCAGCCAGGAGCAGGCCGACAGGCAGGCCGAGGAGATCCTCGGCCGGATCACCGGGACGACGGCATACGAAGGCTTCGGCGACGTCGACTTCGTGATCGAGGCCGTGCCCGAGCGGATCGAGGTCAAGCAGGCGGTGCTCGCCGAGCTCGACGCGATCACGCCGGGCCACGCGATCCTCGCCTCGAACACCTCCTCGCTGCCGATCGGCGAGATCGCCGAGGCGACGTCGCGGCCCGACAAGGTCGTCGGCTTTCACTTCTTCTACCCGGCGTCGATGATGCGCCTCGTCGAGATCGTCGAGGGCGCCGAGACGTCGCCCGAGACGATGCAGGTCGCGACGACGTTCGCGCAGGCGATCCGCAAGCTGCCGATCGCCTGCGGCGAGGAGCCGGGCTTCGTCGTCAACCGGATCCTCACCTCGGCGATCAGCGAGATCTGGCGCTTCCAGGAGACGCATGACCTGTCGATCAAGGCGATCGACGACGCCGTCTCGCAGGCCCGCATCGCGCCGATGGGCCCGTTCTTTTTGACCGACCTGCTCGGTCTCGACACCGTCCTGCACGTCGCCCAGCACCTGCAGGCCTGCTACGGCGAGGACTCCTTCTACGTCCATCGGGGCATGCAGGCGCTCGTCGAGTCCGGCGAGCTGGGGGCCAAGACCGGCAAGGGCTTCTACGACGACGGCGAGCCGCGCTTCACCGGCGCGACGGAGTTCGACGCCGACGAGCTCGCCCAGCGCTTCGTGCTGAAGGCGTTCGTCGAGGCCTGCCTGCTGCTCGACGAGGGGATGGCGACCGTGCGCGACATCGACCTCGGCATGATGGCCGGCGCCGGGCTGATCCCGCCGCCGTTCGCGCGTGCCGACCAGACCGGCCTGGACGAGGTGCTGGCGGCGCTGGAGCGCGCTGCCGGCGAATGGGGCGAGCGCTACGAGCCGCCGCTGATCCTGCGCCGCCTCGTCGCGCAGGGCCGGCTCGGCGCGAAGTCCGGCCAGGGCTTCTTCGCCTACAAGCAACCCGACGACGACGACGGTTTCGAGCAGGGCGAGGCCGTCACGCTGGAGACCCGCGACGGCTACGCGATCGCCTGGTTGGACCGCCCGCCGGCGAACTCGCTGGCACCGCAGGTGATGGCCGAGCTCGGCCGGGTCTGGGAGCACGTCGATGGCGACGAGGCGATCCGCGCGCTGATCCTCGCGTCGGCGAACCCGATGCTGTGGTGCGCGGGCGCCGACATCAAGGCGTTCGCGCAGCTGGACGCGGCCACCGGGGCCGCGCTGCTCGACGAGATGCACGCGCTGCTGCGGCGGATGGAGACCTCCTCGACGGTGACGATCGCCGCAGTCAACGCGGTCGCGTTCGGCGGCGGCTGCGAGCTGGCGATGGGCTGCGACGTGCGGATCGCCGCCGAGTCGGCGAGCTTCGGCCAGCCGGAGATCAACCTCGGCATCATGCCGGGCTTCGGCGGTACCCAGCGCCTGCCGCGGCTCGTCGGCACCGCGCGCGCGCTCGAGCTCAACCTGATCGGCGACCCGATCTCCGCGGCGGAGGCCTTCGAGATCGGGCTCGTCAACCGCGTCGTCCCCGACCACGAGCTGCACGACGTCGCGCGCGCGTGGGCGCGCAAGCTCGGCGGCCAGGCGCCGCTCGCCGTCGCCGCCATCAAGCGCACGACGGCCGGCGACGCCGACCTCGAAGAGGGCATCGAGGCCGAGAAGGCCGCCTTCGGCGAGATCTTCGCGTCGGCCGACGCGCGTGAGGGCATCGGCGCGTTCCTCGGCAAGCGCACGCCGCGGTGGACGGGCACGTAGCCGGCGGCTGCTCGAAGGACGTCGCGGCTCTGGCGGACCTCGTGCGGTCCGCCGGGTCGGTCGTCGCGCTGACCGGCGCCGGGATCTCGGTTCCGTCCGGGATCCCGGACTTCCGCACGCCGGGCACCGGCATCTGGGAGCACGTCGATCCGATGGAGGTCGCCCACATCGACGCCTGGCGTGATGACCCCGAGCGCTTCTGGTCCTTCTACGGCGATCGCTTTCAGACGCTCGGCGACAGGCAGCCCAACGGCGCGCACCGTGCGCTCGCGGCGCTCGAGCGCGGCGAGATGCTCGACGGCGTCATCACGCAGAACGTCGACATGCTGCATCGCAAGGCCGGCACGCGTGAGCTCGTCGAGGTGCACGGCTCGATCGCCTCGTGCGTGTGCCTGACGTGCGGCGCGCGCTGCACGCTGGACGAGACGCTCGCGCTTCTACGCGATGCGACGGTGCCGCCCTGCGACTGTGGTCGCCCGCTCAAGCCCGACGTCGTGCTGTTCGGCGAGTTCTTGCCCGAGGCGGCGCTGCAGCGCGCGACGGAGCTCGCGTCGCAGGCCGATCTGCTGCTGTGCATCGGATCCTCGCTCGAGGTCCATCCCGTCGCGCAGCTCCCAGGCGTCACGCTGCGCCACGGCGGCGAGATCGCGATCGTCACGCAGGGCTCGACGCCGTATGACGGGCGGGCGCGCGTGCGCTGCAGCGGCGATGTCGAGGCCGAGCTCGCGGCGCTCGTCGCGGCCCTGCTGTAGGCGCACCGCCCCGTGGAAGGTGGCGTCTGCAGCACCCGGTTCAGGCGAGCCGGTGCGTCGGCGACGAGGCGCACGGACAAAGAACGAGACCGCCGCGACTCGGAAGTCGCGGCGGTCTCGGGCGCTCCCGCGATGTGGTGTGGCTACTCGCCCTTGTGGGCGACGCTCGCCCGCCCGCCGGTCTTGATCGCGTACTTCGACGGCGCGAGCTGCACGGTCGGGTTGTCGATCTGACCGAGGCGGTCGATCAGCTTGATCCACTGCGACGGCTTCAGCACCGACTCGACGAGCTTGTTGTCCTTGTTCGTCGGATCGAACTGCGGCCGGAAGCCGAGGTGGATGTGGTCGGCGTGGTCGTCCATCGCCAGCGTGTTCGTGGCGCCCTCGTAGTTCATCAGCGTGATGATCTGGGCGGGCTTCATCGTGCCCTGCAGCGTCAGCAGCCGGCGCACGGCGATGTCCGTGATCGAACCCGCGCCCTGGTTGCCCATGATCGGGATGCCGTTGAGCTTCGCGATGTCGACGGCATTGCCCGACGAGTGCGCCGAGACGTTGCCGCTCGACGTGTACAGGCCGTGACCACAGCGCAGCGAGGTGACCGTCGGCTTCAGGCCGGACGCGGCGAGGAACTCGAGCGCTGCCAGCACGCGGCGGTCGACGACCCCTGCCTTGATGTCGCTGCGACCGCAGGAGTACACGTCGATCCGCGGGTTGGCGAGGACGCGCTGGATCAGCGTGTCCTTGCTCATCAGCAGGATCTGGCCGATCGTGGCGCCCTGGGAGCTCTCCCCGAAGAACGGGTTCTTGCCCTGGGCGCGGTAGATCGCCGTGGACTCCAGCAGCTTCCAGCCGTCGAGGATCGGCTTCGGATCGATCCGCGGCGCGCCGCGGCCGGCGGGCCGGATCTCGAACAGCATGTGTGGCGCGATCGTCGACGACGTCTTGCCGACGCGGCCGAGGATCGTGCCCGCGATGACGCGGCGGCCGGGGACGAGCGACTTGAGCACGACGTCGTCGCGGTCGGCGCGGAAGACGCCGGTGAAGTAGGACTTCACGCTCGAACCGGCGCCCAGCTCGGACTCCGACTCGAGGATCTGCTCCTTGCCGCCTGCCGACAGCGCGTTCGGTCGCGTCGGGTTGGCGAACAGCCGCTCCTTGACGACGCTGGGCGCGTCCTCCGCCTCCGCGACTGGCTCCTCGGCGGCCGCCTTGCCGTTGCTGGCCGCTGCGCCGCGCGCGCTGGCGGGCTCCGACGGGGCGGCGTCGGCCTTGGGGAGCGCGAGCTCCTTGGCGATCGACTCCTTGCTCTGCGTCTTGTCCTTCGGCACCGGCACCTGCGACGCGATCTTCTTCAGACCGCCGTAGGTGTAGGTGTTGCCGTAGACGTCGCGCAGCATCACGTAGTTGCCCAGGCGCGAGTTGTTGCCGACCTTGACGATCTTGCCGTCCTGCACGGCGACCGCGGGCGAGCCGGCGTCGGCGAAGATGTTGATCCCGCGGCGCGAGGTGTTGGCCTCGATCGGCAGGGCGGCGTTCTTGCCGCGAGCGACACGGCGGTTGACGTCGCGCTCGGAGAGGTCATCGGCGTACTTCGCCGTGGCATGGACGGGGAACAGGCCCTGCGTCAGGCCGCTCAGCGAGCCGACGAGGTCAGTCGGCATGCCGCCGATGAAGCGTGCCCGCATGAGCACCGACTCGACGTACCAGTCGGCCCGGTTGTAGGCGAAGATCGCCTTGCGCAGATCCTGGTCGGCGCCCGCTGCCTTGAGGTAGCGCGCGGCCGCGAAGATCGCGTCGACCGGGTTGTACGGGTCCATCTTGCCGTCGTTGTTGGCATCGACGCCGAAGGCCTTCCAGCTGGACGGCATGAACTGCATCCAGCCCATCGCGCCGGCCGACGAGACGTTGAGGTTGCGACCGTAGTCGGTCTCGATCTCGTTGATCGCCGCGAGGACCTCCCAGCGGATGCCGTACTGGATGCCGGCGGCCTGGTAGATCGGCAGCAGGAACGGCGGGATGCGGAACTTGTCGATGAAGAAGTTGGGAACGCCGACCGGCACTGGACCCAGGGTCGCCAGTGACATCGTCGGGTTCGACGTCGTCGGAACGCCGTCGGAATGGCGCAGACGTGTCTTCGTCGGACGCGCACGCTCGGGCTGCGGCGCGGAGAGAAGACGGCCGACCGCGTCGAAGACGGGCTGACCGACCTTCGGCTTGGCCTGCTTCTTGCGGGTCTCGGCTTCGCCGGTGACGAGCGGGTTCTGCCCCGTGGGGGCGGGAATCGCGTTCTCGCCCTCTTCGGCCGGAGGAGGCGCGTCCGGCGCCTGCGGCGTGATCGTGAGCAGCGGGCCGCCGGGCGCCTGCGTGGACGGGATCTCGGTGATGCGCAGCAGCGGCCCAAGGTTGAGCGCGGGGATCTGGCCGATCGGGATGTCTGCCCCGATGTCCAGCGTGATGACCCGCTTCTGGCCGTTGAGAAGCTGAACCTCGAACGACCGGGGTACCGCCGCCGCGACGGCGGTGAAGGTCCCGAAGCCAACGCTGATCGCGCCGGCCATGGCCAAGGCGATGAGAAGCCTACGCTTGTGGTGCATGTGTCCCTGCATCTCCCCCCTGGAGGTGTCCCGAATACGCGATCCCGCTGCGCGTGCGCGGCAGACTACCGGAATCGGCGCCGAACGCTAAGCCCGCGATAAGCGTCTGGCCGCAACCGGCATTTCATCGTGTGCACCGGACGACAGTACAGCCGTGAGCGGCACACGTCACGCATCGTACATACGACGGGCTGCTGCATCCACATCGGACGGGTTGCTGCCACAGCTTCTCGCGCGCCCGCGAGCGCACGCCGCTGCGCTAGCCTCCGTCGAACCCTGCCAACCAGGAGGAACGTCCCCCGATGAGCGACGACGACGAGGTCGAAGGGCTGCGCGAGCGGCTCACGAAGCAGGGTGAGGATACGCTCGGCAAGCTCGCCGAGGACCTGATGGCCAACCCGCTCGTCGCAGGCGCGCTGCAGCGAGCGTTCGACGCGCGGGAGAAGGCCTCCAGCGCACAGGAAGCGGCGCTCGGCGCGCTGATGCTCCCTTCGGCGGGCGACATCGAGCGCCTCACGCGGCGGGTGCGCTCCGTCTCCCAGCGCCTGGAGGGCATCGAGGACGGCATCGACCGGATCGACGAGCGCCTTGCCGGCACGGCACCGGCGTCCGGCCTCGACGCGCGGCTGGAGGCGATCGAGGGCCATCTCGCGGCCCTGGCGAAGGAGCTTCAGACGCTGCACGCAGCGCTGCCCGAAGCGACGAGCTCGGTCTCGCCGCGACAGGAGCGCATGAAGGTCTCCGGCTAGCCGGATCCGGGATCAGCGCAGCGCGCCCGCGCCGGCACGTCCCAGCCGCTCCGCGGCCTGTGCGAGCAGCTCGGCATCGATCCGGTGGCGCTCGCCGCCGGGCCCGAACACGTCGCTGACGAGCAGCACGCAGCCGACGCCGATCCCCCGCAGCTCCCCGACGCGCAACAGCGTCGCGGCCTCCATCTCGATCACGAGCGCGCCCGCGTCGCGCCACGCGTCGGCGCGCGCGGCGTCGCGGTCGTAGAACAGGTCGCTCGAGGCGACCGTCCCCGTTCGGGCACCGTCGCCGGCCGCATCCTGCAGCGCCGCCACGACGCTCGCGTCGGCGCGCACGCGCTTGCCGGCGCCGAGCGCGCGGCTCGTCCCGTCGGACGCGATCGCTGCATCGGCGATCACGAGATCGCCGAGCTCGAGCTCGGCGTCGAGCGCACCGCAGGTGCCGACGCGAATCGCTCGCTGCAGGCCGAGGTCGCAGAGCTCCTCGAGCACGATCGCGGCGCTCGGGCCGCCCATGCCGGTGCTCTGGATCGTCAGCGGCTCGCCGTCGACGGCAGCGCCCGTGTAGCCCCACAGTCCGCGGTTGTGGTTGAACATCTTCGGCTCGTCGAGCAGCAGCTGGGCGAGCGCGAGCGCGCGGCCCGGATCGCCGGGCAGCAGCGCGCGGGGCGCCAGCGGCGCCGTCGGATGGATGTGGACGGGCATCGGGAAGCACCATATGATCGGCGCATGGCCAAGAAGAAGAGCGCCTCACGTGCCGATGCGGTCCGCGACGCGGTCGACCAGGCGTTCAAGGCACAGCTGCCGCGCGAGCGGATCTCCGAGCTGCTCGACGAGATCGGCAGCACCGCGGGGCGCCTGCGCGGGGCCGTCGAGGAGCTGCGCCCGGCGACCGATGCCGACATCAAGGCGCTGCGCGCCGAGCTCGAGGCGCAACGGTCGGAGATCGAGCAGCTGATGGCGCGCGTCGTCGCGCTGGAGACCAAGCCCAAGTCCAGCGGGGCCGCTCGCGCTGCGACGCCGGCCAAGCGCACGTCAGCCGCGAAGCCCGCGAAGAAGCCGGCTGCCAAGCCGCGCGCAGCACGCAAGAAGCCGCCCGCCGGCGAGCCGCCAGCGTCCGCGTAGCGGACGGTCAGATCCAGCGAAGGAGGACGCACCGATGGCTGCCGAGTTCAGCGGTCCGAAGGAGTTCCGCGTGGTCATGGACCGCATCTTCACGCTGATGAGCGAGGACCCCGACATGGGACCGAAGCTGCGCGACGCCGACGTGCCGCAGCGCTTCGAGTTCGAGGACGTCGACCTCGTCGTCAACATCCGCGCCGCCCGGCCCGGCGAGGAGGGCTGCCTGTTCTGGCAGTGGGACGACGAGATCGACTGGAAGCCCAAGGTGCAGATGAAGATGTCCTCGCAGGTCGCCAACAAGTACTTCCAGGGCAAGGAGAACGTCGCGCTCGCCGCCGCCCGCGGACGGATCAAGACGCGCGGCGACTTCAAGGCGGCGCTCGCGCTGATCCCGATCACGAAGCCCGTCTACGCCCAGTACCGCGCGGTCGTCGAGGCCGAGTACCCCCACCTCGAGGTCTGACCGGCGCAGCGCAGAGCAGATTAAGCACCGTTGACAGCGGAGCGCTCGAGGGGTATCCATCAGCTACCAGGTCGAACAGTGGACGGTTCGCCGTTCGCGAGGCGCCGCCGGTATCAAGACGAGCGCCGTCGGCCAAGGCAGCGGGCCGTATCGCCCGCAGACGGCGGGGCCACGGTCCCGCCGTCGTTCTGCGTCAGCAGGGTCGGACGGGTCGATGGTCAGTCGAGCATCCGCCGCTGCGCAGCCCAGCGCGACAGCTCGTGGCGGCTGGAGAGCTGCAGCTTGCGCAGCACCGCCGACACGTGCGCCTCGACGGTCTTGGCCGAGATCCCGAGCCGCTGGGCGATCTCCTTGTACATGTAGCCGCGCGCGATGTGCTGCAGGACCTCGCGCTCGCGCGGCGTCAGCTGGTCGAGGTCCGCGTCATGATCGGCGGCCGGCGGCGGCGCCGCTCCGGCGAAGGCGTCGAGCACGAAGCCGGCCAGCCGCGGCGAGAAGACGGCGTCGCCGCCATGCACGCGGCGGACGGCGTCGGCAAGCTCGGTGCCGGAGATCGTCTTCGTGACATAGCCGCGAGCGCCGGCGCGGATGACCGCGATCACGTCCTCGGCGGCGTCGGAGACCGACAGCGCGAGGTACTGCGTCGCCGGCGCGTCGCCGGCGAGCTGGCGCAGCACCTCCAGGCCGCCGCCGTCGGGCATGTGGACGTCGAGCAGGACGACGTCGGGAGCCTCGTCGCGGATCAGCGCGATCGCCTCGCCGACGGTCGAGGCATCGCCGACGACGTCGACCAGCCCGTCGAGCTCCGCGCGCACGCCGGCGCGAAACAGCGCGTGATCGTCGACGAGGACGACGCGCGGGCTCATCCGCCCGCTCCGCGCTCGAGCACGAGCTCGACCTCGGTGCCGCCGCCGTCCGGGGCGGCATGGATCGCCGCGCGGCCGCCGTGTCGCGCCATCCGCCCGACGATCGACTCGCGCACGCCGCGGCGGTCGGCCGGCACCCCGGCGGGATCGAAGCCGGGACCGCGGTCGCGCACGAAGACCTCCAGGCGCTCGTCGGTCGCCTCGGCGTAGACCGCGACGGCGCCCGCGTCGCCGGCGAACTTCGCCGCGTTGAGCATCGCCTCGCGCGCGGCGGCGACGAGCGCCTCGGCGTCGCGATCGAGCGGTGCGTCGCCGACCGCGACGACGTCGATCGCGACGCCGTGCGCCTGCTCGATCTCCTCGGCCGCCGCCTGCAGCGCGGCCGAGAGCCGGCGCTCGCCGTCGTCGGCGGCGGGCGAGCCGCTGAGCCAGCTGCGCAGCTCGCGCTCCTGGCGGCGGGCGAGCGCCGCGACCTCGCGCGGGTCATCGGAGCGCTTCTGCACGAGCGCGAGCGTCTGCAGGACGGAGTCGTGCAGGTGCGCGGCGACCTCCGCGCGCTCCTGCGAGCGGATCCGCTCGGAGCGCTCGAGCGACAGCGACGTCAGCAGCCGGACGAAGAACGGCGCGAAGATCACGACGAGCGCGATCACGACGACGACGGCGGCGAGCGCGACGTCGGTCGCGGCGGCCAGCGCGCCGGTGAACTGCAGGAAGACGATCGCGGCCGCCAGGACGAGCGTGACGCCGACCCCGATCCGCGAGACGATCGCCGGGCCCGACTCGCTGACGGGGTCCGCGAGCGCCGGCGCCCCGGGCAGGCCTGGGGAGGATGTGCTCGCGGTCGCGCCCGGGCGACCGACCGACTGGCGCCAGATCAGCGCCCCGCCGGCCGCGACGAGCACGAGCGGCCAGGCGAGCGCGTCGGAGAACGGCAGCCCGAGCTCGCGAAACGCGAGCAGCAGCGCGACGACGAGGAAGCCCGAGCCGACGCCGACCTCGAGCGCGGCGCGCCGGTTGCGGGCGGTCCGCCGCGTGGCGGCGCTGTCCTTGACGGGCGCCTGCTCGCGTTCGGCGGGCACGAGCATCCAGGCCAGCAGGTAGGCGACGATCCCGAGCCCGCTGGCGAGCGTCGTCGCGCCGAAGACGACGCGCAGCAGCAGCGGGTCGAGGTCCAGGCGCTTGGCGAGGCCCGCGCAGACGCCGGCCACCATGCCGTGCTCGGGATCGCGGCGCAGGTCGCGCAGCGACACCGGGCGGCTCGTTGGAGTCGCAGCCATCTCGGACATCATTCTCGGCGCGTGAGGCCGGTGGCGAGCAGGATCGCCCCGACGACACCGAACAGCATCGGCGCGATCGCGCCGAACGTCAGGTCGATCGCATCGGTGCGGTCGAGCACCAGCACGACGCCGAAGGCGGCGAGCACCGCGCCGGCGACGAGCAGCAGCCGGTCGGGTCGCGCGCGGCGCTTCATCCCGGATCCACCGATTCTCGCGGCGACGGGGATTCATCCACGATCATCGGCGTGTCCGGGATCACGACGTCGCGCAGGCGCTGTTGCGTTCGTCGCGGCGATCCTCGCGCCAGCCGGGACCGTGGGCGCGGCGGTCGTCGCCGTGGCGCACCTCGAGCACGCCGAGGCCGACGGTTCCGTCGAGCACGAGCCGCGGCGTGCTCGAGGTGGCGCGTCGCGAGTCCTGCCAGTCGACGTCGACGCCCGCGCTGCTGCGGTCGAAGATCGCCACCTCGCCGATGCCGACCTCAGCCCTGCTGGCGACGCAGACGCCCCTGTCGACGATCACGCGCGCGTGGCCGACGCCGATGCTCACCGTCAGCGGGTGGTCGCCGGGCGGCAGCTCGACGTCGCGCAGGTCGACGACGAGCGCGCCGACGCCGAGCCGGTAGCCGTCGCGCAGCTCGGCGACCGTGCCCGGGCGCTCGCGGCGCTCGCCGATGCCGCCCTCGAGCTCGATGCCGGCGGCGGAGACGAACGCCAGCGGCAGCGCGATCGCCAGCGCCGGCAGGACGAGCCAGCGCGCGTTGCTGACGAACGCGGCGACGACGAGGCCCGCGCCCGCGGCGATGACCATCGCGGCGACGACGAGGCCGCCGCCGAGGCCGCTGGCGAAGAAGCTCGCGACGGCGAGCGCGCCGCTGCCGGCCAGCAGGGCGA
>JAUYGN010000147.1 GCA_030690545.1 Solirubrobacteraceae bacterium
CGGCGCCGGGCCCGAGCACGAGCGCGCCGGCGCGCGCCAGCGCGCCCAGCGCGACCTCGATGCCGGCCACCGTGAACGCCCCGTCGTCGTCGGGCAGACCGCGCGTCATGACCTCCAGCAGTCGCGTCTCGAAGACGAGCCCCAGCGACGCCGGCACGAGCCCGGTGACGTAGCCCGCGCCCGCGCGCATCGCCGCCTCGGCGGCGAGGCAGGGCGCGCCCGTCAGCCCGCGCGAGCCACCCGCGACGACGACCTGGCCGGAGCTGAACTTCGTCGCGTCCGCCTGCCGGCCGGGGACGAGCGCGTGGACGCGCGCCGTCAGCAGTCCGGCGTCGGGCGCGACCGGAGCACCGGCCGGGATGCCGACGTCGACGACCTTCAGCCCACCCGTCCGCTGCTTGCCGGGCGCGATCCAGTGCCCCGGCTTGGCGGCGGCGAAGGTCACCGTCGTCGTCGCGGCGACGGACGCGCCGGCCACCGCCCCGGTCGAGGCGTCGACTCCGCTGGCGATGTCGGCGGCGACGACGGGCACCCGCCGCAGGGCGATCGCCTCGATCGCGTCCCCCGCACGACCGCGAGGCACGCCCTCGAAGCCCGTGCCGAGGATCGCGTCGACGACGACCGCGACATCGTCGAGCGCGCGCGGATCGAACGGCTCGTGAGCGCCCTCCAGCAGACCCAGGTTGTGGCCGGCGTCGCCGCGGTGCTCGGGCGCCTCGGCGAGCAGCAGCACGCGCACGCTGCGCCCGAGCGCGCGCAGCAGCCGGGCGGCGACGAACCCGTCGCCGCCGTTGTTGCCCTTCCCGCAGACGATCGCGATCGGGCCGCGCGGCACCTCGCGATCGGTGTGCAGCGCCAGACCGGCACCGGCCTTCTCCATCAGCTCGAGCGAGCCGATGCCACGCTGCTCGATCGCCCAGCGGTCGGTCGCGCGCATCTGCTCGGCGCCGTAGAGCGGCTGGAGCCAGTCGGGTGGCGCGCTCACGACCGCGCGCGATCGCTCGCCGGGTCCTGCGTCCTGCCGGCACGCGCGCGCACGAGCGCGACCGCGCCGGCGGTGACCTTGGAGTGCGTCAGCGAGATGTCGACCTCGACGCCGAGCGCCGCGAGATCCCCGTGCAGCGCGACGCGCGTCCCCGCGCCCTGGCCGGCGATCTCGATGTCGCGCGGGTTCCACGCCTCGAGTCGCAGCGCCTTGGCAACGGCCTCCTTCGCACAGAAGCGCGCCGCGAGGTGCTGGCCGGGCCGCGCCCGCCCTGCCGCATACGCACGCTCGCCCTCGGTGAAGAGTCGCAGGGCCAGTCCCGGACGGCGCGCCAGCGCCTGCTCCATCCGCTCGATCTCCAGCAGGTCGATGCCGACGGACATGCCGTCCATCGTAGACCCGCAGGAGATCCACACGGGTCCCCCGACCGCGTGCGTCGGCTACGAGGTCTCGCGGGAGCTCGCGCTCCTCGACCCCGAGCGGGTCACCCGCTCTCGGAGGCGAGGACGCCGAGATGCTTGTTCGTCATCGTGCTGCCGCGGAAGCACGCGAGGTCGGCGCGGAAGTAGGCCTCGAATCGCGTCGCGACCTGGCCGCCTTCGCCGTCCTGGGGGTTGAGCGGCCGGATCGTCAGCGACTGGTCGACCGCGCGGCCGTTGCGCCCGCACAGCGCGGTCCCGCGGAACTCGCCGTACCACTGCCCCGGTCGATCGGCGATCGGCCGCAGCGTCACGTCCTTGAAGCCGCCGGAGTCCAGGCGCCGGCGAACCTCGAGCCGACATGCGCCGCCCGAGCAGCTCGTCGTCAGCCGCCAGTCGTGCGTGCCACGCGGCGATTCGCCGCTCGCGTTGCCCGCGGCCGGGGTGCGATCGACGATCCGCACGGCGAAGTCGCCCGTCAGCGCGACACCGTCCTCGGGAAGTCCGGCGGGAGCCCTCAGGTCGGCCGTCTCGGGATCGCCGTCCTCCTCCTCGTCGTCGTCGGGCGACGTCTCCGGCGCGTCGCCCGGCACGGTGACGGTGACGGTTCGCGGCGGGGGTCGCTCGGCGCTCGTCTCGGCCTGCGTCTCGTCATCCGAGCCGCAGCCGGCGAGCGCCAGCACGGCCACTGCGACGATTCCGAGCGCGCGCACGCCGATTCGGCTACCCCTGGTCGGGCACAGCCAAACCGCCGGCCCACGACCGGCGCCGCGTAGGTCGCGGCACGTCGTCCGGACGCACCTGGGCGCCGGCACGCGAGCGTCGTCCGTCGAGCCGCGGCTACTCCACCGTGACCGTCTTGGCGAGGTTGCGCGGCTGGTCGACGTTCAGCCCGCGATGGCGCGCGACGTAGTAGGCGAACAGCTGCAGCGGAATCACGGCGAGCAGCGCCTGCAGCATCCAGTCGGTGCGCGGGACGTAGATCACCTCCTCGGCGACGGGCTCCAGCCGCGTGTCGCCCTCCGTCGCGATGGCGATCACATGCGCCCCGCGCGCGCGGACCTCCTGGATGTTCGAGATCATCTTGTCGAGGATCGGCATGTCGGTCGCGACGCAGACGACCGGCGTCGACTCGTCGAGCAGCGCGATCGGGCCGTGCTTCATCTCGCCGCCGGCGTAGGCGTCGGTCGCGATATAGGAGATCTCCTTGAGCTTCAGCGCGCCCTCGAGCGCGACGGCACGGCCGACGTGGCGGCCGAGGTAGAGATAGAACTCCGAGTCGGCGTGGCGCTCGGCGGCGGCCTTGACGGGCGCGTCGAGCGTCTCGATCAGCTCGCTGATGCGTGACGGCAGGTGCTTGATCTCGGCAACGAGCTCGGCGATCCGCGCCGGCGCCAGCGTGCCGCGCAGCTCGGCCAGGCGCAACGCGAGCAGGTACATCGCCGCGACCTGGCAGACGAACGTCTTCGTCGCCGCGACCGAGACCTCCAGCCCAGCCCGCGTGTAGAGCACGCCGTCGGCGTCGCGCGTCGCCTGCGAGCCGACGACGTTCGTGCAGGCGAGCACCTTCGCGCCGCGCTCGCGCGCCAGGCGCATCGCCGCCAGCGTGTCCGCCGTCTCGCCGGACTGCGTGATGCCGATCACGAGCTCGCGCTCGGAGACGATCGGGTTGCGGTATCGCCATTCCGACGCGATGTCCATATCGACGGGGATGCGCGCCCATTCCTCGATCGCGTAGCGACCGATCAGGCCGGCGTGAAACGACGTGCCGGCGGCGAGGATCAGGATCCGGTCGACGTCCTGCAGCAGCGTCTCGTCGAGCTCGGCCTCGGCGAGGTCGACGCCGTCGCGGCGCGCCGTGCGATCGGCGACGGTCTCGGCGACGGCGTCGGCCTGCTCGTGGATCTCCTTGAGCATGAACGTCTCGTAGCCGCCCTTCTCGGCCGTCGCCTCGTCCCACTCCACGCGCGTGATCGCGCGCTCGATCGGCGTGCCGTCGGGCGTCAGGAAGTCGACGCCGCCGGGCCGCAGGACGACGATCTCCTCGTTGTCGATGAACTGCACGTCGCGCGTGTGGGCGAGGAAGGCGGGGACGGCCGAGCCGAGGAACTGCTCGCCGTCGCCGCGACCGACGATCAGCGGGCACTCCTTGCGCGCTCCGACGAGCGTGTCCGGCTCGTCGGCGCTCATCGCGACGAACGCGTAGTGGCCCTCGAGCTCGGCGTAGGCGGCACGGACGGCCTCCACGAGGCTGCCGCGGGCCATGTGGTGCGAGATCAGATGGGCGATGACCTCGGCGTCGGTCTCCGACGTGAAGTCCGCGCCGACGTCGCCGAGGCGCGCCTTCAGCGCGAGGTAGTTCTCGACGATCCCGTTGACGACGACGTGGACGCGGTCGCTCGTGTCGAAGTGCGGGTGGGCGTTGGCCTCCGTGACGCGCCCGTGCGTCGCCCAGCGGGTGTGGCCGATGCCGCTCGTGGCCGGCAGCTCGGCGACCGCGACGGACCCCTCGGCGAGGCCCTCGGGCGGCGCGGCGCCGTTGCTCGAACGCAGCACCGCCTCGCGCAGCTTGCTGAGGTTGCCGACCGCGCGCACCGATCCGATCGCGCCGTCGGCGGCCAGCACCGAGACCCCCGCGGAGTCATAGCCGCGGTACTCGAGCTTCTCCAGACCGGCCAGGAGGATCTCCTGGACGGGACGCTGACCGACGTATCCGACGATTCCGCACATGCGCCAGATCCTAGGTGCTGGACGAACCCGCCGAACGGCGCGCCGGCGCGTTCACGGCCAAACCGGCCCGCTGGCAAGCACGGATCTATCGCGCGGCCGCAGCCTGGACGATCGCGACGAGCCGCGCGCAGACCGCATCGGTCTCCTCCGAGCTCGGCGCCTCGACCATCACGCGCACGAGCTGCTCCGTTCCGGAGGGGCGCACGAGCACACGTCCACGACCCTCGAGCGCCGCAGACTCCTGCGCCGTCGCCGCACTCAGCGCCTCGCTTGCCATCGCGCCATCGCGATCGGCGACGCGCACGTTGACGAGCTTCTGGGGCAGCTTGGTGATCGCGTCGCGTTCTGCCAGATCGCGGCCGGCGAGTGCCTCGAGCGTCAGCAGCGCCGAAGCGATCCCGTCGCCGGAGGGGACGAAGCCCATGTCGATGATGTGGCCCGACTGCTCACCGCCGATCGCCCAGCCGCGCTCGCGCAGCTCCTCGAGTACGTAGCGGTCGCCGACGGCCGTCGTCGCGACCTCGACGCCGGCGTCGCGCATCGCCGTGTGGAAGCCGTAGTTCGTCATCACCGTGACGACGACGCCGCCGCCCGCCAGGCGGTCCTGGCTGCGCAGGTGCAGCGTCGCCAGCGCGACGAGCTCGTCGCCGTCGACGAGCGCGCCGGTGCGGTCGACGGCAAGGACGCGATCGCCGTCGCCGTCGAACGCGAAGCCGATGTCGTGGCCCCCGTCGCGCATCGCGGCGACGATCGACGCGGTGTGCGTCGAGCCGCAGCCGTCGTTGATGTTGCGCCCGTCGGGCCCGCCGGCGAGCACGGTCACGGTTGCTCCGAGGCGGCGGAAGATCGTTGGCGCGGCGCGGTACGTCGACCCGTTCGCGCAGTCCAGCACGACGTCCACCCCCTCCAGCGAGAGATCGGCGAACCGCTCCTGCAGCGCGCGCAGATAGTCCTCGTCGGTGCCGTGCAGCTCGTCGATCGCACCGATCCGCTGCGGGGCGGCGTCCGTGCCCGCCTCCAGCCGACGCTCGATCGCGAGCTCGGTCGCATCCGACAGCTTGAAGCGGTCGGCGCCGAAGAACTTGATCCCGTTGTCGGCGTACGGATTGTGCGACGCGGAGATGACGGCTGCCAGATCGAAGCCGTAGCGGCCGAGCAGCAGCGGCGCGGCAGGCGTCGGCAGCACGCCGCCGAGCAGCACGTCGCCGCCGGCTGAGGCGATCCCGGCGGCGAGCGCGGCCTCGAGCATCGCGCCGGACTCGCGCGTGTCGCGGATGACGAGCACGCGCGGGCGCGCGCCGCCGATCTCGCGCGTCGCGGCGGCACCGAGCGCGAGCGTCAGCTCAGCCGTGAGCAGCTCGCCGGCGACGCCCCGGACACCATCGGTGCCGAAGAGCTTGCGCATCGTGGATCGCCAGCGCGTGAGCGGGCTAGCGCTTGGAGAACTGCGGCCGCTTGCGGGCCTTCTTCAGACCGGCCTTCTTGCGCTCCTTGACGCGCGGGTCGCGCGTCAGGAAGCCGCGGCGCTTGAGCTCGCCGCGCAGGTTGGGGTCTGCTTCGAGCAGCGCGCGCGAGACGCCATGACGCAGAGCGCCGGCCTGGGCGCTGACACCGCCGCCGTGCAGGCGAGCGACGACGTCCATCCGGTCGTCGTAGCCGACGACCTCGAGCGGCTGGCGAATGTTGCGACCCAGGGCGGGCCGGGGGAAGTACGCGTCGAGCGTCTTGCCGTTGATCGTGTACGCGCCGTTGCCGGGTCGCAGGATCACGCGGGCGACGGCGGTCTTGCGCTTGCCGGTGGCGCGGTAGCGCGCGCCGGCGGCGAGATCGATGACCGCTGCGACGGGCTGCTCGTCGGCGCGGTCCTCCTCGGCGGCGGCAGCGGCGGCTTCCAGCGCCTCCTCGTCCTCTTGCGCCAGCGGATCGGCGCCCTCCAGAACGATGTCGACCTCGAGATCGGCGCCCGGGATCGCGGGCTTCACGCGCGGCGTCGGCGAATCGTCCGCATCGTCGTCGAGATCCTGCTCGAGCGCCGGCGCCGGCGTGGCGGCCGGAGGCTCGTCGACGGGGACGGGCGGCGCGGTCTCGGGCGTGGCCGCCACCGGCTCGTCGGGGACGGGCGGCGCGGTCTCGGGCGTGGTGGCCGCGGGCTCGTCGGCCTCGGGCGGCTCGGCGCTCTCGTCGATCACGAGTGCAGCTCCATCGGTTGCGGTTTCTGGGCCTGGTGGGGATGCTCCGGCCCGGCGTAGATCTTCAGCTTCGTGATCTGCTTGCGGGCGAGGCGATTGCGGGGCAGCATCCCCTTGACGGCGAGGCGCAGGACCTCTTCGGGCCGGCGATCGAGCATCTCCTCGAGCGTCCGCGTCTTCAGCCCCCCGGGGTAACCCGAGTGACGGTAGTACTTCTTGTCGGCGCGCTTGTTGCCGGTGACGGCGATCTTCTCCGCGTTGACGACGACGACGAAGTCGCCCGTGTCCACGTGCGGGGTGTAGACCGGCTTGCGCTTGCCGCGCAGCGCATCGGCGATCTGCGTCGCCAGACGCCCGAGCGTTTGCCCGGTGGCGTCGACGACGAGCCAGTTGCGCTCGCGATCATTGGCGTTGGCGACGTAGGTCTTCATGACTCAAAAAATGCCGCGCGAGCTTCCGCGCAGCGGACAGCAAGCATAGGGAATCGCGATCGGCATCGAAATTCCAGCGCAATCACGGGGCTGTGCCGCCGCCGGATCAGATACGGTGCCGCGCAGCAGATCGCCAGATGCACCGTCTTGACGGCGCAATCGGGAAGCATCGCACGGGACCGGGGCGTCCTGCGGTGAGGCGAGTTTCGGGGAGGCGGGTCAGGCTGAGGCGCATCGTCGTTGTGGTGATATGCGGGGGTTTGCTCGCCCTGGCCGCCACGCCCGCGGGCGCGTACTCGACGAGGAGCACGGGCGGCACGGCCCCTTCCGATCCGCCGCGGATCACGAGCGTGTCCTGCGTCACCGGTTGCACGAGCGCACGAGACGCCCGGTTTGGCAGCGTGCTGCGGATCCGCGGGCGCACGATGGGCAGCGTCGCGAGGATCGTGTTCCTCGGCGGCAAGGGCAACGGCGACAACGTCACCACGCGCGCGCTCGTGGCGCGCAGCTCGAGCGTCGACGTGGCGGTGCCCGAGCGCGCCGTCAGCGGGCGCCTGCGCGCGATCAACGCCAACGGCAAGCGCTCGAGCGCGAGCCGCGCGACCGTCTCGGTGCGGCGCACCGCCCGCGCGTCCGGTCCGCTCGACGTGGCGGTCGTCGAGCGCCGCGTCTTCTACGGCGGCGCGCAACCGGCGCGCGTCGACCTGCTCGCGCGGGAGGCGATGTCCGTCGCGATCGTGCTCGTGCGCCTGACCGACGGCGCCGTCGTGACGGGCTGGCCGGTCGCGCTCGTGCCCGGCATCATCAGCAGCGTGACCTGGGACGGGAGAGCGGCCGGCGCGGCGCAACCCCCCGGCCGCTACGCGTTCCACGTGATCGCAGGCGCCGGCGTCCCGGGCGCGCAGCCGCCGGCGCCCCTGGGGACCGTCGCGCTCGACCTGGTCGATCACGCGTTCCCGGTCCGCGGGCGCCACACCTACGGCGGGTCGGCGGCACGGTTCGGCGCCGGGCGCGGCGGTCGCAGGCACCAGGGCCATGACGTCTTCGCGCGCTGCGGCACCCCGGTCGTCGCCGCACGGGGCGGCGTGGTGAAGGTCAGCCGGTTCGAGGCCCGCGCCGGCCACTACGTCGTGATCGCCGGGGAGCACACCGAGATCGACTACGTCTACATGCACATGCGCGCGAGATCGCCGCTCCGGACGGGCGCGCGCGTGCGGACCGGGCAGCGGATCGGTGCCGTCGGCGACACCGGCCACGCACACGGCTGCCATCTGCACTTCGAGATGTGGAGCAGTCCGGGCTGGCACAGCGGCGGGCAGCCGGTCGATCCGCTGCCGTTCCTGCGGGCCTGGGCCGCCTACAGCTGACAGCGCGCCGCGTCGCCGCCGAAGCCGGCGGCGAGCGCCTGCGTGTTGAAGCGCAGCGCGCCGAGGTAGGTCTCCCCCGCGCTGCCCCGCGGACCGAGCGTGTCGGCATACAGCGCCGGGCCGACCGTCGCGCCGGCATCGCGGGCGATCGCTCGCGTCAGCTTCACGTCGACCGAGCTCTGGGGGAAGATCGTCGTGACGCCCGCCGCGCGGATCTCGCGCACGAGCCGCGCAACTTCGCCGGCGGACGCCTGCGCCTGCGTCGAGAGCGCGGGGATGACGGAGCCGACGACCTCGATGCCGTAGCGGTCGGCGTAGTAGCCCAGCGCATCGTGATCGGTGACGAGCTTGCGCTTGGCAGCGGGGATCGAGCGCATGCAGGACGCGATCGCGCGGTCCAGCGCCTGCAGCCTCGTGACGTATGCGGCCGCATTCGCCGTGTACGTGGCGCGTCCGCCCGGGTCGGCGGCGATCATCGCGTCGCGGATCCTCTGCACGGCGAGCACCGCGTTGCGCGGGTCCTGCCACCAGTGCGGATCGACCTCGGCGTCATGCTCGTCATCGGCGTCCTCGCGCGCACCGTCGTCGTCGTCATCGTGCGCACCGTCCTCGTCGTCATGCGCGTCGTCGTCATCGTGCGCACCGCCGTCGTCGCCATGCGCGTCGTCATCGTCGTGCCCGTGTCCGTCGCCTTCGCGCGTCCGGACGGCATCGATCAGCGTGACGCTCCGCGCATCGGAGCGCGCGTTGCGCAGGACGCCGTCGAGCCAGTCGTCGAGATCTCCTCCCGAGCGCAGGACGACGACCGCGCCGCTGACCGCCGCGACATCGCTCGGTCGCGGCTCGTAGTCGTGGGGATCGGTGTTCGGGCTGAGGATCTGACGAACCTCGGCGCGATCTCCGGCCACGGCGCGAGCGAGATCGCCGACCTGCGTCGTCGTGGCGACCGCCGTGCGCGCGTCGCCCTGCCCGCCCGTATCCCCGCCGCCCGCGCCGCACGCGGCGATCGACGCGGCGGCGAGGGCGGCAGCGGATGCGGCGATGATCGTGCGAGGAGTCATCTCGCAGGACCATAGCAAGAATGATTCTTGTTTGCGTTATGTCGCGCGGCCCTCCCGCCCCGCGGATGCGCGTCCTCAGCCCGGCGTCGGACCGACGAGCCCCGCGCTGAGGACGCCGGCCACGAGCAGCCCCCGGGTGAGCGCTTTGCGGCGCCGCGGCGTCAGCCACGACGGGGCCCGCGCGACGAGCCAGGCGCGGATGCCCGTCGCCCCCGCGCCGGCCGCCATCGCACCCGCCATGCACTGGATGCACATCGGCCCGAAGGCTACCGCCGCGCCTCAGTGGTGATGGCCGTGATCGTCGGCCGGCAGCACGTCGGCCGGCAGGCGCACGGCCATCAGCGCCGCGGCGATCGTCGTCAGCGGCACGGCGAGGACGAGCCCGATCGATCCCACGAGCGCAGCGACGACCTCCGTCGCGACGACCTCGCGGTTGATCCCGTCGCCGAATCCGATCTGCTGCGACGAGAAGATCAGCAGCAGCGGCAGCGACGCCCCCGCGTAGGCGAACACGAGCGTGTTGACGGTGGCGCCGAGGTGGTCGCGACCGACGAGCATCGCGGCGCGGTACAGCTCGGCGAGCTTCTGCGCCGGGTTGGCGCGGCGCAGCGCGAGCACGGTCGACGCCTGCCCGACCGTCACGTCGTTGAGCACGCCGAGCGTCGCGATCAGGATCCCGGCCAGCACGAGCCCCTGCAGCGACACGCCGCCCGCGCTCAGGTTGCGCACGAGCGTGGCCTCCTCCGAGGAGGTCCCGGTGATGTGCGCGAGCTTGACGAAGAGGACCGCCAGCAGCGTGGTGGCGACGAGGCTCACCGCCGTGCCCATCAGCGCGGCGAGGCTCTTGGCGCCGATTCCGTAGACGAGCACGATCGTCGCGAACATCGCCGCGAACGAGCCGATCAGCGCGACCGCGAACGGCGACGAGCCCTCGAGGATCGCCGGAACGATGAACGCCGTGATGAGCAGCAGGCCGACGCCGAGTCCGACGAGCGAGAGAAAGCCGACGCGCCGCCCGAGCACGACGACGAGGACCGCGAACACGAGCGCCAGCCAGCCCAGCGACGCGCGGCGCTCGAAGTCGACGAACCCGTACGGCGCCTGCGCCGGATCGGCGCCCGCGGCCGGCTCGGGCGCCAGGTCGCCGAACGTCTCGGTGTTCGGCGTCACGCGAATCGCGTCTCCGGGCGACAATCGCGGCGTCGCGTCGTCGCCGGGCAGGATCAGGAAGCTCGGTGCGCCCTCGCGCGGCCCGCCGTCGAGCCGGAAGTCCACGCGCTGACAGCCGGGGCGCGTCTCGATCGGGCAGTTCGCTTCGGCGACGGCGGTGACCTTGGCCGGAACGATCCCCGTCGAGATGATGATCTGCGACGCGTCGACGCGCGCGCCCCCGCCGCTCGGCCACAGCCAGATCAGGCCGATCAGCGTGACGAACGCGAGCGCTGCCAGGCCCGCGGCCAGGCGGCGGCCGGCGCGCGTGCGCAGCAGCGCCCGCTGCAGCTCGATCTCCGAGGCGATCCTCTGGCGCCACACGCGCGGCAGCCTACGGTGCGAGCGCCCGTCGCGGGCGCGTCACGTGACGTGAGGTCTCGCGCGGTCGGGGCACCGCCGCCAGCGGGCCGACCATGGTCCGTCCTTGCGTGCGTGGCGAGCGCTAGGCGGCCGACGGCACGTTCGGTGCGGCGTCCTGCTTGCGGCTGACGTGATCGTCGCCGCCGACGGCGACGGCGGCCTTGGCCGTCACGAGGTGATACAGGATCAGGACCTGCGTGATCGCCAGCGACTCCGACCGGTGCGCCTCGTCGGTGCCGACGGCGAACGTCCCGAGCCGCTCGGTGCGCAGATGGCGCGCGAAGTGCATCTGCTCCCAGATCGCCTCCTCGATCGCGGCCCCGCGGTCACGATCGATGTCGCCGGGGATGTGCAGCTTGCGCTCCGAGGCGCCCTGCTCGATCGGGATCGCGTCACGGCCTTCCTCGTCGGCCATCGCCGACAGGTCGGGGTGCGGCAGCCCGTCGCGCAGCGTCAGGACGGCGTCGAGGTGATCGGGATCGTCGTGGACGCCCGGTTGGAAGGAGACGACGATGTCCGCCCGCGAGCGCTGCGGGCGGATGAAGGCCTCCGAGTCGGGCTCGCGCGTGTCGAGCTCCTTGAGCACCTGCTGCTCGGTGTAGCCGCGCTTGGTCGTGTCGCGCTTGACCTTCCACTCGCGCCGCAGCTCCTCCGGCGGTGCGAGATAGACGCGGATGTCGAAGAGCGCGCTCAGCTCGCTCGTGTGGTAGCCGAGCAGGCCCTCGATCAGCACGAAGCTCTTCGGCTTGACGTACGCCGGCCGGCCGAACGTCCCGTCGCCGTGCTGGTAGACGGGCTTGAGGATCGGCTCGCCGCGGCGCAGGTGGCCGAGGTGCTGGCCGATGACGTCCATGTAGTTGCAGTCCGGATGCAGCGGCGTGATCGCGTGCTCCGCGCGCTCGGTGCGATCGAAGCAGTGGTAGTCGTCCATCCCGATGTGGGTGACGTTCTCCCTGCCCAGGATCTCGACGAGGCCCTTGGTGAGCGTCGTCTTGCCTGTTGCTGAATCACCGACGACGCCGAGGATGATCGGACGTGCCATGTGCAGTCTCCCCTGTCGTGTCGCCGAAGCGCGGAACCTTAGCGCCTCGCGCCAGCAGTGTCCCTGCCGCGCGATCCGGCGCTCGTCGGGCGCCGCCACCGGTGCGGGACGGGTCCCCGAGCGGCGGCGCGAACGTCCGTCCGGTTGAATGAGCCGATCGGCGTTTCCTTTCTGATTCCGGCATACAACGAGGCGGCGACGATCGGCGAGGTGCTGGCGCGGATCGACGCGCTCGGCCTCGACACGCAGATCGTCGTCGTCGACGACGGCTCGACGGACGCGACGGCGTCGATCGTCGAGGCGTACGCCGTCGGGCGGCCGCATGTCGAGTTGCTGCGCCAGCCCAACCGTGGCAAGGGGTCGGCGGTGCGGCTCGCGGCGACACGGGTATCGAAGTCGATCGCGGTGATCCAGGACGCCGACATGGAGTACGACCCGGCGGATGTCGTGCGACTGGTCGCACCGATCGAGCAAGGGGTCGCCGACGTCGTCTACGGCTCGCGCCTGAGCGGCGGAGCGCCGCAGCGCGCCTACCTGTTCTGGCATCTGATCGGCAACCGCTTCCTGTCGCTGCTGACCGGCGTGCTGTTCAACACGACGCTGAGCGACATGGAGACCGGCTACAAGGCGTTCGACAGCGACGTGCTGCGCTCGCTGCGCCTGACGCGCGACGACTTCGGGATCGAGCCGGAGATCACCGGCGAGATCTGCCGGCGCAAGCTGCGCATCTACGAGATGCCGATCTCCTACTACGGGCGCACGTACGCGGAGGGCAAGAACATCACCTGGCGCGACGGCTTCACGGCGATCGGCGTGCTGGTGATGGTCCGGCTGCGACGGCGGTGACGGCGCGCCGCGGCATGCGGCCGCTGCTGACGATCGTCGGGCTCGCGGTGACCGCGGCCTGCATGTACCTCGCGGTCCGCGGCGTCGCGCTGGACGACGCGCTCGATGCGCTGCGCGGCAGCGAGCTGTGGTGGATCGTGCCGACGCTGGCGGTCTTCGCAGTGGCCGTCGAGCTGCGCGCCGTGCGCTGGTGGGCGCTGTACGACGGCGTCGATCGTCCACCGTTGCGGGCGGTCCGATACGCGCTGCTGATCGGCTACTTCTTCAACAACATCCTGCCCGCCCGGGCAGGCGAGGCGGCGCGCGTGATCGCGTTGCACAAGCGCGCCGCCACGCCGCGCGCGGAGACGATCGGGACCGTCGTCGTCGAGCGCGTGTTCGACATCCTCGCGCTGCTGGCGATCCTGCTGGTGGCCTACCCATGGCTGCCGGACATCTCGTGGCTGCGCACCGCCGCGATCGCCGGCGCCGTCGTCGTGGCGCTGCTCGCCGTCCTCGTCGCGGTGATCGTGCGCTACGACGAACGGGCGGTGCACTGGCTGCTCGCCCCGCTGCGCCGCGTCAAGCGCGCCGGCTTCGCGGCCCGCGTCGAGGTCGCCGCCGTCAATGCCACCCGCGGCCTCGTCGCGCTGCGCGACCCGCGCGTCGCGCTGCGCGGCTTCCTGCTGACCGTCGCGTCGTGGGTCGCGATCGGGACCTCGTACTGGATCCTGATGTCCGCGTTTCACCTCGACCTGCCGCTCGTCGCCGGCCTGCTCGTCACCGTCGCGATCAACTTCTCGCTGATCCTGCCGTCCTCGCCGGCGGCGCTCGGGGTCTTCGAGGCCGCGACGATCATCGCGCTGCGCGCCTTCGACGTCCCGCAGGCCGAGGCGCTCTCCTATGCGCTCGTCCTGCACCTCGTCAACCTCGTCCCGTTTCTCGTCATCGGCGCCGTCCTGCTGCGTCCCGGCGCGCTGCGACGCGACCGCTGACGCGCCCGACCGCCGGTCCGCGACGGCGAGGTACGACATCATCCAGCGATGAGCAAGCAGCCCAAGGCCGACGTCGCGCCCCCGCCGACGAACCTGCGCGAGGCGATCGGCGGACCGCTCGGGATGGCCGAGACGACGCTGCCCGTGGTCGCGTTCGTCGTCGCCTACACCGTGTCGGGCTCGGACACGAACACGGCCGCGATCGTCGCCGTCGGGCTGGCGCTCGTGCTCACCGTCGCGCGCCTGGCGCGGCGCCAGTCGCCGATCCACGCGCTGTCGGGCCTGATCGGCGTCGCCTTCGCGGCCTTCATCGCGACCCGCAGCGGCCGCGCCGAGAACTTCTTCCTGCCGGGCCTGCTGGCAAACGCCGCCTACGCGTCGGCGTTCCTGATCTCGATCGCGGTGCGCCGCCCGCTCGTCGGGCTGATCGTCGCCAACTTCGACGGCGAGGGCAGCGAATGGCGCCGCGACCCGCAGCGGATGCGGGCGTTCATGCTCGCGACCTGGATGTGGGCCGGGCTGTTCGCGCTGCGCCTCGTCGCGCAGCTGCCGCTCTACCTGACCGAGAACGTCGTCGCGCTCGGCGTCGTGAAGACCGCGATGGGGGTGCCGCTGTTCGGAGTCGGGCTGTGGCTGACATGGCTGCTCGTGCGCCGCCATCGCGTCCCGCCGATACCGGTGCGAGCCTGACGCGCGCTACTGTCGAGCCTCACCCCGACGCAGGAGGCAGGATGGCGGCTTCGAGCAGCGCGACGACGGTCTGGGAAGGCGGGCTGGCACACGGGTCCGGCGTGACGACACCGGCGAGCGGAGCGTTCCCGGCGACCGACGTGAGCTGGGCGTCGCGCACGACGCGCGCCGCCGGCAAGACGAGCCCCGAGGAGCTGCTCGCCGCCGCGCATGCGGCCTGCTACTGCATGGCGCTGTCGCACGAGCTCGGCGAGGCCGGCACGCCGCCGGAGCGCCTGGAGGCGACGGCGACCGTGGAGTTCGTCGCCGGCGAGGGCGTGACGTCGTCGCAGATCGTCGTCACCGGCAGCGTACCGGGCATCGATCAGGCAGCGTTCGAGGCCGCGGCGGCAAGCGCGGGCGACGGCTGTCCGATCTCGGGCGCGCTGCAGGGCAACGTGGCGATCGGCGTGGAGGCGACGCTGCAGAGCTCTCAGCCGTAGAACGCCGCCGGGCGGTCGGCCGCGGCGGCTGGCCGAGCCAGTCCTCGGCAGCGGCGAAGCGGTCGGCGCGGCGGCGCTCCCACGTACCCGACGGCGGCAAGCGTCCGCGGATCGTCGCGCGCGACGGCGCGAGCAGGTGCTGGCGCGCGAGCAGCGCCCGGTTGAGCGCGCGCTCGGACAGGACGCGCTCGGCGCCCATCAGCAGCGCGCGCTGCGGCCGGCCCCTACTCCCACTCGATCGTGCCGGGCGGCTTGGACGTGATGTCCAGCACGACGCGGTTGACGTCGCGCAGCTCGTTGATCATCCGCGAGGCGATCTGCTCGAGCAGGTCGTAGGGCAGGCGCGCCCAGTCGGCCGTCATCGCGTCGTCCGACGTCACGGCGCGGATCACGACGACGCTGCCGTACGTGCGCTCGTCGCCCTGCACGCCGACGGTGCGGATGTCGGGCAGCACGCAGAAGGACTGCCACAGGTCGCGGTACAGGCCGGCCTTGCGGATCTCGTCCTGCAGGATGGAGTCGCACTCGCGCAGCAGGTCCAGCCGCTCGCGCGTGGCCTCGCCGCCGACGATCCGGATCGCCAGGCCGGGGCCGGGGAACGGCTGGCGCCAGACGAGCCGCTCGGGCAGGCCGAGCTCGGCGCCGACGGCGCGGACCTCGTCCTTGAAGAGCGCGCGCAGCGGCTCGACGAGCTCGAACTGCAGGTCCTCGGGCAGGCCGCCGACGTTGTGGTGGGACTTGATCGTCGCCGCGCCGGTGCCGCCGCCGGACTCGATCACGTCGGAGTACAGCGTGCCCTGGACGAGGTACCTCGCATCGCCGATCTTCGCCGCCTCCTCCTCGAAGACGCGGATGAACTCGGCGCCGATCGCCTTGCGCTTGCGCTCCGGGTCGCTGACGCCCTCGAGGCGCTGCAGGAAGCGCGCCTCGGCGTCGACGGCGACGAGCGGGACCTTGAAGTGATCGCGAAAGGCCGCGACGACCTGCTCGCCCTCGTTCTTGCGCATCAGGCCGTGGTCGACGAAGACGCACGTCAGCTGATCGCCGATCGCGCGGTGCACGAGCAGCGCGGCGACGCTCGAGTCGACGCCGCCCGACAGGCCGCAGATGACCTTGCCGTCGCCGACCTGCGCGCGGATGCGGGCGATCTGCTCGGAGACGATGCTCTCCGGCGACCACGAGCGGTCCGCCTCGCAGATCTCCTGCAGGAAGCGCTCGAGGATCGTCTGCCCATAGGGCGTGTGGACGACCTCGGGATGGAACTGGATGCCGTAGATGCCGCGCTCGATCGACTCCAGCGCAGCCACCGGCGAGCCCGTCGAGGAGGCCAGCGCGGTGAAGCCCGGCGGCGGTGCGAAGACCGTGTCGCGGTGCGACATCCAGCACGTCTGATCGGTCGGCAGGCCGGCGAGGAGCCGGCCGGGCTCGCGCACGGTGAGCTCCGAGCGACCGAACTCGCCGATCTCGGCGCCCTGCACCGTGCCGCCGAGCTCGCGCGCGATGAGCTGCATCCCGTAGCAGATGCCGAGCACCGGGATGCCGAGCTCGAGCAGCTCCCTGTCCAGCCGCGGGGCGCCCTCGGCGTAGACCGACGCCGGGCCTCCGGAGAGGATCAGCCCCTTCGGCCGGCGCTTGCGAACCTCGTCGGCGCCCACGTGGTAGGGCAACAGCTCGCTGAAGACGCCGAGCTCACGCACCCGGCGGGCGATCAGCTGCGAGTACTGACCGCCGTAGTCGAGCACGACGACCTCGTCGACCGCGCGCGGGGCCGTGATCTCGCGGACGTCCTCCTCGACCAGCTCCGTGGCCGCGGTCGCCGAGGTGACGACGCCGTCGGTCATGCGTCGGCCAGTGCTGGCTCCTGATGGACGCCGTTGCCGTTGGCGGGCTCCGCGGGCGCGGCGGCGGCCGAGCCGCGGGCGCCCATGCCGATTCCCTGCGCCGTCTGCAGCTGCTTGCCCTCGGTCTGCAGGGCCGGCGCGATCATCAGCTCGGCGCGGTTGAACTCGGCGATGTCCTTGTAGCCGCACGTGGCCATCGAGGTCCGCAGGCCGCCCATCAGGTTGAACGTGCCGTCGTTCTGGTGCGCGGGTCCGACGAGGATCTCCTCGGTCGTGCCGTTCTGCACCGTCTTGACGCGCGCGCCGCGCGGCAGCGTCGCGTGGAACGTCGCCATGCCCCAGTGGTAGCCGCGGCCGGGCGCCTCGTAGGCGCGGGCCAGCGGCGAGCCGATCATCACCGCGTCGGCGCCGCAGGCGATCGCCTTCGAGACGTCGCCGCCGTTGCGCATGCCGCCGTCGGCGACCACCTGGCAGTACTCGCCGGTCTCGAGCATGTGCTGCGAGCGGGCGCCCGCGACGTCGGCGATCGCCGTCGCCTGCGGGACGCCGATGCCGAGCACGCCGCGCGTCGTGCAGGCCGCGCCGGGCCCGACGCCGACGAGCACGCCGGCCGCCCCGGTGCGCATCAGGTGCAGCGCCGTGTGGTAGCTCGCGCAGCCGCCGACGACGACCGGCAGCGGGACCTCGCGGATGAACTCCTTGAGGTTCAGCGGCGGGCGCGACTCGTCGCTGGAGACATGCTCGGCCGAGACGACCGTGCCCTGGATGACGAGGATGTCGAGGCCCGCCTCGAGCGCGAGCTCGTAGTGCGAGCGGACCCGCTGCGGGGTCAGCGCGGCGGCGACGACGACGCCCTGCTCCTTGATCTCGCGGATCCGCGTCGCGATCAGCTCGGGAATGATCGGCGCGTCGTAGATCCTCTGCATCTCGCGCGTGGCCTCCTGCGTCGGCAGGGCGGCGATCCGCTCGAGCTGCTGCTCGGCGTCCTCGTAGCGCGTGAAGATCCCCTCGAGGTTCAGCACGGCGAGGCCGCCGAGCTTGCCGATCAGCCCGGCGGTGGTCGGCGAGACGACGCCGTCCATCGCCGAGGCGAGCAGCGGCAGCTCGAAGCGGTAGTCGCCGAGCTTCCACGAGATGTCCACGTCGTCGGGGTCGCGCGTGCGCCGGGACGGCACGATCGCGATGTCGTCGAAGCCGTAAGCGCGGCGGGCTTTCTTCCCGCGGCCGATCTCAATCTCCATTTGCGAATCCTAGGCGTGAGGGCGGACAAAACGACCCGGCACAGACCGGGTCGGCGACGACGAATTCCGCACGTTGCGGGCGGCGGCAGCTCGCTCTTCGAGCTTAGCAACGGGTCCGCGACGCGGCGGACGGATGCGATGTCACAACGGCGGGCGCTGCGTCGTCCCTGTCGTAGTGCCGTCCACCACGACGCAGGGAAGGTGATCGTTCGATGCAGATCGCAGTACCAGGAGGAACGGGAATGCTCGGCCGGCCGGTCGTCGAGGAGCTCGTCCGGCGCGGGCACGACGTGCGCGTGCTGACACGCACGCCGCCATCGGATCCACTGCCCGGAGCCGAGCACCACGAGGTCGACCTCGTCACGGGCGCCGGCCTGGACGACGCGCTGGCCGGCGTCGACGCGGTGATCGAGGCGGCCAACACGCCCGGCACCGGCCGCAAGGCGACGCCCGTGCTCGTCGAGGGCACCCGCCGGCTGCTGCAGGCCGAGGCGCGCGCAGGCGTCGGTCACCACGTCGCGATCTCGATCGTCGGCATCGACGCGGTGCCCTTCTCCTACTACCGTGCGAAGCTCGCTCAGGAGCAGCTCGTGCAGGAGGGGCCGGTCGCCTGGAGCATCGTGCGCGCGACGCAGTTTCATCAGCTACTGGACTGGACCTTCGCCAGCACCGCGCGGGCCGGCTTCGTGCCCGCCAACGGCTTCGCGATGGCGCCCGTCGACCCGCGTTTCGTCGCGCGAGCGCTCGTCGATGCCGCACAGGACGGCCCTGGCGGGCGGTTGGCGCCGGTCGCAGGCCCGCAGGTCGTGCCGGTCGGGCAGCTCGCACGGCAGTGGGCCTCCGCCCGCCGGCGTCGCAGGCCGGCACTGCCACTGCCACTGCCGCGCCGAGCCCGCCGCGCGCTGCGCGCCGGCGGGCTCGTCCCCGCCGGCGACGACGTGCGCAGCGGCGGGCCGAGCTTCGGCGACTGGCTGCGCTCCGACGCCCAGCCTCGCACGGCAGCGGTGGTCGCCGCGTGAGCGACGTCGCCGAGCGCTTCGAGGAGCTGCGGCCGCGGCTGCTGCGGATCGCCTACAGCCAGCTGGGCAGCCTCGCCGAGGCCGAGGACGTCGTGCAGGATGCCTGGCTGCGCCTGGAGCGCGCCGATCTCGAGGCGATCGAGGATCTGACGGGCTGGCTGGTGACCGTCGTCGGTCGCCTGGCGCTCGACGCGCTCGGCTCGGCGCGGGTCCGCCGCGAGCGCTACGTCGGGCCGTGGCTGCCCGACCCGCTCGTCGGCGCGGCCGCCGGCGACGACGCCGACCCAGCCGATCGCGTGACGCTCGACGAGACGGTCAGCCACGCGCTGCTGTTCGTCCTCGAGCGGCTCTCGCCGGCCGAGCGGACGGCGTTCATCCTGCACGACGTCTTCGGCTACTCGTTTCAGGAGGTCGGCGACGTCGTCGGCCGCACGCCCGCCGCGGCGCGCCAGCTCGCCTCGCGCGCGCGACGACACGTCGTCGAGCAGCGCCCGCGCCAGTCCGGGACGCACGAGCAGCAGCAGCGCGTTGTCGCGGCGTTCGCCGCCGCGGCCGGTGGCGGAGATCTCGACGCGCTGCTGGCCGTGCTCGATCCCGACGTCGTCATGCGCTCGGACGGCGGCGGGCGCGTGCGGGCGGCTCGCAAGCCGCTGATCGGCGCCGACCGCGTGAGCCGCGCGCTCGTCGCGCTGGCGCGCAAGTTCGCCGCACGATCGGACGTGCGCTTCACGGACGTCAACGGGCTGCCGGGACTGATCATGGTCAGTCGCGACGACGGGGAGCTGTCGGTCCTCGCGTTCACCGTCGACGCCGATCGGATCACGACGATCCACATGCAGCGAAACCCCGACAAGCTCAGCCACGTGGCGGTGCCGGGCGAGTGACCGCGGCGCGGGTCGAGCGGGTCGCGACCGCGTCAGCCGACGAACTCGATCTCGACCGGCTCGCCGGCCTCGATCCCGTCGCGGTCCTCGGGCACGAGCGCGAGCGCGTCGACGCCGAGCATCGAGGTGAGGATGTGCGACTCCTGGGACTTCGTCGGGCGCACGTGCCAGCCGTCGTCCTGCAGCGTCGTGCGGCAGCGGATCACCGTCGTGCGCCCGACCGCGCCCTCGAGCGGCTCGTCGGCGGTCGCCGTCAGCGGGTGATGCTCACCGCTGCGCCCGAGCATCGCGTCCATCGCCGGCACGACGAAGAGGCGAAAGGCCATCAGCGCGGAGACCGGGTTGCCGGGCAGCGCGAAGACGAGCGTGCCGTCCTCGCCGACGGCGACCGTGGTCGGCCGGCCGGGCTTGAGCTTGACCCCGGCGAAGACCTCGCGGTAGCCCAGGCGCTGGAGCGCCGGGCGGACGTGGTCGTGCGGGCCGACCGAGACGCCGCCGGTCGTGATCAGGATGTCGACGTCGCGCAGCGCCGCGCCGAGCACGGAGACCGTCGCCTCGAGGTCGTCGCCGACCCGCACGCGGGTCACGAGCTCGCCGCCGGCGCGGTGCACCGCGCCGCCGAGCGCCGGTCCGTTGGAGTCGCGAATCGCACCCGGCGCCAGCGGCTTGCCGGGATCGGTCAGCTCGTCGCCGGTACCGGCGATCGCGACGCGCGGGCGGCGCACGACGCTCGGCCGCGGGATGTTCATCGAGGCCAGCACGCCGAGCTCGGCGGGACCGAGCAGCGATCCGGCAGGCACGACGAGCTCGCCGGCGTTGATGTCCTCGCCGGGCGGCCTGACGTGGTAGCCGAGCGCGATCTGGCCGTCGATCGCGACGGACGTGCCGTCGCTGCGCGTCAGCTCCTGGGGCACGATCGCGTCGGCCCCGTCGGGCACCGGGGCGCCCGTCGAGATCCGCACGGCGGTCCCGCGGCGGACGCTGACGCCCGCCTCGCTGCCGGCCTTCGCCTCGCCGATCAGCTCGAGCTCGGCCGAGCCGTCGATCGTGTCGGCGGCGCGGATCGCGAAGCCGTCCATCGCCGAGGCGGCGAACGGCGGGACGTCGTTGGGCGCGCTCGCGTCGAGCGCGAGCGCGCGGCCGAGCGCGTCGTCGAGGGCGACCTCCTCGGCGCCGAGCACATGGGCGTGCTCGAGTACGGCGGCGCGCGCCTGCTGGATCGAGACGGGCATCCTGCGGCCCTATGCCGCTTCCGTCCGCGCGACGCGACGCCGCCCGGCACCGGTCTGAGCGGCGAACGCCTCGCCGAGCTCGCTCGCGGTCATCGGCGGGACGCTACCAGCGACGGGTCGTCGTCCTGGCTTCAGCCTTGGCGGACGATCTGCGCGAGACGACCGATCGCGTGCTCGATCGCGGCCTCGCCGAGGTTCGCGTAGCCGAGGACGAGTCCGGGTGCGCCGGCGCCGATCCCGCCGACCGCGACCCCGGCGGCGCGCGCGGCGGCGACGATGCGCGCCTCGTCAGTCCCATACGGCAGGCGGATGGCGACGAAGAGGCCGGCCGCCGCTCCGTGCACGGTCGCCTCGGGCAGCTGGGCGGCGAGCGTCGCGAGGACGGCATCGCGCTTGCGGCGGTAGCGCCGGCGCTGGCGACGCAGGTGGCGGTCGAGCTCACCGCGCTCGATGAGGTCGGCGAACGCGAGCTGCTCGAGCGCCGCGGGCATTCCGCCTCGCACGCGCTGCAGCTGCGCGACGGGCTCGACGAACGTCTCCGGCAGGACCAGCCAGCCGAGCCGGATCGCGGGAGCCAGCGACTTGCTGGCCGAGCCGCCGTACACGACCGTCCCGGGCGCGAGACCCTGCAGCGCGCCGATCGGCTCGCGGTCGTAGCGGTACTCGGCGTCGTAGTCGTCCTCGACGACGATCGCCTCGTGCTCGTGCGCCCACGTCACGAGCTCCGCACGACGCGCCGGCGACAGCACCGCACCGGTCGGATACTGGTGCGCGGGGGCCACGGCGACGGCGTCGACATCGGCGCGGTCACGAAGCCGCGCCGTGATCAGACCGTCCTCGTCGAGCGGCATCGGAGCGACCGCCAGGCCGGCCTCACCGGCCGTCTCCGCGAAGCCGCGCCAGCCGGGATGCTCGACGCCGACGTGGCGCGTGCCGTGCGCCGCCAGCACGGGCCACAGCAGCGAGAGCCCCTGGCGCAGGCCGTTCGTCACGACGATCTGGTCGGGCGTCGTCCGCACGCCGCGCGCGCGAGCGAGGTAGACGGCGAGCGCGCGGCGCAGCTCCGCAAGCCCTTCGCCGGCGGGCAGGTCGAGGCGATCGTCGGGCGCGCTGCGCAGGACGCGGCCCAGCGCGGCGCGCCACGCCGTCCGCGGGAACGCGCCGAGCGACGGGACGAACGGGCTCAGGTCGTACTGCACCGCGGGCGGCGCTGCCGCGACCGCGCGGCGCGGCTGGTCGGACGGGCGACCCGTGGTCGCGACGGTCGTCCCCGCTCCGCGACGAGCGGTGAGATAGCCCTCGGCGGTGAGCTGCGCGTACGCGTCGACGACGACGCCGCGCGACACTCCGAGCTGCTCGCTGAGCACCCGCGTCGAGGGCAGCCGCGTCTCCGGGTGCAGCAGGCCCGTGCGGATGCCGTCGCGCAACGCGGCCTCCAGCCGTGCGCGCAGCGACGAGCCCGGCGTGCGGGCGAGGTCGAGATGAAGGTCCATTGGTCCCCTTCGTCAGTACTCGAATGGTCCTGTTCGCCGGACCAATCCTGACGTATCGTCGTGCCCGTGGCCACCGCTCCGTCACAACGCGCGCGGGTCCGCCGCGCTCCGTCGCGCGCCGCGTACGACCGCGACGCGATCGACGCGATCCTCGACGAGGCGCTCGTCGCCCACGTCGGCTTCGCGGTCGACGGACAGCCGTACGTCATCCCGACGCTGCACGCGCGCGCCGGCGAGACCGTCTACATCCACGGCTCCGCGGCCAGCCGCACGCTCCGCACGCTCGCGACCTCCGCTCCCGCCTGCCTGACCGTGACGCTGCTCGACGGCATCGTGCTCGCCCGCTCGGCGTTTCACCACTCGATGAACTACCGCTCCGTCGTCGTCCTCGGCGAGGCCAGACCGGTCGACGACCCCGCCGAGCAGCTGGCGGCGCTCGAGCAGTTCACCGAGCGCCTCGTTCCCGGCCGCTGGGGCGAGGTCCGCCCGCCGAGCGCGCAGGAGCTGAAGGGCACCCGCGTGCTGGCGATGGGGCTCGACGAGGCCTCGGCGAAGGTGCGCAGCGGACCGCCGGTCGACGACGAGGAGGACTACGCGTCGGACGCCTGGGCCGGCGTGATCCCGTTGGCGCTCACGTCGGGCGCGCCGGTGCCCGACCCGCGCCTCGATGCCGGCGTCGCACCGTCGCCGTGCGTGCAGCGCTGGGAGCCGGTCGCCCGGCGCGCAGCACGCTGAAGCGAGCGTGGCGGCGCGGCGCTCAGCTCGCCAGCAGCGCTTCGAGCGTCGCCGCCGCGCGACCGTCGGCGATCGCCGTCGTCGCGAGCGCCGCGCCCGCGCCGACGCTGTCGCAGCGCCCGGACGCATAGAGCCGCACGCCCGCGCTGAGGATCGCGGTGTGGCCGGCGATGCCGTGCTCCTCGCCCGCCGCGATCGCGCGCGTGAGCTCGGCGGCGATCTGCGGATCGGCGTCGCCGCGCAACACGCTGCCCGGCGCTTCGCCGATCTCCAGCGGGCCGTTGGCGTCGGCCGCCGACGGGCGTCCCGTGCGCAGGATGTCGGCGCCCTCCATGCCGCGCACCGCGACCGCCCGCTGCGCGCCGAGCAGCTCGAGCGCGCCGAGGATCCGCTCGCGATAGGAGCTGTGCGTATGGCCGACGACGAAGCAGGTCGCGCCGAGGTGGTCGACGAGCTTCTCGGCGCTGTGCAGCGGGCCGCGCAGGCCGATCTCGTCGCGGATCCCCGCCAGGGCGTCCCAGCCGGGGATCGCCGCGCTCGCGTGGACGAGCGCGACGTCGGAGCGTTCGAGCATCGCCAGCGAGTCGGCCGGCTTGGGCCGCAGGGGTCCGCCGAGCGCGACGAGCACGTCGGCCGGCGTCGTGCCGCGCTTTGGTCCGATGCGCGAGCCGCAGTGCACGACGACGCGCGCGCCCGCCGCCGCCGCCAGGACGGCGGCCGCGAGCGAGAGCTGCGGTGCTTCGCTCATGCCGTCGTAGGCCCCCGCGCAGGCGACGATCGGACGGCCGCCGTTCGGCGGATCGGGCGCCACCGCGCGGGCGGCGTCGCGCAGGGCTCGGGCGATCCCGGCAAGCTCGGCCGGGGTCTCCCCCTTGATCCGCATCGCGACGAGGAAGGCACCCGCCTGCACGGGGCTGACATCGCCGGCGAGCAGGCCGGCGGTCGCGCCGCGCGCCTCCTCGAACGTCAGCGCGCGGCTGCCCCGTGGTCCGGTCCCGACGGCTTTGATGACGGCGCGGAAGCCGGGGTAGTCACTGCGCCCGCGACGTTCGGACAGCTGCGTGCGTGGCCGCGCGCTCATGCTCCCTCCCACCGGTAGCCGACGCTGCGCACGGTCTTGATCCGCCCGGCGTGCTCGCTGCCGAGCTTCGCGCGGACACGCCGCACGTGGACGTCGACCGTCCGCGCCCCGCCGTAGTAGTCATAGCCCCAGACGCGGTTGAGCAGCGCCTCGCGCGAGAAGACGCGCTTGGGATGGGTGACGAGGAACTTCAGCAGCTCGTACTCCATGAACGTGAAGTCGACCGGCCGCCCGTCGATCGCGACCTGATAGGTCGCGAGGTTCATCTCCAGGCTGCCGACGCGGACGATGTCGTCGTGATCGATGCCGTTGACCGCGCGACGGGCGCGCGCGATCCGCGCCTGCAGCTCCTCGGCGGTGAACGGCTCGACCAGCAGCTCGTGTCCCTCGGCGACGCCGATCCCGGCGCCGAGCACGTCGGCCGGCAGCGCGACGATGACCGGCACTTCGCCGAGCTCCTCGTCGGCGGCCAGGCGCGCGCACAGCTCGGCGCAGGACGGCTGCTCGAGGCCGTTGGCGAGCACGAGCGCGAGCGCCGGTGCGCGCGACTCGCCCTCGACCGGGCGCAGCGTGCCGTTGGCGGCCACGCGGTGTGGGCTGAAGCCGAGCTCGGCGAGCAGCCGCGAGCTCGTATCGCTGCCATGGCTGCCGTAGATCCAGGCGTCGCTCACGACGGCGCGCCGTCGCTCGTCGGGATGCTCGTCGCAGCGGTCATCGCATGTCCTCGCTACAGCAGCCTCAGGTAGCGGGCGCGGTCGAACTCGGTCACGGTGCGCCGCTCGTCGTCGAGCTCGCGGCGCTTGTTGGCGACGAAGACGTCGCAGAGGCGGTCGCCGAGCGTCTCGCGGGCGAGCTCGGAGGCGTCGAACAGGTCGGTCGCCTCGCGCAGGTCCAGCGGCAGCCGGGCGGCGCCGCCGGGATCGTCGTCGATCGACTCGGCCTGCAGCTCGTAGCCGCGCTCGATCCCGCGCAGGCCGGCGGCGAGGATCAGCGCGAGGACCATGTAGGGGTTGCAGGCCGGATCGGGCGAGCGCAGCTCGAAGCGCGTGCTCTCGGCGCGACCCGGCCGGCGCGACGGGACGCGCACGAGCGCCGCGGCGCCGCGCCGCGTCCAGCTGACGTAGTCGGGCGCCTCGAAGCCGGTCGCCAGGCGCCGGTAGGAGTTGATCCACTGGTTCGTCACGGCGGTCAGCTCGCCTGCGTGCGCGAGGACGCCGGCGAGGAACGCGCGGCCGGTCGGTGACAGCGACCGCTCGGGATCGCTGTCGTGGAAGGCGTTGCGCTCGCCCTCGAAGAGCGAGATGTGCAGGTGCATGCCGCTGCCGGGATGGGCGGCGAGCGGCTTGGGCATGAACGTCGCGTACGCGCCGAGCTCGTGCGCGGCCTCCTTGACGGCGAGGCGAAACGTCGTGACCGCGTCGGCCATCGACAGCGCGTCGGTGTGGGCGAGCTGGATCTCGTGCTGGGACGGCGCGACCTCGTGGTGCGACGCCTTGACGGGAATCCCCATCTGCTCGAGGTAGTCGATCGTGCGGCGGCGAAAGTCGCTGCCGACGTCGAGCGGCGTGAGGTCGAAGTACGCGCCGTCGTCGAGCGTCGTCGGGGCGGCGCCGTTGGAGCCCAGCGGGCCGAAGACGAAGAACTCGACCTCGCAGCCGACCTGCATCGTGTAGCCCAGCGCCGACGCCTGCTCGAGCACCCGCCGCAGCGTCGCCCGTGAGTCGCCCCCGAACGGGCCGTCGTCGGGCTGGCGCACGTCGCAGAACATCCGCGCGACGATCGAGTCCGGGCGCCAGGGCAGGATCTGAAACGTCCGCGGGTCGGGGTGGGCGATGACGTCGTGCTCGCGCAGGCGCGACGCGCCCTCCAGCGACGAGCCGTCCAGGCCGACGCCGTCCTGCAGCGCCGAGTCGAGCTCTGAGACGGGAATCGAGATGCTCTTGAGCAGGCCGAGGACGTCGATGAACCAGAGGCGGATGAACTTCACGCCCCGCTCCTCGACTGTGCGCAGCACGAACTCGTCCCTGGCGGTCACTCGTCGGACCGTATGGGCGCAACCGTGATCTGTCTTTGGCCGTTCGGTCCATAGCCACTCGACATCCGGTCGAGTGGACGCTCCGTCCCGGCGAATCGACGTGGTCCGGCGCGGCCCAGGCCGTGGGCGGCGCCACGGCGGGCGAGCATCACCGCGCGGTCGTGGTCGTGCGCCGCAACCGACGTCCGGCCCGCGCCGTCACACCCCGTCAGGCGCGAGCGATCCGGCGAGCCGTCCACAACGCCAGCAGCGCGCCGCTGAGCAGGGCAGCGCCGCCCGTCGCGACGAGAACCGCGCTCGATACGCGCCGCGGTCGGCCGGCGACCGCGTACGCCGTCTGCCCACGCGCACCCGTCCGCGACGGGGACGTCGCGGACGCTCTTGCTGCCACCACGCAGGTCGACGACGGCGTCAACGCGCAGCCGCTGGCCCTCGCGCAGCGCGACGGCGTAGAACGGGGTCTCCTGTGGCAGGATCGTTGTCGGTGTGCGTCCCGGCCGCCGGCAGCGGCGCATCGTCGAACGAGCCGCCGCCGTTGACCGGCGTCGCGAGCGCCGCGGACGTGCCGACCGTGCAGACGGCGGCCAGCGTCGCGATGGCGAGCGTGGCCGTCCGGCGAACCGCCCTCACCTCCGGGCCCCGATCGCGCGCCGGAGCCCGAGCAGGACAAGCGCTCCCGGCAGCAGGCAAGGTACGGCTCACCACTGCGGCTGCCGCGAGGCGCTGACCGACGCCGAGCTCGACCGCGTACCAGCGCTCCTCGTCAGCACCGATGCGATCGAGGTAGCGGCCGCTGCCGATGTTTGCCGCATCGAGATCCGAGGACGCCGCCAGACGCTGATCGGCGCCCGACGTATCCGGTCAGACGTTGGAAGAAGGGCCACTAGGATCCGACGCGATGGCTGCGCGCGTGCTTCCCGCAGGCGACGCCCACTGGAGGCCTTCCAACCAGATGGGCGTGCTCAACTGCGACCTCGGCAAGCAGCTCGATGCCGCCCCGCTCGCCGCACGCTACTGGCGGCTGACGCCGGGCCAGGCGTCAACGAGGCACCGCCACATGACGCAGACCGAGCTCTACGTGGTGCTCGAGGGCACCGGGCGGATGCGAATCGGTGGCGATGACGCAGCGCCGCTGACGCTCGCGCCGCTGTCGACGGTGCTCGTCGAGCCCGACGAGGTGCGTCAGGTCTTCAACGACACCGACGCAGACGCGCTCTGGCTCGTGGTCGGAACGCCGCCCGAGCTCGCCAACACGCTCGAGATGACGGCTGCGCAGCTCGCCCAGCTGTACCCGGACGGCCCGCAGGCGCTGCCGCCCGAGCTCGCTGGCGAATGACCCCGCGACGGGCGGCCGGCGTCGACCTGCCGTCAGACGTTCGAGCCAAAGCCGACGACCACGACCACCACGACGAGCATGACGGCGGCGGCGGCCAGAAACGCGAAGCCGATGTTCGATACGTCCATGTGAACCCCCCTGATTTGGTTCGTCGATTTTCAGGCGGCTACGGGTGTCTGCGCGCCAGGGATCAGAAGCTGGCGCGTCGGCGCTCGACGACGTCCCGCCTCCCCGCGATGGCGCAGTTCACAGAGCGTTCATCGTTGCGACGCGCCCGGGAAACCCCCTGGCCGCACCCTTCCAGACAGTGCAGACCACCCCGACCCAGTGTCCCTACTGCGGCGTCGGCTGCGGCCTGCTCGCCGACGTCGACGACGACGGCCGCCTGACCGCGGTCCGCGGCGACATGCGCCACCCCGCCAACCGCGGGCGCACGTGCCGCAAGCCGCTCGGCCTGCCGTTCGCCGTCAGCGCGCCCGACCGCGCGACGACGCCGCTGTACCGCGACGACCGCGACGACCGCTTCGAGCCGACCGGCTGGGAGGACGTGCTCGGCGCGCTCGCCGGCAAGCTACGCGCGATCGTCGACGAGCACGGGCCCGACGCCGTCGCGTTCTACATCTCCGGCCAGCTGCTGACCGAGGACTACTACGCGATCAACAAGCTCGCGAAGGGCTTTCTCGGCACGAACAACGTCGACTCGAACTCGCGCCTGTGCATGTCCTCGGCCGTCGCCGGCTACAGCGGCGCGTTCGGCTTCGACGGCCCGCCGCCGGCGTACGCCGACATCGCGCTCGCCGACTGCTTCCTGCTGCTCGGGACGAACACGGCCGCCTGCCACCCGATCCTCTGGGGACGGATCCGCGACCGCCAGGCCGAGGGCGCGTTCGTCATCTGCGCCGACCCGCGGCGCACGCAGACCGCGAAGGGCGCCGACCTGCACCTCCCGGTCCGCCCCGGCACCGACCTCGCGCTGCTCAGCGGGCTGCTGCATGTCGTCGATCGCGACGGGCTCCTCGACGAGGGCTTCATCGGACGCCACACGAGCGGCTGGGAGGACGCGCGGGCAGTCGCGCGGGAATGGTCGCCCGCGCGCGCCGCCGAGGTCTGCCAGGTCGAGGCCAAGCTGATCGAGCAGGCCGCGCACCGCTTCGCGAGCGCGGGCGCCGCGATGGCGCTGTGGTCGATGGGCGCCAACCAGTCGACGGTCGGGACGCTGAAGAACCGCGGCCTCATCAACCTCTGCCTGGCGACCGGCCAGATCGGCCGGCCCGGCAGCGGCCCGCTGTCGCTGACCGGCCAGCCGAACGCGATGGGCGGTCGCGAGACCGGTGGCCTGTCGCAGCTGCTGCCCGGCTACCGCAAGGTCGCCGACGCCGACGATCGCGCGGCGATGGAAGCGCACTGGGGCGTGCCGGCCGGGCGCCTGTCGCCGACCCCCGGCCTACCGGCGGTCGAGCTCTTCGACGCGCTCGAGGCGGGGACCGTGAAGGCCGTCTGGGTGATGGCGACGAACCCGCTCGTCTCGCTGCCCGACGGCCAGCGCGCGCGGGCGGCGCTCGAGCGCGCCGAGCTCGTCGTCGTGCAGGACCCGCATCATCCGACCGAGACGTCCGCGCTCGCCCATGCCGTCCTGCCGGCCGCGGCATGGCCGGAGAAGGAGGGCGCGATGACGAGCTCCGAACGCCGGATCGGCCTCGTCCGGCGGGCCGTGGCGCCGCCGGGCGAGGCCAGGCCGGACTGGGAGATCGTCGCCGGCCTCGCGCGTCACCTCGGCTACGGCGACGCGTTCGCATGGCCCGACAGCGCCGCCGTGTTCGACGAGTTCGCCGCCTGCACGGCCGGGCGGCCGTGCGACATGACCGGCGTCTCGCACGAGCGCCTGCGCCGCGAGGGCGGCGTGCAGTGGCCCGCGCCGGCGCAGGCCGTCGGCGAGCACGAGGGCACCGTGCGCCTCTACGAGGACCACCGCTTCCCGACGCCCGACGGCCGCGCGCGCTTCGCGCCCACGCCGCACGCGGCGCCCGCCGAGACGCCCGACGCGGACTTCCCGCTGCTGCTGACGACCGGTCGCGTCGCCGACCAGTGGCACACGATGACGCGTACCGGCCACTCGCCGACGCTGCGCGCGTCGGCCGGCGAGGCGACGCTCTCCTGCCATCCGCTCGACGCGTCCGCGGCCTCCCTCGGCGCCGGCGACCTCGTGCGTGTCGTCTCACGCCGCGGCGAGCTGCGCCTCCCGGTCGCACTCGACGACGGCCTGCCGCGCGGCGTCGCCTTCGCGCCGTTTCACTGGGGCGCGATGCATGCCGCGGCGGGCGCCGGGGTGCTCAACGCGCTGACGATCGCCGCCGTCGACCCGACCTCCAAGCAGCCCGAGCTGAAGGCGCTCGCCGTGCGCCTGGAGCCCGTCAGGCAGCGCGACGAGCCGGTCCGGCGGCGAGCGCCGGCGAAGCCCAAGCGACTCGTCGTCGTCGGCACCGGGATGGCCGGCCTGGCGGTCGTCGAGGAGGCGCTGCGCCGGCGCCCGACGAGCGACTGGAAGATCGTCATGCTCGGCGAGGAGCCGGGCCCGGCCTACAACCGCGTCCTGCTGAGCAAGCTGCTGGCGCGCACTTGCGGGCCCGGCGAGCTCGAGCTGCGCCCGCTCGCCTGGTACCGCGCGCACGACGTCGACCTGCGCGGCGGCAGCCGCGCGGCGGCGCTCGACCTCGACGGTCGCGCGGCGATCGACGATGCCGGCATCCGCCATCCCTACGACGCGCTCGTGCTCGCGACCGGCTCACGCGCGTTCGTCCCGCCGGTGCCCGGCGCCGAACTCCCGCATGTCGACGTCTTTCGCACCTGGCGCGACGCCGACGCGCTCGCCGCCACGCCGGCCGGCGACCGCGCGGTCGTCATCGGCGGCGGGCTGCTCGGCCTCGAGGCCGCTGCCGGGCTGCGCGCCCGCGGCGTCGCGGTCACCGTCGTCGAGCTCGCCGCGCAGCTGATGGGCCAGCAGCTCGATGCGGGCGCCGCCGGCATGCTGCAACGCGCGCTGGAGTCGCAGGGGATCGCCTGCCGGCTGGGACGCAGCGCCGCGCGGATCGAGGCCGACCGTGTCGTGCTCGACGACGGCGACGAGCTGCCGGCGACGCGCGTCATCGTCGCCGCAGGGGTGCGCGCCGAGACGTCGCTGGCGCGCGCCGCCGGCCTGGCCGTCGGGCGCGGCGTCGTCGTCGACGACGCGCTGCGCACGAGTGCTCCGGCGGTCTGGTCGGTCGGCGAGTGCGCCGAGCACCGCGGCGTCGTCTACGGGCTGTGGGCACCGCTCGCCGAGCAGGCGCGCGTCGCGGGCGCCGGCGTCGCGGGCGACCCGGCGGCGTTCCACGGCGCGGTCGCCGCGACGACGCTGAAGGTCAGCGGCGTCGACGTCTACGCGGGCGGCGAGTCGGCCGGCGCGGCGCCGGACGGCCACGACGAGATCGTCCTCAGCGACACGCGGCGCGGCATCTATCGCCGTCTCGTGCTCGACGGCGAGCGCCTGACCGGCGCCGCGCTCGTCGGCGACGTCGCGGCTGCGCGGCACCTGACCGAGCTGCTGCGCAGCGGCGAGCCGGTCCCGTCGGATCTGCTGGAGTCGCGCCCCGGACCGAGCGCCGACGCGCTCGCCGCCGACCCCGCCGTGCTGATCTGCTCGTGCAACGCCGTCAGCGTCGGCGACGTGCAGGCGGCGATCCGCCGCGACGGCCTCAGCACGATCGCCCAGGTCAGCCGACAGACACGGGCCGCGACGGGCTGCGGGGGCTGCTCGGCCGACGTGCAGACCCTGCTCGACGCCGCTGCAGCATCGTGATCGCACCCGGGAATTGGACGCCGTCCTTCAGCCGGCGCCATCGGGCCCCGCGGCCGGCGCCGCGCAGCTCGACGATGCCGGGATCTGACCAGCGTCTCGGAGGACGTCCTCACCGTTCACCGGGTGGAAACACGTACGGCACGCCGGGGAAACCGGCGTCCCACAGGATGCCCACATGAGCCACGGAGTCGTCATCGTCGGTGGGGGGATCGCCGGCCAGGCCGTCTGCGAGGCGCTGCGCGAGCGCGACGCCGACGTCGCAATCACGCTGATCTGCGGCGAGCGCAGCGCACCCTACGATCGCGTGCGCCTGTCGGAGATCCTCGTCAGCGGCGAGGACCCGCAGACGCTGCAGCTGCGTCCGCCGGAGTGGTACGAGGACAACGGCGTCGAGCTGCTCGTCGGCCGGACCGTCACGTGGGTCGACGCCGAGCGCGGCGCGCTCGGGCTCGACGACGTCGACGAGCTGGCCTTCGACCGGCTCGTGCTGGCGACCGGCTCGCAGCCGCTGATGCCGCCGATCCCCGGGATCGACCTCGCCGGCGTGCACCCCTTCCGCGACCCTGCCGACTGCGACGCGATCCGGGTCGCGGCCGCGCAGGGCGGCGTCCGGCGCGCGGCGGTCATCGGCGGCGGGCTGCTCGGGCTGGAGGCCGCGCGGGGGATCGCCGCGCAGGGCTGCGCGGTCACCGTCGTGCACCTGCTCGACCGCCTGATGGAGCGCCAGCTCGACGCGGGCGCGAGCGCGCTGCTGGCGCCCGCCCTGCTCGGCCTCGACATCGACGTCGAGTTCGAGCGCAGCACGCAGCAGATCATCGGTCCCGAGCGCGCCCACGGGCTGCGCTTCAGCGACGGCTCGGAGCTGCTCGCCGACCTCGTCGTCGTCTCGATCGGGATCCGGCCGGAGACCGAGCTGGCCCGCACGATGGGCGTCGTCTGCGACCGCGGCATCATCGTCGACGACGCGATGTGCACGAGCCTGCCGAACGTGCTCGCCGTCGGCGAGTGCGCGCAGCACCGCGGCGTGGTCTACGGCCTCGTCGCCCCGATCCACGACCAGGCGCGGGTCGCCGCCGCGACGCTGACCACGCAGCGCGCGCCGGTCGGCGGCCCGACCGACGGCGCTCCGGGCGCGCTCTACCTCGGCTCGGTGCCGAGCGCGAAGCTCAAGGTCGCCGGCATCGACCTCGTCTGCGCGGGCGACGCAGCCGGCGACCTGGAGGCCGTCGTCAGCGACGCCGCGACCGGCGTCTACCGCAAGCTCACCGTCCGTGACGGCCGCGTCGTCGGCACGGTCCTGCTCGGCGACACGCGCGGCTCGGAGGCGCTCGTCGCCGCGGTCCGCGCCGGCGATCCGGTCGACAATCCGCTGCAGGCGCTTGCCGACGCCTCGCTCGCCGGTCCGGCCGACCTGCCCGACACGGCGCAGATCTGCGACTGCAACGGCGTCTGCAAGGGCGACCTCGTCGCGGCCGTCAGCGAGGGCGGCTGCGCGACGCCGCGCGAGGTGATGGCGGTCACCCGCGCCGGGACCGGCTGCGGCTCCTGTCGCCCCGCGGTCAAGGAGATCGTCGCCGCCGCGACCGGCGGGCTGAGCGACGAGCCGACCTACCTGTGCCCCTGTCGCAAGCAGACGCGCGAGCAGCTCGCCGCCGAGATCCGCGACGCCGGCATGCAGTCCGTCAGCGAGGTCGCGGCGACCTGCGGCACCGGGCGCGACTGCGGCACCTGCAAGCCGGCGCTCGCCTACCTCGTCTCGGAGGTCTGCGCCAACCAGCATCGCGAGGAGCGCGACGCGCGGTTCATCAACGACCGCGTGCACGCGAACATCCAGCGCGACGGCACGTTCTCGGTCGTGCCGCGGATGTACGGCGGCGTGACGACGCCCGACGAGCTGCGCCGGATCGCCGACGTCGCCGACAAGTACGAGGTCCCGATGGTGAAGGTCACCGGCGGCCAGCGACTTGACCTGCTCGGCGTGCGCAAGCAGGACCTGCCCGCGATCTGGCGCGATCTCGGGATGCCCTCCGGCCACGCCTACGCGAAGGCCGTGCGCACGGTCAAGACGTGCGTCGGCACCGACTTCTGCCGCTTCGGCCTGGGCGACGCGGTCGGCCTGGGCATCGAGATGGAGAAGCTCTGGGAGGGCCTACACACTCCACACAAGGTCAAGTCCGGGGTATCCGGCTGTCCGCGCAACTGCGCGGAAGCGACGGTGAAGGACATCGGCTGCGTCGCCGTCGAGGGCGGCTGGCAGGTCCGCGCCGGCGGCGCGGCCGGTGGCAACGTGCGCGAGGCCGACATCCTGGCGACCGTGGAGACCCGCGCCGAGGCGCTGCGGATCGCGACGACGTTCCTGCAGTACTACCGCGAGAACGCCGACTACAAGGAGCGCACGTACGACTTCATCCCGCGCATCGGCCTCGAGACGGTGCGCGAGATCGTGCTCGGCGAGGACAGCGGCGCCGCGCTGCGCGAGCGCCTGCGGATCGCGAAGGCGGCGACGGCCGATCCGTGGCTGGAGCGCGACGACCCCTACCACCCGCGACAGTTCGAGGACCTCGACGCGCCCGAGCCGGTGCTCGCCGGCCCGCCCGCCGGGGGCGAGCGGTGAGCGTCGCGATCGGTCGGTACGTCTGCCAGGTCGACGACGTCCCGCTCGGCGAGGGGCGCGCGATCACCCTCGACGGCCGCCGGATCGCGGTCTTCCGTGCCGCGGGCGGCTGGTTCGCGCTGGACGCCATCTGCCCGCACCGCGGTGGCCCGCTCGCGGACGGCATCGTCTGCGACAGCGCCGTGATCTGCCCCCTGCACGAGCGCCGCTTCGACCTCGCGACCGGCTCCGGGCTGACGACCGACGACGCGGTCGTCGCCCATGCCGTCGAGCTGCAGGGCGAGCGCGTCTTCATCACGCTCGCCGCCGAGCAACGCGCCGCGGCCTGACGCCGGCGACGCGCCCGGCGCCGCTCGCCGGCGCCGACCGCGCTTCGCGAAACGGGCCTGCGGCGCTAGTCTGAGGCGCGCTGACCGGTCGCGGGACCCGGCAGCGTGCACCGTCCGCGGAGAGGAGGAGCGAGAACCGCATGGCACGACCGATCATGCTCGGGATCGTCGGCGATTCGGCGTCGGGCAAGACGACGTTGAGCAAAGGGCTCGTGAGGCTCCTCGGCGAGGAGTCCGTCACGCACATCTGCACCGACGACTACCACAAGTACGACCGTCGCCAGCGCGCCGAGCGCGGCATCACGCCGCTGAACCCGGAGTGCAACTACCTCGACATCATGGCCCAGCACCTGCAGTGCCTGCGGCTCGGCGAAGCGATCCTCAAGCCCGTCTACCAGCACCACGACGGAACCTTCGGACCGCTCGTCTACACGCACCCGGAGAGCTTCACGCTGATCGAAGGCCTGCTCGGCTACCACACCGAGGGGATGCGCTCGGCCTACGACGTGCGCGTCTACCTCGACCCGCCCGAGACGCTGCGCCGCCAGTGGAAGGTCGACCGCGACTGCTCCAAGCGCGGCTACACGACTGACGAGGTGCTCGCCGACCTCGACCGCCGCGAGCCCGACTCCGAGGCCTTCATCCGTCCGCAGCGCCGCAACGCCGACATGGTCGTCTGCCGCATGGAGAACCCCGACGACCCGTTCATCCTCGACGCCGAGCTGACGCTGCGCGACAGCCTCCCGCACCCCGATCTCAGCCCGTTCGTCGAGGAGAGCGACGGCCAGATCACGATGACCGAGCGCGCCGGCGAGCGCACGCTCTTCATTCCCGGCGCGCTGGCCCGCGAGCGTGCCGCGGCGATCGAGGAGTCGATCTGGGACCGCATGCACTTCGCCCGCCACCTGCGCTCGGAGGCGCTCGGCGAGTTCACCGTCGGCAACGACGTGCATCGCTCGGAGTCGCTCGCGCTCGTCCAGCTGCTGATCCTCTATCACCTCACGACGGCGCGGGCCCGTGTCTCGCTCGGCGACGAGCCGGGCGTCGACGACCACGCCAGCGTGGCCTGACCGACCGGCTCATCTGACCTCGGCCGGCGCAGGAAGCTGGCGCACGTCGACCTCGGGCACGAGCCGCTCGACCTTGTGCGGGTCGATCAGGCCGGCGCCGAGGCGCTGGACGGACTCGGCGCCGCAGGCGACGCCGAAGCGCAGGCACTCCGGGGGCTGCTTGCCGCCGTAGCGCGCCGCGACGTAGCCGGCCAGGAACGCGTCGCCGCCGCCGACCGTCGCGACCGCCTCGCGCGGCTCGATGTGCACGCGATACAGCCGCGACTCGCCTTCGTCGACGACCTGTGCGAAGCAGCCGTCCGGCACGGTCATGATCGCTTCCTGGGCGCCGAGCGCGGCGATCTCGCGGACGGCGATGACGCGGTCCTCGTCGTCGTTGAACTCGTGGCCGACGAGCTCCTCGGCCTCGAGCACGTTGGGCGAGACGACGTGTGGCTCGGCGCGCACGGCGTGGCGCAGCGGGTCGCCGTCGGTGTCGATCACGACGACGAGGCCGAGGCGGCGCAGCTCCTTGATCATCGCGGCGTAGACGTCGGAATCGACACCACGCGGCAGCGAGCCCGCGAAGACGACGATCGCCGCGCCCCGCGCGAGGTACATGAGCTTGTCGCGGAAGAGCTCGAGCTCGCGCCCGCTGACGGCCGGCCCGCGCTCGTTGATCTCGGTCTGCTGGCCGTTCGTCGGATCGAGCACCGCGGTGTTCGTGCGCGACTCCTCGCGGATGCGGACGAAGTCGTTGAGGATCGACTCGTCGGTCAGCGCCTCGACGATGCGCGTGCCGGTCGCGCCGCCCGCGAAGCCGGTCGCGATGACCGGCTGCCCGAGCGTCTTCAGCGTGCGCGCGACGTTGACGCCCTTGCCACCCGGCAGCGTCGTCTGCTCGACTGTCCGGTGGCGCCGCCCGAGGCGGAAGTTCGGCACCGAGAGCGACTTGTCGATCGCTGCGTTGAGGGTGACGGTGATGATCATGGGACCGCTGACTCCTCACGCCGCCGCGCCCGCCGATGCTCTGCATCCAGCGCGCGCCTGCGCGCCAACGCCCGGCGGCGCAACAGAAGAAGAGGGAGGCTACAGACCAGCAGGGCCACCAGGGCGATGATCGTCTGCGAGCGGCGAAGCATGTCGTCCAGGCGCGCTCCCAGGCTCGCCTCGGCGACCGGGCGAGCGGTCACGATCGGCACGCGCGCGAGCACCTCGTCGTCGGTGCGGATCGTCGCCGTTCCGAGCCGCGTGCCGCGCGGCAGCGGGCCGTCGACCTCCTCCGGCAGGCCGCTCAGCGTGACCCGCGTGCGGGTGCCGGTCCGCAGCACGCGCTTGACCGTCTCGCCGGCGATCAGGTCGACGGACTCGTCGCCGCGGTAGCGCAGCGCGACGCGACCGAGCGCGCGCCCCTCGGGCATCACGGTCCGCGCGTCGTAGCTGTTCAGCCCGTAGCGCAGGAGCGCCAGCGAGTCACTGTCGCGAGCTCGCTCGCTCGGCTCGCCGAGCACGACGCTGACGACGCTCACGCCGTCGCGGCTGGCGGAGCCGACGAGGACGTAGCCCGCGCCGCTCGTCTGGCCGGTCTTGACGCCGTTGACGTGATCGATGGTGCGCACGAGCCGGTTGCGGTTGATGACGGTGCGCTGACGCGCGCCGCTGCGCAGCGTGCCGCGCGGCAGGTCGACGGTGCGGCGGAAGTACTCGAAGCCGCGCAGGCGGATCGCGAGCCGCGCGAGGTCGCGGGCGCTGGAGTAGTTGTCCTCGTCGTCGAGGCCGACCGGATTGGCGAAGCGCGTGTTGCTCATCCCGAGCGCCTCGGCACGACGGTTCATCTCGGCGACGAACGCCTCGGTCGAGCCCATCGTCCCGACCGCGAGCGTCGCGGCCGCGTCGTTGGCGCTGGGCAGCAGCGCGGCACGCAGCAGGTCGCGGACGCTCATCCGCTCCCCCGGCTGCAGGCCGATCTGCGACTCGGCGGGCGCGGCGTTGTAGTCGGCCGCGCTGAAGACGTCGTCGAGATCGGTCCGCAGCAGCGCGACGAGCACCGTCATGAGCTTCGTCGCCGAGGCGATCGGGCGGCGCTCGTCGGCGTTGCGTGACAGCAGGACGTCGCGCGTCGTCGTCTCCATCACGATCGCCGCCTTGGCGCCCTGCAGGCGCGGCTCGCGCGGCGCGGTCTGGGCGACGGCGCACGGTGTCGCCAGGAGCAGTGCGAGCACCGCCCCGACCAGCGCGAGTCGAGCCGTCACGGTGCGAGCTTGAGCGTCTGCCCGGTGCGCCACGAGTCCGGGTCCGCGCTGGGGTTGAGCTCGAGCAGGCGATCGACGCTGATTCCGGTGCGAGCGGCGATCGACGCCGGGGTGTCGCCGGCCTGCACCGTCGTGAAGCGACTGGAGGCCGGCGGCGCCGCGGACGACGCTCCCGTCGTCGTCGGAGCCGTCGTCGTCGCCGTCGAGCTCTGCGCGGGCGTCGAGCGGGGCGAGCTGTCGACCGCGCCGACGGGCTCGTCGCCGCTCCCGTTCGTCACGAGGATCACGAAGGCACCGAGCAGCAGCAGCGCGAGCAGGCCAGGCAGCACATAGCGCTGAGGATCGATCTCCTCCATCCTGCGCAGAGGATACGGACCTGGCGCATCTGCGGCGCATCACGACAGCGTCCAAGCGGACTCCCGCAGACGCTCGGCCTCGGCTCGCGCGGCGACGGCGGGAGCGGCCCCGGTCGACTCGTGCGCCGAGGCGATCGAGCGCGACGCGCTGACCAGGCCGCCGGCACGTCCCGGCGCGAATGCCGGGGCCAGGTCCTCGACGCGGCCGCCCTGCGCGCCGATCCCCGGCAGCAGGAACGGCGCGTGCGGCATCAGCTCGCGCATCCGAGCGACGTGCTCGGGCCGCGTCGCTCCGACGACGGCGCCGACCTCCGACAGGCCGCTGACCGGCGACGGCGGCGCGCCGAGCCGGTCGACGATGCGCGCCACGCGCTCCCAGACCGTCTCGGCGTCGTCGCCGGCGAGCGCGAGGTCCTCGATGTCGGCCGCGCCGGGGTTGGAGGTCCGCACGAGGACGAAGACGCCGGCCCCGGCCGCGCGCGCGCCGTCGATCAGCGGCGCCAGCGCGTCGACGCCGAGCAGCGGGTTGGCGGTGAAGGCGTCGGCGCTCAGTCCCTCGACGGCGCCGAAGGGCGTCGGCGTGCTGCCGACGAGCGCCTGCGCATAGGCGGCAGCCGAGACCGAGATGTCGCCGCGCTTGGCGTCGGCGAGGACGAGCAGGCCGCGCTCGCGCGCATAGGCGGCGGTCGCCGCGAGCGCCGTCCAGCCGTCGGCGCCGAGACGCTCGAAGCACGCGAGCTGCGGCTTGACCGCGACGCAGGCGGGGCCGGCGGCGTCGATCAGCGCGGCGCATTGCGCCCGCACCGCGG
>JAUYGN010000148.1 GCA_030690545.1 Solirubrobacteraceae bacterium
CGGCGCCGCGGCGGCGCCCGCCGTCCTGTCCGCGAGCGCCGGCTGGCGCGACCGCGGACCCTGCTCCGGCCTCGGCCCCCGGACGGTGCTGTGCCCGCACGAGCTCGTAGGCGACGTTGAGCTGGATCATGCGTGCCGCGCCCGTGTCGCCGGCGCGGTCGGGATGCCACTGCTTGGCGAGCTGGCGGTACGCGCGCGCGGCATCCTCCGGCGAGGCGCCGGCCTCGAGACCCAGCACGGCGTAGGGATCCATCCGCGTATTGAAGCCGAGCCGCCGCTCGCCGTCGTGCCGCGCGAGCACGCCGGCACCGTGGTGACCCGCGCTCGCTCTATCCTGGCGACCATGGCCGCAACGCCGACTCCCGAGGGCATCCCGCAGCGCCTCGCTGCGATCCGCGCGCAGATGTCCCTGCTCGCGGACCATCTTTGACCCCGCTGCGTTGAGCGAGCGAGCCGCCGAGCTCGAGGACGAGATGTCGGAGGCGGGCTTCTGGGACGACCAGGCGCGCGCCGCGAAGGTCAGTGCCGAGCACGCGCGCGCGACGCGCCGGTTGGAGCAGTTCCGCACGCTGCAGTCCGACGTCGCCGACCTCGTGGAGATGGCCGAGATGGCCGAGGATGACGAGGAGATCGCCGCCGAGCTCGCGGGCCAGCTCGCGCCCGTCGAGGCGCGCCTCGCCACGCTCGAGGAGCAGCGCCTCTTCTCCGGGCGCTATGACGCGGGCGACGCGCTCGTCACGATCGTCGCGGGCGCGGGCGGAACGGACGCCCAGGACTGGGCCGAGATGGTGCTGCGCATGCAGATGCGGTGGGCTGAGCAGCGCGGCTTCAGGGTCGAGCTGCTCGAGGTCAGCGCGGGCGAGGAGGCGGGCATCAAGTCGGCGACGTTCAGCGTCGAGGGCGAGAACGCCTACGGCCTCTACGGCGCCGAGAAGGGCGTGCACCGGCTCGTCCGCCTGTCGCCGTTCGATTCGGCCAACCGGCGGCAGACGTCGTTCGCGAGCGTCGAGGTCGCGCCGGTCATCGACGACGCTGCGGAGGTCGCGATCGACGCCGACGATCTGCAGGTCGACACCTATCGCGCCTCGGGTGCGGGCGGCCAGCACGTCAACAAGACCGACTCGGCGGTGCGGATCACGCACCGGCCGAGCGGGATCGTCGTGCAGTGCCAGAACGAGCGCTCGCAGACGCAGAATCGCGAGACGGCGATGAAGATGCTGCGCTCCAAGCTGCAGGAGCGCGAGGAGCGCCTGCGCCTGGAGGAGCTGGCACGCGAGAAGGGCGAGGTCGTCGACGTGAACTTCGGCTCGCAGATCCGCTCCTATGTGCTGCACCCCTACACGATGGTCAAGGATCACCGCACCGATCACGAGATCGGCGACGCCGGCCGCGTGCTGGACGGCGATCTCGACGGCTTCGTGCGTGCCTACCTGCTCAAGAGCGCGGCGCGAGGTTAGTCGCTGGCGGCCTGAGGGAATACCCGCTGCCGATGGACGAGATCACGCATATCTCCGTCGACAGCGCCCCCGACTCGACGGACCCGACGAAGGCCAGGGCCTTCTATGTCGAGCCGCCGGAGTCCGACCCGCTCGAGGAGGAGCCGTTCGGCTCAGGCCGGCACCGGATCGAGCAGCTGCCCGGCGGCGCCAACGAGAACGAGGACGAGCCGAAGCGGTCCGCGACGCTGTGGTCGTGGTCGCTGCCCCGGTCGCGGCGCGGCGGCTGAGCGGGCGGCAGCCGCACCCGCCGCGTGCTGCTCGCCGGAGCGCAGCGAAGCGGTTCGCGGCAGCCACGCGTCACGCGGTTCGCAGCAGCGCAAGTCGTGCGACGAGCTCGTCCAGCGAGCCCGCGACGAAGCCGCCGGAGAGGATGACGAACGCCTCCAGCTGGAGGTTGACGTGCATGCCCGGCTCTCCGCTGGAGCGCAGGTCGCTGCGGACCGCCAGGCAGGGCAGCCCGAGCGCCGTCGCGTAGCCGACCTCGGCGGCGGTGCCGGCGTCGACCTCCTGGCCGTCGAGCTGGGCGACGAGCAGCTGCGCGCCGCCGATCGCGTCGGCGTTGCGGGCGCCGACCTCGATGCCGAACGCGTGCTCGCGGCCGGCGGCGGCAGCCGCCGCGAACTCGTCTGGCTGCGAGAGCGCCCACGGGTCGACGGGCTCGACATGCTCGGCGAGCGCCGGCAGGTAGCGCTGCACGTAGTACGCCCGGCCGGCCTCCGAGAAGCCGAGCGGGCTCGCGACGTAGCAGCGCGGGCGCGCGCCGCCCGCGAACATCCCGGCGAGCGTGGCGGAGTCGGGCACGGCGTGATCCTCTCAGGGCCGCCGGCCATCGGAGCGCTCGGCCGCATCCGCCGCCAGCGCCAGCGCCTCGGCCCCGATCAGCCGCTCGAACGGCCCGACCGCGAGCCACAGGGCGCGCAGCCGCATCCTCGCGATCGTGTCCGTCGGGCCCACGCGGGCCTCGCTGTGCAGCGTGCTGCGATGCCCGCCGTCGGCCGCCCGGACCCAGTGCGCGAACAGGACGCGGACGGTGCGCGGCTCCTGCCAGGCGAGGAACTCGTCCGGGCCCGACAGCTCGGCGTAGTCGCGCGTGAAGGTCCAGATCCGCCCGCAGAGGCCGGAGATCGAGTGTCGCTCGCCCGCGTCGAGGATGGTGAACGGCTCGGTCGCGAGCAGGCCCATGAACGACTGGCCGGGCGGCACGCCGGGGATCCGCCAGCGCACGAGCCGGCCGATCGTGCGCGTCTGGTCCAGTCGCACGCCGCGCGCGGCGGACCACAGCGCATCCGGCGCCACCGCCGCGTCGCGGCGGTGGCGCGTCACGATCTCGGGGTCCGGCAGCCAGGCGTCGAGGTCGATCATCTGCACCCCATCTTCCCCCGTATCCTGCGCCTCCCATGAGCCCTGACGCACAGACGCTCGCAGCGCTCGTCGACCGCGCGCTCGCCGAGGACGTCGGCGACGGCGACGTGACGAGCATCGCGACGGTCCCTGCCGGCGCCCGCGCGGTCGCGACGATCACGCAGAAGGCGGCCGGAGTGGTGTCCGGCCTGGAGGTCGCGGAGACGACGTTCCGCGCGCTGGACCCCGCGGTCGAGCTGCGGCGGCTCGGGCCCGAGGGCCGGTGGCGCGAGCCGCCCGCCGCGGTGCTGCGGGCCACCGGCGACGCCCGCGCGCTGCTCGCGGGCGAGCGCACCGCGCTGAACTTCCTGCAGCACCTGTCGGGCATCGCGACGCTGACGGCGCGCTGCGTGCACGCCGTGCAGGGCACCGGTGCGCAGATCCTCGACACGCGCAAGACGACGCCCGGCCTGCGCGCGCTCGAGAAGGCGGCGGTGGCGGCCGGCGGCGGCGTCAACCACCGCGCGGGCCTGTACGACATGGTGCTCATCAAGGAGAACCACGCGACGCTCGCGGGCGGCGTCGGCGCGGCGGTGCGCGCGGCGACGATCGCGTTCCCCGAGCTGGCGCTGGAGGTCGAGTGCTCGACGCCGGCCGAGGTCGACGATGCGCTGGCGGCGGGTGCGACGCGGATCCTGCTCGACAACATGGACCCCGGCGAGCTGCGTGCCGCGGTCGCGCATGTCGCCGGTCGCGCGCGCCTGGAGGCCAGCGGCGGGATCGGGCTGGATTCGCTGCGAGCGTACGCCGAGACGGGCGTAGACTGGATATCGATCGGAGCGCTCACGCACTCCGCCGCCGCCCTTGATCTGTCGCTTCTGATGGAGACGCTGCATTGACGCTGCTACAGCTCTACGACGTCGCCGCCCTGCAGGCCGAGGTTCGCACGCTCGCCGCCGAGCGCGACGCGGTGATCCTCGCCCACAACTACCAGCTTCCGGAGATCCAGGACGTCGCCGACTACGTCGGCGACTCGCTCGGCCTGTCGCGCCGGGCGGCCGCCTCGGACGCTGCGGTGATCGCGTTCTGCGGCGTGCACTTCATGGCCGAGACGGCCTCGGTCCTGTCGCCTGACAAGACGGTCCTGATCCCCGACCTGCAGGCCGGCTGCTCGCTGGCCGACGCGATCACGCCCGACCAGCTGCGCGCCTGGCAGGCCGAGCATCCGGGCGCGATCACGGTGATGTACGTCAACACGACGGCCGAGATCAAGGCGCTGACCGACTACTGCGTGACGTCGGCGAACGCCGTCTCGGTCGTGCAGCACATCCTGCGCGAGCACGGTCCGGACACGGAGATCCTGTTCGGGCCGGACCTGTTCCTCGGCGCCTACGTCGAGCGGCGGATCGGACGCGCGCTGCACGTCTGGGACGGCGAGTGCCACGTCCACGCCGGCATCCGCCCGCGGGACATCGAGCAGGTGCGCGCCGAGCATCCCGGCGCCGACTTCCTGATCCACCCCGAGTGTGGCTGCTCGACCTCGGTGATGGAGTACGTCGCGGCCGGCGACGTCGAGGCCGAGGGCGTCCACATGCTGTCGACCGGCGGGATGCTGAAGTACGCAGCCGACGCCGCCGCCGACGATCCGAGCAGCCGCCGCACGGCGATCGTCGCGACCGAGATCGGGATGCTGCACCCGCTGCGCGAGGCCGCGCCGGACACCGAGTTCATCGCTGCCAACGAGCGCGCAGCCTGCACCTACATGAAGATGATCACGCTGCCGAAGCTGCGCGACGCCCTGCGCGACCTCGTCCACGAGGTGAAGGTGCCGGCCGACGTCGCCGAGCGCGCGCGCGTGCCGATCGAGCGGATGATCGCGATCTCCTGACGGCCGGCCCGCGGCTGCGATTTCTCTACGCTGACGCGGTGCTCCGGCGAACGCTTCCGCTCGTACTGCTCACGCTCGCGCTGCTGGCCGGCTGTGGCGGCGACGACGGCCCGCAGACGAAGGCGACCTTCATCAACGACGCCGACGACGTCTGCGAGAAGCTCGCCGACGACTTCCGCAGCGCGGGCGCCGAGCAGCCGGGGACGGCGCAGGAGGTCGTCGACGCCAACGACACGCTCGCCGACCTCTACGAGCGGCTTGCCGACCGGCTGTCGGAGGTGCGGCTCCCCGACGGCGGCACCGAGCGGACGCAGGGGGAGGCGTACATCAGATCGGTGCGCGCGGCGGACCCGCTGCTCGAGCGGATCCGCTCGACCTCGGCGACCTTCCTCGAAGCGGCGAAGGCCAACGACGCGCGCAAGCTCGCCGCTGCCGGCAACGACGTCCGCACGGCGCTCGACGCCTTTCGCTCGGCGCGCGCGGAGTCAGACGCGATGGCTGTCGCGTACGGGTTCAACCTGTGCGGCAACCTCAACTGACGACGCGCTGCCCGTCGCGCGTCGCGCAGCTGATCCCAACCCGCGGGACGGTCAGCTGAAGTCCACCTCGCTGTGCGGTCCCACACAGGCGATCGCCAGCTCGTCGGCGACCTCGCGCGCGACCTCGGCGACCTCGTCGAGCGTGACCGCGTCGAGCGCGGCGATCACGCCGTCGGGGTCGATCGGCTCGCCGTAGACGATCGACTGCGCAGCGCCGTAGCGCGCGACGGCGTTCGTGTTCTCGAAGGCGAGGACGCGACGTCCGGCGGCGTACGCGCGGGCGCGCTGCACCTCGGCCTCGGTCGGCCCGTCGTCGCGCAGCTCGCCGACGATCTCGCGCATGCGCGTGTAGGCCTCGATGCACTTCGTCGAGTCCAGGCCGGCGGCGAGCTGCAGCAGCGGCACGTCGGCGTGGGCGTGCGAGACGCCGTAGACGGAGTAGGCGAGACCGCGCTGCTCGCGGATCTCGTCGAACAGGCGTGAGCTCATCGAGCCGCCGAGCAGCGTCGCGTAGATCGTCATCGCCGCTCGCTTGGCGGGGTCGGTCACGTCGACCTGCGGGCGGTAGGACATCCGCAGGTGCGACTGGTTGGTCTCGCGCTGCTCGACGAGGACCTGTGGCTCGAAGACCGGCGCCGGCTCGAAGGGTCCGGGCGCCGGCAGCGACGGAAAGCGCTCGAAGAGCTCGTCGAAGGCGCCGTTGGCGGGAACGTGCTCGAGGTTGCCGACGACGAACGCGCCGCCGCGCCCGCCGGCCCAGCGGCGGTTGCGGAAGGCGACGATCGCGTCGCGCGTGAACGTGCGCAGGTGCTCCTCGGGCCCGAGCACCGGACGGCCGAGCGGGTGGTCGCCGAACGCCGCCGCGTCGATCAGGTGCTCGGCGACCGATGACGGCTCGTCCTTGTAGCGCTGGATCTCCTGGATCACGACGCCGCGCTCGCGGTCGAGCTCGTCGGCGTCGATGTGCGGGCGCCCGACGAAGTCCGTCAGCAGGTCGGCGGCTTCGGCCGCGGCCTCGGCGCGCACGGTGATGTGAAAGGCGACGAGGTCGTGCGACGTGTAGGCGTTCAGCGAGCCGCCGAGCTTCTCCGCGGTCTCGTTGACGTCGCGGTAGTGGGGGAACTTCTCGCCGCCCTTGAAGACGAGGTGCTCGAGGAAGTGCGCCATCCCGTTCTCCTCGGGGCGCTCGGTCCGAGCTCCGGCGTCGAACGCGACGAGGATCGTGACCGCGCGGGTCCCGTCGAGGCCGATCCGGTGCAGGGGCAGGCCGTTGGCCAGGGTGGAGGTGGCGATCGTGGTCATAGGGCAACGGTAGCGGCCGCCGCACGGTCGTCCGCCGACCGGCGCGGTCGCTCAGTGGGGCTGCTGGAGGCGGGCGACCACCGCGGCGGGAGCGCGCTGCACCGCCAGGACCGCGGTGTCGTCGGCCTGCTCGCCGACGGCGAAGGCGCTCAGCGCGGCGTCGATCCGTGCCACCACGTCCTCGGCGTCGGTCGCGAGCGCGATCGTGCGCTCCAACCGCTCCTCGCCGAAGCGCTCGCCGTCCCCGACGGCGTCGAACACGCCGTCGGTGAAGAGGGTCAGCACGTCGTCCGGCTGCAGCGCGACGGACGAGCGGTTCCAACGCTCGACGGCGCACGCCCCGAGCATCGGCGAGAAGTCGCCGATCGGGCGCGCTTCGCCGGCGCGGACGAGCAGCGGCAGCGGATGACCGGCGCAGACGACCTCGGCCCCGGCATTGCCCTCCTCGTCCTCGTGCAGCAGGACCGCGGCGACCGAGCACAGCGCCATCTCGTCGCGCGCGAGCAGCTCGTCGTTGAGTCGTCCGATCGCGTCGAGCGGGTCGTCGAGCAGCGTCGCCGCGGTGCGCAGGGTGTGGCGCGCGAGGCCTGTCAGGGCGGCAGCGGGAGCGCCGTGGCCGGCGACGTCGCCGACGATCGCAAGCCAGCCGCCGCGGACGGCGAACGCGTCGTAGAAGTCGCCGCCGACCCAGTTCTCGTCGCCCGCCGGGCGGTACAGCGTCGCGGTCGCCCAGCCGGGCATGCGCGGCAGCCGGCCGGGAAGCAGGCTCGTCTGCAGCGTGCGAGCGATGTTCGAGCGCTCCGTGTACAGGCGCGCGTTCTCGAACGCGGTGCCGGCGCGCCGCGCGAGCTCCTCGGCGAGCGCCACGTCGGCGGCTCCGAAGCGCCGGCCGGACTCCGCGCTGATCAGCGTCAGCGCGCCGACGATCGCGCCGCCGGCCCGCATCGGGACGGTCAGCCCGCCGCGCATCCCGACCTCGCGCAGCAGCTCGAGGTGCTGCTCGTCCTGCGCGACCGCGGCAAGCATCTCCGCGGTCACGTCGTTGACGACCTGCGAGCGCCCGTCGCGCAGGACCTGAGCGACACCGGTCGGCGCATCGGCGCGCGACGGGTAGCGCTCGCCGATGCGGCGCGCGTGGGCGACCTTGTCGGGATCGACGTGCGCCACCGCGACGACCCGGATCAGGCCGTCGGCGTCGGGCAGGCTGACCGCGCACCAGTCGGCGAGCTCGGGCACGGCGAGCTCGGCGACCTGCTGCAGCGTGCGCCCGTGGTCCAGCGACGAGGCCAGCAGCTCGCCCGCGCGGGCGAGCAGGCGCTGGGCGACCTCGGCGCGCTTGACGTCGCTGATGTCCTCGATCACGTTGACGACGAGCTTCAGCTCGCCGGCCGCGTCGTAGACGCCCGATGCCTTCGTCACGCGCCAGGTCACGTCGCCCGTGCGCCTGTCGATCGTGCGCACGACGAGCGGCTTCGGCGCGCGCTCGCCGGTGAGCAGCTGACGGCCCGGCAGGTCCTCGAGACGCAGCGGCGTGCCGTCCTCCTTCGTCGCGTCGAACGCGTCGACGAGCTGATCGACTGGCGTGCCGAGCAGCTCCTGCGCCGAGTCGTAGCCGAACATGCGCGCCGCCGCTTCGTTGGCGTAGATCAGCGCGCCGGCGTTGCGCTGCACGGTGACCGCTTCGGCGAGCGTCGACAGCACGGCGGTGAGCTGGGCCTCGATCGTCTCCAGCTCGGAGTAGAGGCCGGCGTTGTCGAGCGCAAGCCCGACGCGACCGGCGAGCACCTTGGCGAAGGCGAAGTCCTCGTCGCCGTAGGATCGCCCCGAGCGCGCGGTCGCGAGCAGGGTGAGCGCGCCGAGCCGGCGGCCTCGCGCCCGCAGCTCGACGAGCATCGCCGAGCCGACCTGCAGGTCGCGCAGGCGCTCCAGCTCGGCGGGATCGGCTGCCAGCACGTTCAGCAGCTCGTCGCCGACGCGCTCCGCGAGAAACGGCTGGCGCGGCAGGCGATCGTCGTCGGGATCGAGCGGCGATCGTGCGGCGAGCGTCGCCGCGATCTCGTCGCCGCGCGGGCCGTCGGCATGGGCTGCCAGCCGGCGCAGCACGCCGCTGCTGACGGCGTCGACGATGCAGACGTCGGCCAGCGCGGGCACGACGAGCTCGTTGATCGACGCGACGGTGTCCTCCAACGTCTGGGTGCCGTCCGCGATCTCCGCGGTCGCCGACAGCACGGCGAAGCGCTCGCGGTCGCGGATCGTGCGAACCCGGCCGCGCGCCGCCAGCGCGGCGATCGCGGTGACCGCCGCGCAGACGGCGATCCGCTGGAGGTAGGGCGCTTCGCCGAGGTTGTCGTTCCAGATCCCGCTCAGCGCGACGAGCAGCGTCGCGACCGCGCCGACGACGACGACGTCGCGCGGATCGCCGAACAGCCCGCAGATGAGCGGTGCGAAGAGGACGAGGACGATCAGCACATGTGCCGAGCCGATCGACGCATCCCATGCGGTCAGCAGCCCTGCGATCGAGAGCCCTGTCACCAGCGTGATCGCACGCCGGTGGTTGACGGCCGCGGACACGGCGCGATCATAGGGTGGCCGGCGACCGCGCGGGACGAACTTCTCAGTGCGTGGCGGATCGCGCGGCGAGTGACTGCAGAAACGCTCGCCAACCGCCGTGCTCGGTGATCTCCCGCGCGCCCACCACCGCGCTCGCCTCGCAGAGAAAGCCCTTCACGCTGCGTCCGTCGCGCAGCGCGAGCGTGCCGATCGACAACGGCGCCGGGATCGCGGCGACGAGGCGGCCGAACGCCTCGGTCGCGAGCTCCCAGATCTCGACCTCGATGCCGGGGCCTGCGGTCGGGTCGCCGTTGACGAGCCCCGGCTTGGCGGGCACGCTGCCGGGCAGCTCGTAGAGGCGGTAGGTTGGTGCGGTGCGTGTCGTCCGCACGAGCCGCGCGCCGAGCGCGACGAGCTCGTTGTTGAGCGGCTCGCCGGACAGGTGCGCGCCGACGACCGCCAGCGCGACCGTGCCGCCGCGCTGATCCTCGTCCGCATCGTCGGCGGGCTCGTCGCGCCAGCGCCCGCCGAGTGCCAGCAGCGCGCCGTCGGCGCCGGCCGGCGCGATCAGCGAGACGCCGAACGGCAGCCCGTCGGCGCGCGCGGCCGCGGGCAGCGCGATCGCGCACAGGTCCAGCAGGTTGACGAAGTTCGTGTAGGTGCCCAGCAGCGCGTTGCGCGCGAGGGGCTGGTCGGCGATCTCGGCGGCGGTGTACAGCGTCGGGGCGGTGGGAAGCAGCAGCGCGTCGGCCCGTTCCCAGATGCCGGCGCTCTGCAGCGCCAGCTCGCGCACGCGGTGCGCGGCACGGAAGGCGTCGACCGCTGCGGTGTCGCGGCCGGCCAGGATCACGTCGCGCACGATCGGGTCGACGTCGTGCGCGTGCGCGGCGATGAAGCTCCCGACGGCGGCGTAGCGCGCGGCGACCCAGGGCCCGTCGTACAGCAGCGAGGCGGCCTCGGTGAGCGGCGCGATGTCGATCTCGACGAGCTCCCAGCCGAGCGCGGTCGCGTGCTGCAGCGCGCGCTCCCAGGCGCCCGCGGCCTGGTCGTCGCCGCAGAACGACAGCTGATCGCGGCGGGCGACTGCGATCCGGGCGCCGACCGCGGCGCCGAGCGGTCGCTCGCGCGGCGACCCCCCGGCATCGGTGCGCGGTGACGCGCGCGCATAGGGATCGCCGGGATCCGGTCCGCCGGCGGCCGCGAGCACGCGCGCGGCGTCCGCGACGTCGGCGGTCAGCACGGAGACGCAGTCCAGGCCCCGGCAGGCGGGCACGACGCCGCTCGTGCCGATCCGCCCGATCGTCGGCTTGAAGCCGACGATCCCGTTGAAGGCCGCCGGGACCCGGCCCGACCCCGCCGTGTCCGTCGCCAGCGCGAACGGGACGGTGCCGTCGGCGACGACGACCGCCGAGCCCGAGCTCGAGCCGCCCGAGACGTAGCGCGGGTCGGCCACGCTCGCGCACGCGCCGTAGGGCGTGCGCGTGCCGGTCAGGCCGGTCGCGAACTGGTCCATGTTCGTCTTTCCGATCGGGATCGCGCCCGCCGCGATCAGGCGCGCGACCGCGAACGCGCTGACGTCGGGCGTGTAGGCGAACGCCGGGCATGCCGCCGTCGTGGGCGTGCCGGCGAGGTCGATGTTGTCCTTGATCGCGAACGGGACGCCGTACAGGGGCAGCTCCGGCGACGCCGTGCGCAGCTGGGCGAGCCAGGCCTTGACGTCGCGCCACGGGGCGAGCGAGATCCAGGCCGGCCCGGCCGCCGAGCGCGCGCACTCGTAGGCGCGCTCGACGACCTCGGCCGGGTCCAGCGAGCCTCCGCGGTAGCCCGCGAGCAGCGTCGCGATGCTCATCGCGCGGGCCAGATCGGCGACCTGCCGCCGATCTCGGTGCGGCGACGGCGTGATCTCACGCCGGCTGCAGCTCGGGCTTCGTCTCGTCCGGCACCTCCGCGGGCCTGCCGAGCGACATGCGCTCGGCGTAGTCCTCGACGTCGACCGGATCGCTGAGATCGATCTCGCGCTCGGGGACGCCGAGCCGTGAGAACGCCAGGCAGACGACGGCCATCAGCGCGTAGCCGAGCGCGAGCTTCGCCTGGACGTCGTCGGGCGACAGCGAGACCTCCTCGCCGTGGATCAGCCCGACGAGGGTCAGGGCGGCGCCGAGGAAGCTGAACCCGGCCGCCCACAGGAAGCGGCGGTCGATCATGAAGACCGCGATCGCGCCGAGCACCATGCCGGCGAGCACGGCGCCCTCGCCGAGCTTCAGCAGCCCGTCGTAGACGACGCCGGCGTTGCCGAGCGCCTCCGAGCCGACGTCGGCGGCGCTCGTCCCGGCCGCCGCCAGCGAGTTGTTGATCAGCCCGGTCGCCCAGGCGGCGACGTTCGGCACGAGCGCGAGCACGATCGCCGCGTAGTGCGCCTTGGGCACCGCGCGGAACGCCTGGGCGCCGATCACGAGGCCGATGTAGAGCAGCACCGGCACGATCGCCGGGATCGGCAGCAGGGCGCCGAGCAGCGGGAACAGCCCGAAGAAGCACAGCACGAAGATCAGCACGCCGGTCGCCAGCGAGTAGCTGACGCCGCCGCCGGCGGCCTTCCAGCCGGGGTGCCCGACGTAGACGGCGGGCGGGAACGGGCTGCCGAGCGACGATCCGACGACGGCGCCGGTGCCGTCGGCGAGCAGCACGTGGCGCAGGTTGTACTTGTCGCCCGCGGCGGCCGCGCTCTCGACGTTGCTCATCGCCTCGGTGAAGTTGTAGATGCCCAGCGGGATCGCGGTCGCCAGCAGCGGCGAGATGCCGCCCAGCCCGTCGATCAGCAGGTCGACGTTCAGCGACGGGATGCCGATCGCGATGTCCTTCGCCGCGCTCGTCACGGCGGCGGTCTCCATGAAGCCGCCGCCCCAGGCGATCGCCGAGCCCAGCAGCAGCGCGGCCAGGCCGATCGGGAAGTTGCCCGGCAGCCGCACGCCCGAGATGAAGCCGATGATGATCAGCGCGAGCACCGGCAGCGCGATCCACGCCGCCTCCCACATCTGCGCCGCGGGACCCATCGAGATGAACGTGATCGAGATGCCGGCGAGGGTGCCCAGCAGCGCCGCGCGCGGCGTGAACCTGCGGATCGACGGACCCACGAAGGCGCCGATCAGGATGATCACGCCGATGATGAAGGCCCACGCCAGGCCGGCCGTCCAGGCCGCGATCGGGTCGTTCGTCGCGATGAACGTCGGCAGCATCACGACGAACGTGACGATGAACATGTGCGGCACGCTCGGTCCGAACGGCAGCGCGGTCACGTCGCTGCGCCCCTCCTTGCGGGCCAGCTGCCGGGCCAGGTAGAAGTAGAAGACGTTGCCGACGAGCAGCCCGACGCCGAGCGCGGGCAGGATCGTCCCGAAGACGTCACCGCCCGAGATCCGCACGACGCCGGCCGCCAGGCCGGCGAGCACGAGCACGTTGACGAGCATGTTGATGCCCAGTCCGAAGAAGGCGTTGAGGTCGCCGCGCGTCCAGAGCGGCGGCGACGACGGGGCGGGAATGGCGGCGGTGGGCATCGAGAGCGTCCCTCTCTAGTTGACGACGACGTGTGCGGTGGCGGCGAGAGCCGGCGCCGGGAGGTGGGCGAGCAGGTCCTGCGAGGAGGCGACCCAGCCGAAGATCCCGCCCTGCGCGGCGATCATCTTCAGGCCGACCTCCTGGAACTCCGGGAAGTAGGAGCCGACGCAGTCGGCGAGCACGAGGCACTCGAAGCCGCGGTCGTTGGCCTCGCGAACCGTGGTGTGGACGCAGACCTCGGTCGTCACGCCGGTCACGACGAGGTGCGTGATGCCGGCGTTGCGGAGGATGTGCTCGAGGTCGGTCGCGAAGAACGCGCCCTTGCCGGGCTTGTCGAGCACGACCTCGCCCGCGATCGGCGCGAGCTCGTCGATGATCCCGTGGCCCTGCTCGCCGCGCACGAGAATGCGGCCGTTGGGCCCCGCAGCGCCGATCGGCGTGTCCAGCCTGCCGCGGGCGAGCTTGCTCGGTGGGCAGTCGGTGAGGTCGGGCCGGTGCCCCTCGCGGGTGTGGATGATCGCCATCCCGGCGGCTCGCGCGGCCGCAAGCACGGCCTGCAGCGGCTCGACGACCTGCGACAGCAGCGAGACGTCGTTGCCGAGCAGCGCGCCGAACCCGCCCGGGGAGAGGAAGTCGCGCTGCATGTCGATGATGACGAGCGCGGTGACGGCGGTGTCGAACGGGAAGGGGTAGGGCTCGGCGTCGATGGCGGCGGGCTCGGAATGCATCGGAGAGGTGTGCCTTTCTGTCTGTCAGCGCCGCGACCGTTGTATGCAATCCGGTCCACAGCGTGTGGATTGGTGGCAACCTACGGCGGTGCCCGAGCGTGCCGCATTGGCCAATGGGCCCAAGTAGAAACGGCATGTTTCGCCATCTGGTCCATGTGAGCGGAGGACCGCCCGCACTACGGTCGGGGCATGATGAGTACGTCGTTGTATGCAACTGATCGCGCCGTCGAGGCGCTCGCCGCCGCACGGCCGATGCTCGTCGGCGTCGTGCCGGCGGGGGAGGTCGTCGCGCACCTCGCCGCCGGTGGCGCCTGCCACGCCGGCCCTCCGATCGGCTCGGCGGCGATGTGCCCGCCGATGCGCGCGGCGCTCGGCGTCGCGCTCGCGCTCGAGGGGGTCGCCGACTCGCCGGCGGAGGCGCTCGCTCTCGCCGACGGCGGGCGCGTCGCGCTCGCGCCCAATCACGACTGCGGCGGCGTCGGGCCGATGTCGGGCGTCGTGACCGGCTCGATGCCGGTGCTCGTCGCGCGCGACGAGGCGACCGGACTGCAGGCCTGGTGCCCGCTCAACGAGGGCTCGGGCAGGGTGCTGCGCTATGGCGCCGACGACGAGGAGGTCGTCGCGCGGCTGATCTGGATGCGCGACGTGCTGGCGCCCGAGCTCGCGCGAGCGCTGCAGGTGCACGGTCCGCTCGGACTGCTCGAGCTGCACGCGCGCTCGCTGCAGCTCGGCGACGAGGCGCACCACCGGACGGAGGCCGGCACGGAGCTGATCGCCGACGCGCTCGCGCCGCTGGAGCCCGACGTCGACGCGTTCATCCGTTGCAACGGCCAGTTCTTCCTCAACGTCGCGATGGTCTTCGCCAAGCTCGCGCTCGTCTGCGCCGAGGGCGTCGCGGGCTCGTCGCTGGTGACCGCCGTCGCTCGCAACGGCGTCGAGGTCGGCGTCAAGCTGTCGGGCACCGGCGATCGCTGGTTCGTCGGACCTGCCGCGTTGCCCGACCCCGCCGCGCTGTACCCCGGCTATGCGCGCGACGACATGCAGGCCGATCTCGGCGACTCGGCGATCGTCGAGGTCTACGGCCTCGGCGCGCTGGCGATCGGCGCCTCGCCGCTGTCGGCGCCGTCGGTCGGGATCGACTCGGCGTCGATCCCCGAGCGAATGGTCGCGTTCCGCTCGATCGCCGCCCGCGAGCACCCGGCGCTGTCGCTGCCCGACGGCCCGGCGATCCTCGGCGTCGACGCGCGCGCCGTCGTGCGCACCGGCGTCGTGCCGCCGATCCACACCGGCATCGCCCATCGCAGGCCCGGCGTCGGCCAGATCGGCGGCGGCGTGACGCTGCCACCGTTGTCGGCCTTCGTCGCGGCGGTCGCGGCGCTCGATGGCTGACGTTCGCGCCCTCGCGGAGGTCGAGTGGCGGATCTCATGTCGTCACGACCTCGAGGACGCCACTCGGCGACACTAGGGACCTGATGGCACGGTCCAACGGCGGCGAACGCGGGATGTCCCACGCCGAGCGCGTCTACACCGGTCTGCGTGAGCAGCTGCTGCGCGGTGAGCTGCCGGTCGGGCGCCGACTCGTCGAGCAGCAGCTCGCGGCCGACTTCCAGACGAGCCGCACGCCGGTGCGCGAGGCGCTGCGCCGCCTCGAGGGCGACGGGCACATCGTGCGCGACCGCGGCGGCGGACTGTCGCCGAGCGCGCCGAGCGTCAAGTCGATGCGCGAGCTCTACGAGGTGCGCGTGGCGATCGAGGAGCTCGCCGCTCGACGCGCGGCGACGTCGGGCGACCGCAGCCGGATCGAGGCGATCGAGCAGGAGTGGCGGGCGCTGCGCGCCGCCTGGCACGGCTCGCGCGTCCTCCCGCGCGGCCCGGACTTCGTCCACGCCGACGAGGGCTTTCACCGCGCGCTCGCGGCTGCCAGCGGCAACGACGTCGCCGAGACGCTGCTCGGCGACCTCAACGACCGCATCCGGATCCTGCGCGTGCACGACTTCACGACCGACGATCGCATCGGCGCGACGATCACCGAGCATCTGGAGATCCTCACCTGCGTCCTCGGTCGCGACGCCGATGCCGCCGCGGCCTTCATGCGAGCGCACGTCCAGCGCTCCGCGCTCGTCGTCCGCGAGCGCGTCGGGGAGGCGCTGACGCGGATGTTCGAGCTGCCCTAGCCGGACGACGGACGAGCCGTCGGTCGTCGGGGCGAGGGCATCGTGGAGCGACCGAGCGAGGGCGGGTGGAGCGGGGCGCGGCGCGCGGCCGTCCGCCCCGAACGCGCGAGCATGCAATCCTGAACGTGCAAGACCGCGTGCGCTTGGAGTCAACGGGCGCATCGACCGCTACGGTCCCCAGCGCATGTCCGCCTCCGAGCGACATACCCGTCATCGCCACCTGCCGTCGGCCCGCAGCCGGGCCCGGACGCAGCCGGTCACGCCGCCCGCGCGCGTTGCCCCGGCGCCGACGGACGCGCGCAACGTGATCGAGTTTCGCAACGTCTGCATGCACTACCCGGCCGGCGACATCGGCCTCGACGGCGCGTCGTTCAACGTGCGCCGCGGCGAGTTCCTCTTCATCGTCGGCTCGACCGGCTCGGGCAAGTCGACGATCATGCGCCTGCTGATCAAGGAGCGCGAGCCGACGTCGGGCTCGATCCGCGTCGCCGGCCGCGACCTCGGCTCGCTCGAGCACAACAAGGTCCCGTACTACCGGCGCAACATCGGCGTCGTCTTCCAGGACTTCAAGCTGCTGCCCAACCGGACCGTGTACGACAACGTCGCCTACGCGCTGTCGGCGACGGGCGCGCGCCGCAAGGAGATCCGCACGAAGGTCCCCGACGTCCTGCGCCTGACCGGCCTGTCGACGAAGCTGCACAACTACCCCGACCAGCTCTCGGGGGGCGAGCAGCAGCGCGTCGCCGTCGCCCGCGCGTTCGTCAACCATCCGCCGCTGCTGCTGGCCGACGAGCCGACCGGCAACCTCGACCCGAACACGTCGCTGGGGATCATGCAGCTGCTGTACCGGATCTACCGCGCCGGCACGACCGTGCTCGTCGCAACCCACGACGCGCACATGGTCGATCGCATGCGCCGGCGCGTGATCGAGCTGCGCGGCGGCCAGATCATCCGCGACGAGGCCAGCGGCCTGTACGCCCAGGGCGATCAGACGACCGCCGAGTTCAGCGACATGCTCGACCGCGCCTACGGCGAGCTCGGCCGCGATCAGCCGCCCGACGACTTCATGCCCCGGACCGATCAGCCGGTCGGCGGCACGTCGCGCCTGCACACACACTCCGATCCGCCCACCGGCGGCGGCTTCACGAACTACTGAAGCGAGATCGACGGTGAACTTCGGCTTCTTCCTGCGTGAGGTCACGCGCTCGCTGCGACGCGACGCGGGCCCGCCGTTCGCGGCGATGGCATCCGTGCTCGTGACGATGCTCGTCCTCGGCGTCTTCATCCCGATCGTGCAGGCGACGAACGGCGCTGCCAACGAGGTGCGCGCCAAGGTCCTCGTCGACGTCTTCCTCAAGACGACGGCGACCGATGCCGACGCCGAGAGCGTCCGGCGCCAGCTGACGCAGAACACGCCGCACGTCGGCCGGGTCGAGTTCGTCTCCAAGGCCGAGGCCTACGAGCGCGAGAAGAAGCAGAACCCCGAGGCCTACGAGCTGCTCGGCTCCAACCCGCTGCCCGACACCTTCCGCGTGACCCCGAGCTCGCCCGGCGACGTCGGCAAGCTCGTCGACGCGCTCGCGCCGGTCACGCCGAGCGGCGAGCGCAGCGTGGTCCACCCGGCGATCGACGAGGTCAAGAACCGTCGCGACGAGACGACGAAGATCCTCTCCGCGACGCATGTCGTGAAGCTCAGCATGGGTCTGCTGACGGCGCTGCTCGTGCTCGCCTCCGTCCTGCTGATCTCCAACACGATCCGCCTGTCGCTGATGGCCCGTCGCCGCGAGGTCGCGGTCATGAAGCTCGTCGGCGCGACGAACTGGTTCATCCGCTGGCCGTTCGTGCTCGAAGGGATCTTCGTCGGGGCGATGGGTGGCCTGATGGCGATCTTGCTCCTGCTCGTCGCCAAGGTCGCGTTCATCGACCCGCTGAAGGCCGACTTCTCGCTGATCGCCGCACCCGAGACGATCAACTTCGGGCTGCTCGTCGGGGTGCTGCTGCTCGCCAGCGTGCTCGTCTCGGCGGCCGGCTCGGGACTGTCGCTGCGTCGCTTCCTGCGCGTCTGAGGGCCCGCTGCTGAGCCCGCCCGCGCGGGCTGTCTCTACCGTGTAGGACCGCATGTCCGCCCGCCTGCCCAGCTCGAAGGTCGTCCTCGTCCTGCTGCTGCCGTGCATGCTCGTGCTCGGGATCTGGCTCGGCGGGCACCCCCGCTACCTGATCAGCCCGGTCGCCGACGTGCTCGTCGGTCCCGAGGAGCGGCGCATCACGCTCGAGGCGCTCGACACGGTCTACGACCGCTACTACCGGTCCGTCGATCGCGGCAAGCTGTCGGACGCGGCGATCGCCGGCGCGGTGCAGGACCTCGACGACCGCTTCTCGGCCTATCTCTCCCCGGAGGACTACAGCACGTTCGAGCAGTCGCTCAACAACGAGTTCTCGGGCGTGGGAACGGCCGTGCGCGGCGTCGAGACGGGTCTGCTCGTCGTGACCGTCTATCCCGACTCGCCGGCCAGGAAGGCGGGCCTGCGCGAGGGCGACATCGTCACCCAGGCCGGCGGTCGCAACCTCGCCGGGCTTCCCGAGGGCGCCGCGACCGCCCGGATCAAGGGTCGCGAGGGAACGATCGTGACGTTGACGATCCGCCGCGGCGAGCGCACCTTCAGGCGGCAGATCGAGCGCGCGCGGATCAGCGTGCCGGTCGTCAGCTCCAAGCTCGCCGATGCGGACGGCACGCGCGTCGCGCACATCGCGCTGTCGACGTTCGGACCGCGCACCGCGCATGTCGAGATGACGGCCGCGATCCGCCGGGCCAAGCAGCGCAACGCGAAGGGCATCGTCCTCGACCTGCGCGGCAACGGCGGCGGCCTCGTCACCGAGGCGCAGCTCGTGGCGAGCATGTTCATCGCCGAGGGTCCGATCGTCACGACGCGCGGGCGCGCGGTGAAGGAGCGGACGCTGTCGGCGGTCGGTCAGCCGATCGCCGGCAAGCTCCCGACGGTCGTGCTCGTCGATCGCGGCACCGCGTCGGCGTCGGAGATCGTCGCCGGCGCGCTGCAGGACACCAAGCGCGCCAAGCTCGTCGGCGTGCCGACCTTCGGCAAGGGCGTCTTCCAGGAGATCCTGCCGCTCGCCAACGGCGGAGCGCTGGATATCACCGTCGGCCAGTACTTCCTGCCGAGCGGGCGCAACCTCGGCGGCGCAGGGACCAATCAGGGGCAGGGCCTGAAGCCCGACGTGCAGGCCCGGGACGATCCCGACACCGAGCGCGACGAGGCGCTCGATCGCGCGCTCGCCGTGCTGGCCGACGAGCTGTGAGCCGCCGCCACGGCGGTCCTGCGAAGCGCAAGCCACCGTACGAGGACGCGCTCGGCCAGGGCAGGCCGAAGCCGAAGATCAAGCCGGCCGAGCGCGCGCCGGGCAAGGCTGGACCGAAGGCCAAGCGCAACGCGGACAAGGCCGGCGACGCCAAGCGCAACGCGCGCACGGACGCAGGCGCCACGCCGAACAGGAAGGCCCGCCGGCACGCCGACGGGGTCGGCAAGGCTCGGCCGCCCGGCAAGCCCAAGCCGCCGACGGCGCGACCGCCCGCCCGTGAGCAGCCACGCAGCGAGGGCCTCGTCGCGACGGTCGACAAGCGCGGGCGCTTCCTCGTCGCCGAGCCGTTCTTCAGCCCGGGCCGCCGCATGGTCCTGGACCGCGACTCGCGCACGAAGGTCGGCGATCTCGTGCTCGTGCGGGCCGCGACGCGGGCCGGCGGCCACGCGAAGGTCGTGCGCGGCCTCGGCCGGCCGGACGTCGCCTCCGACGTGCTCGAGGCGCTGATGCTCGACCGCGGGCTGCGCCGCCGCTTCGATCCCGCCGTCGAGCGCGCGGCCAAGCAGGCGCGCGACCACGGCGTCGACCCCGAGGTCGCGCGCCGCGACCTGACCGACCTTCCGACGTTCACGATCGACCCCGCGACGGCACGCGACTTCGACGACGCGATCTCCGCGCAGCGGATCGACGAGGCCGACGGCGGCGGCACGCGGATCTGGGTCCACATCGCCGACGTCAGCGCCTACGTGCGGCCGGGCTCGCTGATCGATCGCGAGGCGGCGCGGCGCGCGACGAGCGTCTACGTTCCCGGTCGCGTCGAGCCGATGCTGCCCGAGCCGCTGTCCAACGACGCCTGCTCGCTCGTTCCGCGGCAACGGCGCGCGGCGGTGACCGTGCAACTGGACTACGACGGGACCGAGGTCGTGCGGGCGCAGTTCTACCGCTCGACGATCCGCTCGGACGCGCGCCTGGACTACGAGCAGGTCGACCGCGTCTTCGCCGGCGACGAGGAGGCCGCCGAGCCCTGGGCGACGCCGCTGGGCGCCGCGCGCGCGGTCGCGGCGGGCCTGCACGAGCGCCGCCTGCGCCAGGATGCGCTCGAGCTCGAGACGAGCGAGCCGGAGTTTGCCTTCGACCGCGGCGGCCATGTCGCCGAGTCGCGCCCGAGCGAGCAGACCGAGTCGCACCGGCTGGTCGAGCACCTGATGATCGCCGCCAACGAGCAGGTCGCCAAGCTGCTCTCCGAGCGCGGCGTGCCGTCGCTGTACCGCGTCCACGAGCAGCCCGACGGCGACAGCGCGCTGCGGCTCGTCGAGCAGCTCGCGTCACTCGGCGTCGCGACGCCGCCGGTGCGCGAGCAGATGGCGCCGTCCGAGGCGGCGGAGGCGATCGCCGCCTGCTCGCGCGCGGTCGCACAGCACGCGACGCGCACCGGCCACGGCCGCGACGCGCTGACGTTCCTCGTCCTGCGCTCGCTCAAGCAGGCCTACTACAGCCCCAAGCCACTCGGTCACGCCGGCCTCGGGCTGACGCACTACGCGCACTTCACGTCGCCGATCCGGCGCTATCCGGACCTCGTCGCGCACCGCGCGCTGCTGTCGGCGGTCAACGCCGGGGAGCAGGCGCCGCGCTCGTCCGAGCTCGAGGAGACCGGCGTCTGGTCGTCGGCGCGCGAGCGCGACGCGATGCAGCTCGAGCGGATGGCCGACCGCGTCGCGCGCGCGTTCCTGCTCGAGCGCACGCTGTTTCAGGGCGGCTGGGACCAGCGGTTCGACGGCGAGGTGACGGGCCTGATCGGCGCCGGCGCGTTCGTGCGCTTCGGCGGCGGCCACGAGGGCCTGCTGCCCGTCCGCCGCCTGCGCGGCGACTGGTGGGAGCTCAACGAGCAGGGCACGATGCTGACCGGCGAGCGCACGGGCGAGACGATCCGCCTCGGCGACCCCGTCCGCGTGCAGGTCGAGCGCGTCGAGACGGCGCGCGGGCGCGTCGACCTCGTGCCCGCCGAGCTGCCAGAGGCCTGATCCACGGCTGGATCCGCCGCGAGGCTGGTTCGATTCAGGCTTGGACCTGGAGCAGCTGCTCGTTCTCGCGGGTCAGGGGGAGTCGCTCGATGAGCTCGAAGCGCGTCGTGATGGTGAGCGTGTCGTTGACCTGCGGTGGCCCGTCGACCTGCGGGGTGATCCTGGTCTGTGCGGTGAGCGGCGCGAAGCAGGATCGGCGTATGCATCGATTGCGTCATCATACGATGCCGTACGCCATGCATAAGGAACGGTGCCGAAGATGAGGACCACGCTCGTGCTCGATGATGATCTGCTCGCCGAGGCGCAGCGGCTGACGGGGATGAAGGAGAAGACGCTGCTGGTGCGCGAAGGGCTCACCGCGCTGATCGAGCGCGAGAGCGCGCGGCGCCTGGCCCGCCTCGGTGGGACCGAGCCGGAGCTGACCTCGATCCCGCGGCGACGCTCCGCGGACCGGTGATCCTGGTCGACACCGCGGTATGGATCGATCATCTCCGCGACGACGATTCGCAGCTGGCCGGGCTGCTCGACCGCGGCGTCGTCCTCGCGCATCCATGGGTGACCGGGGAGCTCGCGCTCGGCAGCCTGCGAGCCCGCGCCGAGATCCTCCGGTTGCTCGACGATCTCCCGCAGGCAGCGGTCGCGACCGCAGCCGAGGTACGGGGACTCGTCGAGCAGCACGAGCTGTTCGGACTCGGCATCGGCTACGTCGACGCGCAGCTGCTCGCCGCGACGATGCTGACCGGCGACGCGGCGTTGTGGACGCGCGACCGACGCCTGCGAGCGGCAGCCCGGAGCCTCGGCTTGGAGTACCTGCCTCAGACGTCATCCTGATCAACCGTCATGCGTTGCGCTGACCGGCGTTCAGTCAGTCCGTGCTGTGTGAGAACCGCGCGGCGAGCGGGGTAGGATCAGCCTCGATGCCCGACAACCAGAACCCAGCGGCGATCTTCCGATCGCTCACGAGCCGCTTCGGCGGACGCCTCGACGTCAAGCTGACGACCGGCCCCAACGACTCGCCGCTGCTGAAGGGCGCCGGCCAGAGCTTCGCGATGCTCTACGACGGCGAGCTCGTCGTGCGGCTGCATCCCGGGCGCTGCGCCGAGCTGATCGAGGCCGACAAGGGACGGCTCCTCGTCCACGACGGCCGGACGCACGAGGAGTGGCTCGTCGTCGATGGGCTCGACGCCGCCGAGTGGACCGCCCACGCGACGGAGGCGCTCGGCTTCACGCAGGGCTGACGCCGCCGCGATGAACGCTCGGGCGTGACCCTGGTGCCGGCGAGCCTCACGCCGGCTGCCCCCGGCGGATCGCTAGGCCGCCGCCCGTGCCGCCCGGCGCTCCTCGACGACCGCGCGGATCTCGCCCCAGTCGACGTCCTTGAAGTTGTGCATCGGGCAGAACTTCGGCCCGCACATCGAGCAGAACTCGGCCGACTTGAAGTAGTCGTCGCCGAGCGTCTCGTCGTGCATCGCCTGCGCCGTCTCGGGGTCCAGCGAGAGCGCGAACTGCTCGCGCCAGTCGAACGAGAAGCGCGCCTCCGAGAGCTTGCGGTCCCGGGCCGCGGCGCGCTTGTCGCCGCGCGCGAGGTCGGCCGCGTGGGCGGCGATCCGGTAGGCGATCAGCCCCTGCTTGACGTCCTCGGCGTTCGGCAGCCCGAGGTGCTCCTTCGGCGTGACGTAGCAGAGCATCGAGGTGCCGTGCCAGCCGACGATCGCCGCTCCGATCGCCGACGTGATGTGGTCATAGCCGGGCGCGATGTCGGTCACGAGCGGGCCGAGCGTGTAGAACGGCGCCTCGTGGCAGACCTCCTGCTGGCGGCGCACGTTCATCTCGAGCTGATCGAGCGGCACGTGGCCGGGGCCCTCGATCATCACCTGCACGTCGCGCTCCCAGGCGCGCCGCGTGAGCTCGCCGAGCGTGTCGAGCTCGGCGAACTGCGCCGCGTCCGACGCGTCGGCGATCGAGCCGGGCCGCAGCCCGTCGCCGAGCGACAGCGAGACGTCGTGCGCGCGGCAGATCTCGAGGATCTCGTCGAAGTGCTCGAAGAGCGGGTTCTCGCGCTTGTGGTGGACCATCCAGCGTGCCAGCAGCCCGCCGCCGCGCGAGACGATCCCGGTGACGCGGTGCTGGCAGAGCGGCAGGTGCTCGAGCAGCACGCCGGCGTGGATCGTCATGTAGTCGACGCCCTGGAGCGCCTGGCGCTCGATCGTCTGCAGCAGCAGCTCGGCGGTCAGCTCCTCGGCGTGGCGCAGGCCCTCCATCGCCTGGTAGATCGGGACGGTCCCGATCGGCACGGCGGCGGCGTCGAGGATCGCCTGGCGGGTCTCGTCGATGCGCTTGCCGGTCGACAGGTCCATCACCGTGTCGGCGCCCCAGCGCTCCGACAGGCGCAGCTTGTCGACCTCCTCGTCCAGCGACGAGGTCGTCGGCGAGTTGCCGATGTTGGCGTTGATCTTGACGCGCGCCTTGAGGCCGATCGCCATCGGATCGAGCGCCCCGTGGTGGACGTTGGCGGGGATGATCATCCGCCCGCGCGCGACCTCGTCGCGGATCAGCTCGGGCGCGAGCTGCTCGCGCTCGGCGACGCGCTCCATCTCCGGCGAGACGATGCCCTCGCGGGCGAGGTGCATCTGCGTGCGGCAGACGGCGGTGGATTCGTATACGGAGCGTGTACGCGTGCGTGTGCGCATGGGATCTCCCTTCGCTGGCATGACCCAGATCAGGTTCGTCGGGTCGGCGCTAGACGGCGCCCTCTCAGCCCCTCCTGCAGGGACCCCCCGGATGTGTGTGAGGGCGCAACGCTACTACTCTCAGCGCCATGGCCAAGGCCAAGAAGCGCAAGGTGGCGCCCGGCGACGTGGCCTCCAATCGCTATGCCTCCTACCGCTTCGAGCTGCTCGAGCGGCTGGAATGCGGGATCGCGCTGCAGGGCACCGAGGTCAAGGCGCTGCGCGCCGGCGGCGCGCAGCTGAAGGACGGCTACGCGCTCGTGCGCGACGGCGACCTGTACCTGCACAACGTCCACATCCCGCCCTATCCGCCGGCCGCGCACGCCAACCACGAGCCCGAGCGCGACCGCCGCCTGCTCGCCCGTCGCAGCCAGATCGACAAGCTCTCCGCGCAGATCAAGGAGAAGGGCCTGACGCTCGTGCCGACGCGGATCTACTTCTCCGCGGACGGGCGCGCGAAGGTCGAGATCGCGCTCGCCAAGGGCAAGGACCGCTTCGACAAGCGCGAGACGATCAAGGCGCGCGAGAGCAAGCGCGACATGGACCGCGCGCTGCGCGAGGCCAACCGCTGAGCGAGGCGACCGGCGGCCGTTACCGGGTCACGTCGTAGACGCGCGTGATCCGCGTCGCCGAGGCCGGGGCGCTCGCGCCCCGCGTCGTCGCCGTGGCCCTCACACGCAGCCGCAGCCCGCGCGCGCTGCGCTCGCCGGGCCGTCGCAGCGCGCGCTGCAGCGTCCGCAGCTGGGCGGCGGTCAGCGCGAGCGGGACGCGCTGCGGGCGGGCGGTGAACAGCTCGCGGCGCCGGACGGTCAGCGATACCGCGCGGCCGCCCGAACGCGGTCCCAGCGTGGCCGTGACCGTGAGCGTGCAGGTCCGGTCGCAGCCGGCCAGCAGGGCGCTGCCGCGTTGCGCCAGCAGCCCGCTCGAGCGCTGCAGGCTGAGCGACAGTCGCGGCGCGAGCGGCGGTGGCGGCCGCAGCGGCGCCTGCGCCGGGCGCGGCGGCGGCGGCGGGCTGGGCTGGCAGGCCCCGACGACCGGGTCGCGCGGTAGGAAGCGCTGGATGCGGTGGTTCTCGCGGTCGGCCACCGCGACGAGACCGTTGCAGGCGATGCTGATCCCGACCGGCCGGTAGAACTGGCCCGGAGCGGTGCCCGCCTCGCCCCAGCCCGGCAGCGCCTCGCCGCTGGAGCTGAAGACCTGCACGCGGTTGTTGCCGGTGTCGGCGACGTAGACGCGACCGCTGCCGTCGACGGCTACCCCGGCCGGGCTGCGGAACTGCCCGTCCCCGGTGCCCTGCGACCCCCAAGCGCGCACGAACGCGCCGGCGGGATCGAACTGGATGACGCGGTGGTTGCGGGTGTCGGCGACGTACAGGTCGCCGGCCCCCGTGACGGCCAGGCCCGCGGGTTGGTTGAGATCGACGCCGGTCGGCGTCGCCGGTCCGTACGTCGTCAGCACCGCACCCCTCGGGGTCAGCTTCTGGACGCGGTGGTTGCCGGTGTCGGCGACGTACAGCGAGCCCGCGTCGTCGAGCGCGATCGCCTCCGGTCCGGCGAAGCTGCCGACTGCCGTGCCGAACCCGCCGACCGTGCCCAGCACGCGGCCGTTGTAGGAGCGCCGCACGAGCCGGCCGTTGCCGGTGTCGGCGACCCAGACGTTGAACAGCGGGGTCGCCGCGACGCCCGCGGCGAGGTCGAGCTGGCCGCGGCCGCGCCCGACCGAGCCGAACGCCGTCAGCACGGCGCCGGCCGGCGAGAACTCCTGGATCCGGCTGTTGAACGAGTCGGCGACGGCGAAGCCGCCGTCGGGCAGCGCGGCGACCGTCGTCGGCCTGATGAACTGGCCCGCAGCACGACCGTCGCGGCCGATCGTGCGCGCGAACGCGCCCGTCGGCGTGAACACCGAGACGCGCCCGTTGGCGGTGTCCGCGACGTAGACGTTGCCCGCTTGATCTGACGCGATCCCGCGCACGAAGGCCAGCTGGGTGGGCGCTCGCCCGAAGCCGCGGCCGAACCACCGCACGAACCGCCCGCCGGCGCTGAACTTGCTGATCCGATGGTTGAGGTTGTCGGCCACGTACAGGCTGCCGGCAGGATCCGTCGTCACGTCGTAGGGATTGGTCAGCTCGCCCGGCCCGGTGCCGACTCGGCCGCCGATCTGGCGGCGGAAGGTCCCGTCGGGGTTGAGCGCGACGATCCGGTGGTTGCGGTTGTCGGCGACGTAGATCAGGCCGTTGCGACCGACGTTGATTCCCTGCGGCGTGTCGAACTGCCCGCGCCCCGATCCACGGCTGCCGATCACCTGGGGGTTGCCGCCGTCGAGCGTGAAGCGCTGCACGCGGTGGTTGTTCGTGTCGACGACCCATACCGCGCCGCCGCCGACGGCGATGCCACCGCCGGCGCCCTGATCGACCGTTCGCCCGGCGCCGAAGCGAAACTGGCCGGGACCCGTGCCGCGCGACCCGAACATCCCGAGGAACGCTCCGTCGCTCGTGTAGCGCTTGATGCGGTCGACCGCGGCGTCGACGACGTAGACGGTCCCGTCGGGGCCGACGGCGACCCCGCCGACCGCGCCGAGCTGGTCGTTGGCCCCCTCGAAGGCGCCGAACGTGCCGAAGGCGCCCTGGAAGCTGCCGTCCGGTCCGAAGCGCTGCACCGCTCGCGTGTACTGGTCGGCGACGAAGACCGTTCCGTCCGGCGCGACGTTCAGCGCCTGGGGGAGGCGCAGCACGCCGTCGTCGCGGTCGCCGTGGACGGTGATCGAGCCGTAGGGGCACACCGGCGCGCCCGGACAGGAGGCGACCTGCGCGTGTGCCTGTGCCGGTGCTGCGATCACGAACGCGGCGGCGATCACGGCGACCAGTATCAGCCGATGCGGCTGCCAACGGGACATCGCGGTCGAAACCCGCGCCGGCCGGTCAAGTCGCTGTGCCGGAGCGATATTTTCGGCGCACCTCGTCCGGTCGCTGCCGCAAACGCGCTACTGTCCGTCAGGTCAGACAGCGATGGCGACCGGAGGGCTGAGACCTTCAGTACGAACGTCCCCCTGCCACACCAGCCTGATCTTCTGATGGCCGAGGCCCGCCCCATGCGGGCCTCCGCCTATTAACGGGTGCTCCGGGCGAGTTGGGGGGAGGGCCATCGGTCCGGGCCCTTGACTTCAATCACGCTTGAAGGTGTGGACTGGCAGGCATGCGCGCCATCCGCCAGCACGAGTTCGGTCCTCCCGACACGCTCGTCCTCGACGAGCTGGCCGACCTGGCCCCGGCCGAGGGCCAGGTTCGCATCCGCGTCGTCGCCGCCGGCGTCCATCTGCTCGACACCGCGCTGCGCCGTGGCGAGCGGGGCGGTCCGATGGCGCTGCCCGCGCTGCCGACGATCCCCGGTCGGGAGGTGGCGGGCGTCGTCGACGCGCTCGGCGCCGGGGTCGCGGACGAGAGCTGGCTGGGCAGTCGCGCCGTCGCCCACCTCGGCATGGTCCCCGGCGGCTACGCCGAGCAGGCCGTCACCGCCGAGGAGAACCTCTTTCGCGGTGCCCGAGCACGTCACCCTCCCCGAGGCGGTCGCCGCCGTCGGCACCGGTCGCACCGCGCTGGGCATCCTCGAGCTCGAGCCGCCCGCAGCCGATGACGTCGTGCTCGTCCCCTCGGCTGCGGGCGGCCTGGGCTGGCTGCTCGTGCAGGCAGCCCGAGCCGCGGGCGCGACCGTGATCGCCGCCGCTCACGGCGCCGACCGGATGGCCTGGCTCGCCGAGCTCGAGCCCGACGCGATCGCCGACTACGGCGAGCCCGGCTGGGCCGGCGCCCACGCCGGCGCCGGCGTGACGCTCGTCTACGACGGCGTGGGCGGCGCGGTCGGCCGCCAAGCGCTGGAGCTGCTGCGGCCCGGCGGGCGCCTGGTGATGTTCGGGCACTCCTCCGGGGAGCCCACGCCGTTTGACAGCGGCGACGTCGTCGCCCGGGGCATCACGGCCGGCTGGAGCCTCGGTCCGCGGATGGCCCAGCTGCCCGGCGGCATCCCCGGCCTGGCCGCGCGCAGCCTGACGAAGGTCGCCGCGCGGGAGTGGCGACCGCTCGTCACGACGTACCCGCTCGCTGAGGCGGCGCGCGCGCACGCCGACCTCGAAGGACGACGGGCGGCGGGCAAGGTCGTGCTCGTCACCGACGGGTGAGGTCGCGGGCGGTTCCCGCCCGCATCGCGCGGATGCGCTCGGGCGCGCTTGCGCACCGGCCTACGAGATCTCGCGCTGGCGCGTGAGCACCATTCCGAGCGCCCCGAGCACGACGCAGTAGGCGCCGAGCACGAGCCCGCCCTCGGTCTGCGACAGCAGGACGTCGTCGGCTCCCGGCGTGCCGTTGAGCGCGAGCAGCGACTCGCCGGGAAAGTACTGGCCGACGTCGTTGCCGATGAACAGCGCCGCCGTCCCGGCCAGCAGGAACAGCACCATCCCGGTGACGACGGTGAGGATCTGGTTGCGCAGCAGCGCGCCGAGCGCGACGCCGAACAGGCAGCCGAGCACGAGCCCGATGCCGACGCCGAGGTACGTGTCGACAGCCGTGTCGGCGTCGACGTCGACGCCGCGCGAGGAGAGGATCGACAGTCCGAGCCCCGCGTTGACGGCGATGTACAGCAGCGCGCCGGCAATCCCGACGACGAGCCCGACGACGAGCTTCGCCGCGATCACGCGCTCGCGCTTGGGCGTCACGACGAACGTCGAGTTCGCCGTGCCGTGGCGAAACTCGTTCGTCGACAGCAGCGCCCCCAGCGTGAACATGAAGACGATCGCCAGCTTCGTGCCGTTCGCCAGCGTCGCGACGTCGCGCGTGCGCAGGTCGTCGACGTCGCTCAACCCGGTCACGAGCCCCGCCGTCAGCCCCTCGATCAGGATCATCGCGACCAGCAGCGCCCACGTCGTGCGCACCGAGACGAGCTTCAGCCACTCCGACTTCAGCGCGTTCATCGCACGTTCCCGCTCTCGCCGGTGAGCTCGAGGAAACGGTCCTCGAGCGTCGCGCGCTCGTGCGTCAGCTCGAAGATCGCGATCCCGTGCTCGGCGGCCAGCGTGCCGACCGTCTCCAGCGACGAGCGGTGGACGATCATCGCGTCGGGACGGCCGTCGGGCCCGACGCTCGCGCCGGCCTGGACGAGCAGCGCACGCAGCTCGTCGGCCTGCGGCGAGCGCACGAGGATCGGCCGCCGGTCGCCCTTGACGAGGTCGGCCAGCGAGCCCTGCATCACCAAGCGCCCGGCGCCGATCACGACGACGCTGTCGACGGTCTGCTCGACCTCCGACAGGACGTGGCTGGAGATCAGCACGGCGCGCCCCTCGGCGGCGAGCGCGACGAGGATGTCGCGCAGCCAGCGCATGCCCTGCGGGTCCAGGCCGTTGGCGGGCTCGTCGAGCATCAGGATCTTCGGGTCGCCGAGCAGCGCCGCGCCGAGCGCCAGGCGCTGGCGCATGCCCATCGAGTACCCCTTCACGCGGCGGTCGCGCGCAGGCGTCAGCTCGACCATGTCGAGCACCTCGTCGACGCGCGAGTTCGGGATCCCGGCCGCCGCCGCGATCGTCCGCAGGTGCCCGCGGCCGGAGCGGCCGGGGTGCACGTCGTGCGCATCCAGCGCGGCGCCGACCGCCTCGACGGGCTTCTCCAGCTCGTGAAACGGCCGGCCCATCACGAGCGCGGTCCCGCTCGTCGGGCGGATCAACCCGAGCAGTGCGCGCAGCGTCGTCGACTTGCCCGAGCCGTTGGGCCCGAGGAAGCCGGTCACGCGGCCGGCGTCGACGGTGAACGAGAGATCGTCGACCGCGAGCGTCTCCCCGTAGCGCTTCGTCAGGCGCTGCACCGCGATCTCTGCCATCAGGAGGGGATGTCGCGCTCGACGAACGTGAGTCCCATGCCGATCGCGCAGACGGCGATCAGCCCGACGTAGACGGCGAGGACGGCGAGCCGGTGCGCCGGCTTGACGCGGTAGAAGCTCGCCACGGCCTCGCCGCCGGCTCGGCGCGCCTTCCAGCGCCGGTACGTCTCGAAGGCGGCGAACAGCACGATCAGGATGATGATCGGGTTCGGGAACGTGAGCGCCAGCGCGACCATCGCGAACAGCCCGACGAACCACATCCAGGGCGACAGCGCCGCCATCGCGCGCCCGCCGTCGAGCGGCACGACCGGCATCAGGTTGAACAGGTTCAGGAACAGGCCGGTGAAGATCAGCGCATACCAGAAGTCGTTGCCGGTCAGGAACGCGATCGGCAGCAGCGCGAAGCAGCCGATCGTGCCGAGGATCGGCCCGGCGAGGCCGACGCGCGCCTCGGCGGTCGCGTCGTTGCCGAGCGACTTGGCCATCACGGCCGCGCCGAGGAACGGGATGAACATCGGCGCGCTCGCCTCGATGCCCTCGCGACGCAGCGCGATGACGTGGCCCATCTCGTGGACGAACAGCAGCAGGACGAACCCGAGCGCGAACTTCCAGCCCCAGATGAAGCTGTAGGCGACGATCGAGACGAGCATCGTCGCCGACGTCGTCAGCAGCTTGACCTTCGGCAGCAGGAGCAGCAGGGGCTTGCCGAACTTCAGCGCCAGCAGGCCGGCGACGACGAGCAGCGACAGGCCGCGGCGCCACAATGGGCGCTGGTCGCGCTGCTTGGGCGCGGGCACGACGGGCGTAGGCGCAGGTGGTGGCGCGGTCGCCGAGACGGGCGCCGCCGAGCCGGCCGCCAGCGGCTCCTGGACGGGAGGCGGCGGATGAAACGACGGGGGCGGTGGCCAGCGCTGGCTCATCGGCCCCATTGTGACAAGGCGTATGAAGCCGCGGTGAGGCGTCAGCAGCGGATCACGTCTTGGCGAGCGCGTCGCGGGCGGCCGCTTCGGCCTCCTCGAGCTGCGCCTCGACGAGATCCAGCCCGCTGTCCCAGAAGCCCGGGTCGGCGAGGTCGATCCCGACGATCCGGCCGAGCTCCTCGGGGCTGCGCGATCCGCCCGCGCGCAGCAGCTCGAGGTAGCTGGGCACGAACGCCTCGCCCTCGTCGAGGTAGCGCTTGTAGATCGACAGCGCGAGCAGCTGGCCGTAGGCGTAGGCGTAGACGTAGCCGGGCGTCGAGATGAAGTGCGGCACGTAGGACCACCATGAGCGGTAGCCGCCGCTGAGCGCGACGCTGTCGCCGAGCAGCTCCTCCTGCGACTGCGCCCAGAGGTCGTTGAAGCGATCGACGGACAGCTCGCCCTCGCCGCGACGGGCGCCGTGGACGAGCTCCTCGAAGCGGTTCATCGCCGTCTGGCGAAAGACCGTCGCGATTGAGCCCTCGATCGACTCGGCCAGCAGCGACAGGCGCGACTCCGGCGTCGCCGCCTGATCGAGCAGGCGGCGGAAGACGAGCGTCTCGCCGAACACCGACGCCGTCTCGGCGAGCGTCAGCGGCGTGCCCTGCTCGAGCACGCCGCGCGGGCGGGCCAGCTCGGCGTGCAGGCCGTGGCCCATCTCATGTGCGAGGACGAGCACGTCGCGGCGCTTGGCCGTGTAGTTGAGCATCAGGTACGGGTGCTCGGAGGGAACGGTGTAGGCCGCGAAGGCGCCGCCGCGCTTGGACGGTCGCGGCGGCGCGTCGATCCGGCGCTCGTCGAAGAACGCGCGCGCCGGGTCGCCGAGCTCGGGCGTGAAGTCGGCGTAGGAGGCGAGCACGAGCTCCTTGGCCTCCTCCCACTCGACGGGCTCGTCGTCCTGCGTGACGGCGGCCATCCGGTCGTAGTCGGCGAGCTGGTCGATGCCGAGCAGCTGAGCCTTGAGGCGATACCAGCGCCGCGCGATCTCGTAGCGGTTGCGGACCGCCGCCAGCAGCGCCTGGACGGACTCGTCGGATGCCTCGTTGGAGAGGTTGCGCGATGCCAGCCAGTTGTCGTAGTTGCGCAGGCGGTCGTCGACGGCCTTGTCGTGCAGCAGCGTGTTGAAGATGAACGCGCGCGTGCGCAGCCCGGGCGCGAGCGCGGCGGTGACGGCCTCGGCGGTGCTGCGCCGCACGCCGCGGTCAGGCGACATCAGCCGCGCGAGCGCGCTGTCCAGCGGCACGGGCTCAGGCTCGTCGGGCAGCGTCACGGCCAGCGCGGAGACCTGCTCGCTGAACAGCCGCGACCACGCCGAGCTGCCGGAGATCGACTTCTCGGCGAGGATCTTCTCCTCGGGCTCGGACAGCAGGTGGGGGCGGTAGCGGCGCGCCGAGCGCAGGAAGTGGCGCGCGGTATCGATCCCCTCGGCGGCGAGCAGCTCGTCGGCGCGCTCGTCCTCCAGCGCCGCCCATTCGAGCTCGAAGAACAGCAGCTGGGTCTCGATCGCGGTGCTCTTCTCCTGCATGCGCTGCATCAGCGCGCCGATCTGCGCGTCGGCCGTGTCGATGCTGAAGCGCAGCATCGCGTAGTGCCCCGAGCGCGAGGCGAGCTCGGAGATCTCCATCAGCTCGTCGACGGCGGCGGCGAACTCGCTCGCCGTCAGATCCGCGACGCGGCCGGCGTGCGTCGTGGCGAAGGTCTGCGCGCGCTCGGCGGCCTCGTCGAGCAGCCGGTCGGCGCCGGCATCGCCCTCGCCGTGGACGAGCGGTGATAGGTCCCAGGAAACGTCTTCGACGGTCATGCGCCCGAGGATATTTCACGCACGTTGCGGGCTTTGTGCGAATCGGCTCTTGCGTTCGGCTGGTGGCCTGGATTACCTTCGCATTGCGACGCGGAACTGGAGCCGCAAAGAGCGAGGCCACCGAGGTGTGAGGCCGCGCCACCCAGACGCCGGGGCGCCTCTTCGGAGCGCGACCCGGTCGAGGGTTCCTCAAGCGGCCCCGGACCGCGTCGCACTACGTTAAGCGTCTGCTCTGCTCACGCATACTCGACGTCGCTCGCGGGCAGCCGCGACGATTGTGACCGGTAGTTCGAACACGGCGCCCCGCGCAGGCGTCGATCTTGCGACGCTCGCGATCACGGCGGCTGCATCGGCGGGCGCCGCCTACGCCTGCTCGAAGATCTGGGCGCCCGGCACGCTCGGCGCCGCGGCGACGATGCCGGTCCTCGTGGCGCTGCTCAAGGAGATGCTGTCGCGCCCAGCCGACGTCGTCACGCGCGCCGTTCCGGTGCGCGGCGTGGTACGCAGCTCGTCGGCTGCTGATCAGCCGCCGGGCTCGCCGGGCTCGCTGGACGCCCAGTCGCCCGAGCCGGATCCTCAGCCGTCCGAGATCGTCGAGGACCGCATCGCGCAGCACGGGGAGGTATCCGGCAGCTCGAAGCCGTGGCACCGAGATGGCGTGAGGATGGCCGTCGTCACGGGGCTGCTGGGCTTCCTCGTCTGCGCCGTGATCATCACGGTGCCCGAGCTCGTCGCGGGCAAGTCGGCCGCCGGCGGCGATCGCGGCACGACGCTGTTCGGCGGGTCGCCGTCGTCGTCGCGCGAGCCGTCGACGACGACCACGACGACGACCACCACCGAGACCGAGAGCCCGACGCCCCCTGCCGACACGGTGACCGTCCCGCCGCCGGCCGCGACGGTGACGGTGCCGCCGCCGGCGCCGGTCCCCGTGCCGCCCGCGCGGACGACGCCGACCGAGCCGGAGACCGAGACGGCGCCCGTCGAGCCCGAGCCGGACGTGCCGGAGCCGGTACCTCCGGGCTGAGCGTGCGCTGGCGCTCGCCCTGTCGCCCGCTAGACTGGAGCGCGCACCAACACGGGGACGACATGGCTTCGACGTGGTCGACTTCGTGACGGTGGTTGCGAGCCGAGGTGCCAGGAGGCCTCGTAAAACACCTGGCAAAACCATACGTGCGGACTCTCACGAGTACGCCCTCGCTGTCTAGCTCAAACTAGGCGAGTGAGGTTCTGAGCCCGGCCAGCCGGCCGCTGGGATCCTCGGAATCAACATGCCGGATCACCCGGGAAGATCCGCTCCCGTCGACCCGGGGACATTTCAGGGAGCTGGCCCTCGGAAACCCCGCCGGCGAGGCGATCCGAGGGCGAGATCAGAGCGCCGGATACGCTCGTAGACGCCACCTTCACGCGATCGCGGACGCGGGTTCGATTCCCGCCGTCTCCACTGACTGACTGACTGACTGACTGACCGAGGAAAGCTCGCGTCGCGGGGCTCGAAGCGACGACCACAAGCGCCACGACGAGCACCACGACCAGCAGCAAGGCAAGAGATCACAGATCGCACCCGCGCTCAGTTCGCGGGTGCGATGTCGACGATGTCGACGAGGCTCTCGGTGCCGCGGAAGTCGCTGGGGTTGCGTGTGTACAACGGCAGGTCGGACGCCAGCGCGGTGGCAGCGATCAGAAGATCCAGCGATCGCGCGCCTCGTGCCTTGCGCCCGGCGCCGGCGACGGCAGCGTAGATGCGACCATACGCGCGGGCCACGTTCGCATCCACGGGCAGCGGCTCGAAGGTCGCCTCTGCGCGCTGCAACCGGTCCTGTCGCCGCGCGCGCTCCTGTGGGTCGGGTGTCGCGTGGGGGCCCGCGGCGAGCTCGGCCAGAGTGATCGCAGACACTGCCAACTCGGCTGGTAGATCGCCGGCGGCGACATGCTCGAGGCCGATCACGACCGAGGTGTCGATGATCCCGCGTGGGACCTGCTGGTCAGCCACGGGGCGAGGAGTCGTGATCGAGCACCGCGTCGACGTCCGCGCGGAACCGGTCGGCATCGATTGCCGGCGCACCCCCGAACGCGGCGACGGCTGCGTCCGCGGCGACGAACTGATGGGCGCGTAGGGGGACCAGCTCGCCGACCGGCACGCCGTTGCGTGTCACGACGAACGCCTCGCCTCGGTCGAGGGCGCGCATGATGTCGCCGCTGCCGTTGCGGAGCTCTCGCTGGGTGATTTCGCGAGCCACGATGGCCCGACTGTAGCACGCGTGCTACGCCATCGTGCGTATTGGCTACACGGCATACCGAACGTGCCCCGCGTCATGCGCCTCGTGCGTGGTTCGGGGCTCAGGAGGCCATCGCGCCGAGCAGGCTCTCGGACTCGACGAGGCCGGCGTCGCTCGGGGCCTCGCCGCCGAGGATCCGCTGCTGCTGGCGCTCGCGCCACTCGAGATGCGCCTCGGACGGCTTGTCGTAGCCGTAGCGCGCCTGCGCCTGCGCGGGCGTCAGCGTCTCGGCCCGCTCCGGCGGCACGTCGAGGAAGATCGGCTCCATCACCGTGCGCGTCGACGGCGACATCAACCCGAGGATCGCGAGCTCGACGTGCCGGTTGGCGTGGGCGAGGATGAAGCTGATCCGCATCACGGGCCGGATCAGCACGTCGGTCACGCGCGACTGCCGTACGCCCGCCATCTTGCGCATCCAGCGCGGCATCGTCGCGATCGTCGCGATCCGCATCGTCTTGTTGATCGTCCACATCAGCGGCGTCAGCAGGCGCGGCATCGGCGGGAACATGACCTTGCCGTCGAGCAGGAAGTCCATCATCGACTGCGCGGCCTCCGAGCCCGACAGGCGCGGGCGCATCGTCTCGAAGTACTCCTGGATTTCCTCGCGCGTGCGCGGGACATCGTCCGGGTCGCAGGTCTGCAGTTCGGCGGCGGTCACGCAGTCGGCCCAGTAGCGCGCTTCGTCCTCGGGCGAGAGCTTGCCGGGGCCGTAGCGCTCGTAGGCGTAGAGGATCGAGTGCCACGCGGTGAGGTGGATCCAGAGCTGCGAGTGCGGGTCGTTGGCGTCGTAGCGGTTGCCGCTCAGCGGCTCGATCCCGATCGCCTTCGAGTGGACCTTGACGAGCACGTCGGCGGCCTTCGAGGTCGTGCGGGTGTCGCCGAACGCGACCCGTGCGAAGTAGCAGAGGGTGCGGTCATAGCGCGTCCGCGGGCGCGAGCGAACGCCGCCGGACGCGTCGACCGCCGCGATCAGGGCGGGGTCGAGCTCCTCGATCACGACGGCGCGCTGGAAGCCGACGGTCAGCGAGGTGGGATAGCGCCAGACGCGCCAGGTGACGGAGTCGGGACCGAAGAAGCCGTAGTCCTCGTGGGCCTGCACCGGCGTGGCGTTGCGCGCTCTGATTGGCATGGTTCCTCGCGTCGGGTCGGCTGGTGACGATTCGCACGACAAATACTACGGTTGTGTAGCTTTCGCTGTCAAGTCGAGGAGCGGGGACGACCACGTCAGCGCCCGTCGCGCGGTGGCTCGCCGGCAGTAGCGAGCCCGTCGAGGAGCCGCTCGACGAACCCCGCCAGCCGCTCGGCCGTGAAGCGCTCGGGGTCGCGCAGCACGAGCCGGCCCCACTGCTCGACGACGACGAGCAGCGAGTGCGACGCGAGCTCGAGGTCGACGCCCGCGGACCCGCCGCGGCGCTCGAGCGCCCACGCCAGCAGCGCCGCGAACTGCTCGCGGACGCGCTCGCGGTCGCGATCGATCCGCTCCCGCACGACGCGCGGCGTCCCGTCGGGCGGCAGCAGGATCGGGTGCCAGGTGTCGGGGTCCTTCGTCACGACGTCGACCATCGACCGCACGAATCCGACGACGAACGCGCGCGGATCCTCGTCGCCCGGCGTTGCCGGCAGCCCGGCGCCCAGCTGCGCGAGCGCCCGCTTCTCCTGGCGGTCGAGCAGTGCGCCGAGCAGGTCGCCGAGGTCGTCGAAGACGCCGTAGATGACCGGCCGCGAGACGTCGACCTCCCGCGCGATCGTCTCGATCGAGACGGCGCCGTAGCCGTCGCGGATGATGATCCGAAGCGCCGCATCGAGCAGCTGACGGCGCCGGTCGTCCGGAGCCATCCGAGCGGCGTAGGGGCGGCGCGACGGTGCCGGCATCGCGCGCAGCCTCGCAGAACCCGCGCCGGTCGTCACGACAGGCGCCGCGACGATCGCCGAGGAGCCCGGTGCGCGCTCCGCCGCAGCGCGACGTGTGGTGGGCGGAGACGGACGGCAAGCGCCGGCCCGTCCTCGTGATCACTCGCGGCGACGCGATCCTCCATGCTGAGTCGCGCTCGCGGACGGCTGACGCGAGCGCACGTCGACCCCGTTCCCGGCTCCTCGCCGCGGCCGTGCGAAACGCGCTCAAGTCCGCTCGCTCACCGGCCGATAGGTCCGTGATACCTCCAATCGAAGGGCACGGTTCGTGCATGCTTCGCTGACGTCTCCCGGCGGGGACTGTGGTCACCAGCACCTCGTCGAGTTCTACGACACCGCGGCGTTCCTCGTCGACACGGTCGGTGGCTTCGTCGGTTCGGCGCTGCGTGGCGGGGATGCGGCGCTCGTCGTCGCCACCGCCGCGCATCGCGAGGCGTTCGAGGCTGCGCCGAAGGACTCCGGTGTCGACCTTGCAAGCGCGACGAGCAGCGCGGCCCCGTGATCTCCAACGAGAGCGACTCGCGGCTCGCTGACGCTGACGAACGCGACCGCGACCGCGACCGCGCCGTCGAGCTGGCCCAGATCGACGCACTGGCAGGCGTCGCGTCGTTCGGGTTCGGGATGATCGACCTCGACCTGCGCTTCGTGCGCGTCAACCGCGTGTTCGCCGCGATGAACGCGCTCGCCGTCGAGCAGCATCGCGGACGGCCCGTCGCCGACGTCCTGCCCGAGCTGTGGCCGCAGCTCGAGCCGGCCCTCGAGCGGATGCTGCGCAGCGGCAAGGGAGTCTGTACCCGCGAGTACGTCGGGACGCGCCCGGCGGCGCCCGACCGCGTCGGCAGCTGGCTGCACACCTTCCATCCCGTGCACGTGGACGGCGAGCTTGTCGGCATCGGCTTCGTCGTGCTCGACGTGACCGCGCAGCGGCAGTCCGACAAGCTGCGCGCCGTGATCATGCAGACGATGGCCGAGGGCCTCGTCACCTTCGACGGCGACGGCCGGCTGACGCTGATGAACGCCGCCGCCGAGCGACTGCTCGGCTGGACGGAGGACGAGCTGCGCGGCAGCCACCTGCAGGATCTCGTCCACCGCCATCGCACCGCCCCCGGCGTGACCGCGACGACGGCCGGCCCGCTCGCCGGTGCGATCCGGGAGCGCCGCGCGGTGCAGGAGGTCGAGGACTCGTTCGTGCGTCGCGACGGCCGCGTCCTACCGGTCGTGTGCTCCGCCGCGCCGGAGCCGAGCGGCGGTGTCGTGATCGTCTTCAGCGACGCCACCGAGCGGATCGAGCAGCGTCGCCGCGCGGCCGGAAAGCTCGACGCGATCACCTGGGTCGCCCGCATCCGGGAGGCCCTCGACGAGGACCGCCTCGAGCTCTACTCCCAGCCGATCCTGCCGCTGGCGGGCGGTGCCCTCCGCGAGGAGCTCTTCCTGCGGATGATCACGCGTGACGGCGAGGTCGTGCCCGCGGGCGCCTTCATCGCCGCCGCCGACGAGCTGGGGGTCATCGTCGAGATCGATCGCTGGGTCATCTCGCGGGCCGTGCGCTGCGCGGCGCTCGGACGCCTCGTGCACGTCAACCTGTCGGCGACCTCGGTGGCGGATCCGGGCCTGCTCGACTTCGTCGCCGGGCAGCTGCGCGTCGTCGGCGCGCTGGCGTCGAATCTCGTCCTGGAGGTCACCGAGGCCGCGCTGATGAGCGATGCGGTCGCCGCCGAGCGGTTCGCGACCGGGGTGCAGACCCTCGGCTGCGGCCTCGCGCTCGACGACTTCGGCACCGGCTCGGGCAGCTTTGCCTATCTGGAGCGCGTTGCGGTCCAGGCGCTGAAGATCGATCGCGACTTCGTGCGCGACCTCCCGACGAACGTCGCCAACCAGCATCTCGTGCAGGCGATCGTCGCGCTCGCGCGCCGCTTCGGCCACGCGACGATCGCCGGCGGCGTCGAGGACAAGCGGACGCTGACGCTGCTGCGCGACTACGGCGTCGACTATGCGCAGGGCTATGACATCAGCCAGCCGGCACCGGTCTCGGCGCCGCGCGGTGAGCGTCGTCCCGCACCGATCAAGGCGGCCCCGCGCCCCGGCGACGATCGTGCGCGCCTGCTGCGCGGACGCCTGCTCGACTACCGCGAAGCACGGCACGGCAACGCCGAGCCGGAAGGTCTCGTCTGGAGGGCAGCGAGCGCGCCAGCGCGCCGGTAGGGCGCGGCGCGACGACCGGACCGTTTCTCAGTAGGCCGGCGGGGTGCTCTGCGGCATGAAGGCGCTCAGCACGAGCAGCTGCGCGACGCCCCGCACGAGGCGCGCGATGTCGACGTCCTCTTCGAGCACGAGCCACCACGTCGGACCGTGGCGGTCGCCCTCCTCGAGCGCGGGGCCGACCAGGTCGCCGTCGACCGAGATCAGGCAGGGCAGCGCGTAGCGCCCGGCCGCGCCGCCCGCGGTGTACTCGGTGCGGCGACAGTCGACCGACCAGCCCTCGACGTAGTCGGGGTTGCGCATCAGGCTCGGAGGGGAGACCGGGACGCGCTCCTGGGGCTGGCGCTCGATGCGGCGCAGGAACTCCTTCGCGACGTCCTTGGACGTCAGCGACGAGGGCAGGTCGGCGTCCTGCAGCTTCTCCTCGTCGCTGCGCGTCTGGTCGCCGCTCAGCGCGATCGCGCGATCGAGCCAGTGCTCGGGCAGCTGCGCGCGCGCGGCATCGTTGGCCTGCGCGAGGGCGTGGTTGCCGAGCTCGGCACGGCAGCCCTCGCAGTGCGGTCCGTCGGCGATGCGCACGGCCAGCTCGAAGCGGCCGAGCGCGTTCGCGGAGATTCCGGCTGGTGCCGGCGGCAGCGTGCGCGCGTGCTCCTCGCAGAGCGTTCGCCCACAGCGGTTACAGGATGCGAGGGCCAGTTGGCCACACGAGCAGAGTCCGACGCTTCCGTTGCTGTAGCTCACCGGCGCAAGTGTAGGGCCGCGGCTTGCGTGCGTCACGGAGATCGGTACGAATGTTGCAAATCGCGCTCCGTAGACTGCCCGCCGTGTACGCCGACGAGCTGCTGCAGCCCTGGTCCGATCAGACCATGGCACTCCTGCCGCCGGTGACGCTGTTCGACGCGCACACGCACATCGGGAGCAACGATCCGGACGGCTTCACGTGCACGACCGACGAGCTGTTGCAGACGCTGGCCCCGGCCGGCTCGCGCGCCGTCGTCTTTCCGATGCACGAGCCCGACGGCTATCCGGTCGCCAACGACCATGTGCTCGCCGCGTCGGCGGACTCCGATGAGCGGCTCGTCGCGTTCTGCCGCGTCGACCCGCGCGCCGATCCGGTCGCCGAGATCCGCCGCTGCGTCGCCGCCGGCGCGCGCGGGATCAAGCTGCATCCACGCGCGGAGGGCTTCGAGCTCGACGAGCCGGGCGTGCGCGAGATCGTCGCGCTGGCCGACGAGGAGCACCTGCCGATCCTGATCCACGCCGGTCGCGGCATCCCCGCCCTCGGCGCGCACGTGCTCGCGTTCGCGACGGAGTTCCCCGACGCGCGCTTCGTCCTGGCGCACTGCGCGGTCTGCGATCTCGCCTGGATCTGGCAGCGCATCCGCGAGTACCCGAACGTCTTCGTCGACACGTCCTGGTTCAGCGCCGCTGACCAGCTCGCCGTCTACTCGCACATCCCGCCCGGCCAGATCGTCTACGCGACGGACATCCCGTTCGGAACGCCGCAGCTGACGGTCATCGTCTCGCTGCGCTGCGCGCTGCAGGCGGGGCTGACGCCGGTGCAGCTGCAGAGCGTCGCCGGCGGCCAGATCGAGCGGATCCTCGCGCGCGAGGAGACCGCTGACCTCGGGCCTGCCGTGGGCGACGGGCGGATCCGGCGCGACCCGCTGCTGGCCCGTGCCGGGTACTTCGCCGACGCCGCGTTCGCGACGGCGCTCGCCGGGGCCGACAGCGCGGAGTTCATCGACCTCGCGCGCCTGGCCTGTCTCGTCGGCGACGACACGCCGCAGGCGGCGCACGGCGAGGCGATCCGCGAGCTGCTTGCGCTCGCGCTGACGCTTCGGCCGGGCGACACGCTGACCGACCGCTTCGCGCACGTCCACCTGCTGGTCAGCGCGGCGGCGATCGCCGCAACGCCCGACGTCCCGGTCGCCTAGCGCACGTGCGCGAGCGCGTGCGCGTCAGCGCGTCAGCGGGGCAACGGCGGTCGGGCCACGCCGATCCCGTCCTGGCCGGGGGCGACGCGGTACTGCTCCGCCGTCGGGCTGTCCTTGATGCGCACGATGCCCTGCAGCGACAGCCGCTTGCCCAGCGCAGTGCTCGCGCGGACCCGGGTGCCGCGGCAGGTGCTGATCGGCGACAGGGTGCCGAAGACGATCGTCGCGCGCGCTCCGTTGCGGCAGCGCACGGTCGGTCGCTGTCCGTTGGCGAAGCTCTCCACGTAGGCGCGCCCGCCGATCAGCGTCACGCTGTTGGAGCGCTTGCCCTGCAGGCGGATGACGTTGCGCCCGCCGCGGGTCGTGATCCGGTTGGCGCCCTCGCCGGCGCGGATCATGTTGTTGCCGCGGCCGACGTCGATGATCGTCAGTCCCCGGCCGCCGAAGATCTCGTTGTTGCCGTTGCCGGCGGTGATGCGCGTCGTGCGCGAGCGGGCGACCGCTCCGCCGCTGCTGGCCTGGTGGTCGGCCCAGAGGATGTTGTCGCCGTCGAACGCCGTGATCATGCCGCCGCCGTGGTTGCCCAGCAGCTTGTCGTTGCCCTGCGGCGAGCCGCGCAGGTTGAAGGGAGCGAAGCCGGTCACGAGTTGCTGGACGCCGGCGTTGGGGACCGGCGGGACGGACTGCCCGACGACGTTCGGGCAGTTGCGCAGCCGCTCGCGAAACATGCGCAGCAAGGTCGCCGCTTGGCCCTGCGGGGCGCCCGGGTCGTAGAACACCGTGCTGCCCGGATTGCCGCCGCAGTCGAGGCTGCGCGGGAGGGTGCTCGTGCTCAGGGTCACGTAGACGCGGTTGACGCCTCGGCCGAGGACGATGACCGCCGACCCGCTGCCGTGGTAGACGCTGTTGGCGCCGTTGCCGAGTCGGAACTCGCCGCCGCCGCTGCCGGTGTGCAGGACGTTGTTGCCGTGACCGGCGTTGACCTTGTCGGGGGCTTCGCCGACATCGATGTAGTTGTTGCCGTTGCCGACCCTGATGACGTCGGGTCCGGTGCCGCTGTAGATCGTGTTGCGCCCGTGGCCGGCGGTGATGTTGTCGCCGCCGGCGCCGCCCTCGATGTAGTTGTTGCCTGCCCGGGCGTCGATCCGGTTCGCCGAGCGCCCGCCGTAGAAGCGGTCGTTGCCGCGCCCGCCGAGCAGCCGGTCGGGGCCGCCGCCGCCGTAGAGCGTGTCTCCGGCCGGAGAGGTCGCTCGCAGGATGTCCGTGCCCGGCCCGCCGACGATCGTCCGCGCGGCGGCATCCGTGGCGCCGCCGACCATGAGAGCGGCGCCGAGGGCCAGCGGCGTCAGTGCGCGCCAGCGGGCGCGGACGGTCGGGGCGGTGCCTGCGGGCCGATCGCAGCGGTCTGACATGGATCGGCAGTCTGACACGGTGCGGAGCACTGTGCGCGTGGTCGCGACGACGCGCGCCGCCGGGCCGTCGCGGCCGAACGGCACGGGTGAGACGACAGCAAATAGCGACCGCGACGCAGGCTTGGTTCAAGCCTCGATAAGCTCACGGTAGTGAGCGGCGAGACGGCAGCCGAGATGACGGCCGAGATTGACGGCCAGACGGGGACTGAACCCACGGGGGAGAGGGACACTGCGCAGGTAGCGGACGCCCAATCGCCGTCGGAGGCCGCGTCGTACGTCAACGGCCAGAGTCCGGAGACCCCAGATCCACAGAGCCCCGTTGCCGAGGAGTCCAGCGCTGCCCGGCCTGCCGCCGACGTGCCCTCCGCCGAGGTGCCCGCCGCGAAGGCGGCGGCCGACTCGCGGCCGGCCGTCGAGCAGCCCGCCGCAGACGCGCCGAACGCAGAAGCGCCGGCGACCGAGGATGCTGCTGCCGCGGAGCCGTCCGCGGTCGCCGTCACGCCCGACTCCGAGCGCCCGGCCGTCGGCCCGAAGATCCTCGGCGTCGCGGCTGATCCCAAGCCACTGCCGTCCGTCAAGGCCACGCTGCCCACGCGCAAGCGCCGCCGCCGTCCATCGGCCGCCGAGCGCCACCGCCGGGCGTTCTTCTCCGCGCTGACCGATCTTCGCCGCGGCGGGCCCGCCGCGGTCACTCCGGCGCCGACGCCCGCCGGCGAGCAGGCACCGGACGCGTCTGAGGCCGCCGTCCCCGAGCCGACGGTCGAGGCACCGACCGCCGAGGCGCCCGCTGCCGAGGCGCCCGCTGCCGAGGCTCCGGTCGCGGAGAGCCCGGTCGCCGAGGCGCCCGTTGCCGAGCCGACGTCCCCCGCCATTGCGGAATCCGCCGCCGCTGCAGACGCCGAGCCTGTCGCACCCGCACCCGAGCCCGTACTCGCCGATGGCGGCGCCGATCGGTCACCCACGTCGCCCGCCCGCGTCAGCGCGGCGATCGAGCGCGTCGGTGGTGCCGAGATCATCAAGGAAGCGCTGAAGCCCAAGCAGGACGAGAAGGGCCAGCCGCTGAAGTGGGCCGCCGTCTGCGCGCAGTCCGCCGAGGGCCTGAAGCCCGGAGATCCCGTCTTCAACGCGTGGGTCCGGCTCGCTGCCACGCCCGTGCGCGAGGTCAAGGCTCAGCTGCCGCGCCCGCCCGAGTCCGAGCGCTCCTCGCGCGGCGAGGGCGGCGGACGCCGCCCCGGGGCCCAGCGCTCCGGCGGTCGCCCGCGTCGCGACGATCGCCCGAGCCGTTCGGAGTACGCCTCGCACGCTCAGGACGGAAAGCTGCGCACGAGCATCCGCATCATCACCGGTCACGACGAGGACCAGGAGCGCCGCGAGCGCGAGCGCAACCGCAAGGAGCAGCGCGAAGCCAAGCGCCGCGCCGAGCGCGAGCGGCTCGCGCGCCTCGGCTACTGAATCGTCCTTGCCGGGCAGGGCGCGCAATCTCGAGGTCAAGGCGCTCGACCCCGATCCGCCCTCGACGCTGCAAGCCGCGCTGAGCCTGGGCGCCGAGGACCACGGGGTCCTGCACCAGCGCGATACCTACTTCCATGCCGTCACCGGACGCCTGAAGCTGCGCGAGGCCCCGCCGCGCCCTGCTGAGCTGATCTCCTACGCCCGCGCCGAGCTCTCCGGACCGAAGGTGAGCCACTATCGCATCGTCGCGGTCGCCGATCACCTCGCGCTGATCGAAGCGCTCACCGATGCGCTCGGGGTGCGCTGCGTCGTCGAGAAGGCGCGCCGCCTCCTGCTGTGGCGCAACGTGCGCATCCACCTCGATCGCGTCGCAGGTCTCGGTGACTTCGTCGAGCTGGAGGCTGTCGCCGCCTCGCCCGGCGGCCTGGAGGTCGAGCGCGACCGGATCGAAGAGCTGCGTGCCGTCCTTGGGATCGCAGAGCAACGGCTCGTCGCGCGCGGCTACGCCGACCTGCTCGTCTGAACCGGAGTCGCATCTCTCCATGAGACGATGGAAGCATGGCGTCCGAGGAATGGACAACCGCTGAGCATGCCCATCGCTACCTTGCGCTGGCAGACCAGGTTCCGCACCGCGCGGAGGGGGAGGGCGTCCTTGCCGAGCAGGTGCCGCGCGACGCCCGTCGCATCCTCGACCTCGGGACGGGCGACGGTCGCCTGCTCGCCCTGCTCCAGGTCGATCGTCCCGACGTGCGCGGCGTCGGGCTGGACCTCTCCGAGGTCATGCTCGACGAGGCCCGCAGGCGCTTCGCGGGTGACGAGCGCACCGAGCTGGTCAAGCACGACCTCGTAGCGCCGCTGCCGGCGCTCGGGTCCTTCGACGTCGTCGTCTCGTCGATGGCGGTCCACCATCTCGAGCACGAGCGCAAGCGCTCGCTGTACGGCGAGGTCTTCGAGCTGCTCGAGCCGGGCGGGGTGTTCGCGAACTTCGACCATGTGGCCTCGGCGACGCACCGCCTGCACCTCGCGTTCTTCGCGGCGATCGACGAGCCGCTCGAGCATGAGGATCCCTCCGACCGCCTGCTCGACGTCGAGACGCAGCTCCGCTGGCTTCGCGAATGCGGCTTCGATGACGTCGACTGCTACTGGAAGTGGCTCGAGATGGCGCTGCTCGTCGGCATCAAGCCCGCGTAGCGGCCGTGCGGCGCGGCTGGGAACAGCGGTCGCCCGAGGGTGACGAACCACCGAGTCAGGCTCCCTCGCCGGGGAACGTGTCGTCGCGCCGCCAAGAGCCGCGGTCGCGCCCGCGCGTCGAACCCCGGTCGTAAGCTGCTCACCTTTCGTAAGCACATTGGTATGGTTGTGCGCGCAACGAAAGGAACCGAACCACATGGCCAAGCTTCTGCTCATCCCGCTCGACGACACCGTCATCTTCCCGACGATGGACATCAACCTCCCGGTCGACGCGACCGGCGAGGATCGCGTGCTGCTCGTGCCCCGGCACGATGGTCAGTACGCGAAGGTCGGCACGATCGCCAAGGTCACCGACACGATCCGCCTGCCCGGTGGTGGGCGCGGCGTCTCGCTGGAGAGCGAGGCGCGCGGCATCATCGCCGGCGCGGCCGAGGCCGACGCGGCCGGCCGGCTGCGCGCCGAGGTGACCGAGCACCCCGACACCAAGCCCGTCGACGGGCGTACGCGCGAGCTCGAGCGCGAGTATCGCGCGGTCGTCGAGGAGATCCTCTCCGAGCGCGGCGCCGACGAGCGCGTCTCCGCGTTCCTGCGCTCCGTCGTCGACCCCGGTCCGCTGGCCGACACGGCCGGCTACAGCCCCGACCTGACCTTCGAGCAGAAGGTCCGCCTGCTGGAGACCGTCGACGTGACCGAGCGCCTCGCGCTCGCCGTCGAGCTGCAGCGCGAGCGGCTGACCGAGTTGCAGGTGCGAAACCGCATCCGCAACGACGTCGAGTCCGGCGCGCAGAAGCAGCAGCGCGAGTACTTCCTGCGCCAGCAGATGGAGTCGATCCGCCGCGAGCTGGGCGAGGACGAGGGCTCGGTCACCGACGAGTACCGCACGAAGATCGCCGACGCCGGCATGCCCGACGCGGTCAAGGAGCAGGCCGAGCGCGAGCTCGACCGGCTCGAGCGCACCGGCGAGCAGAGCGGCGAGGCCTCGATGATCCGCACGTACCTCGACTGGCTCGTCTCGGTGCCGTGGAGCGAGCGCTCCGACGAGGTGCTCGATCCGGTCCGCGCACGCGAGGTGCTCGACGCCGACCACGCGGGCCTGGAGGACGTCAAGGACCGCATCACGGAGTACATCGCCGTCCGCAAGCTGCGCCAGGAACGGCAGGTCGAGGTCGACAAGAGGGCCGGGGCCATCCTGACGCTGATCGGTCCCCCCGGCACCGGCAAGACCTCGATCGGCGAGTCGATCGCCCGCGCGACCGGACGCGAGTTCGTCCGCATGTCGCTCGGCGGCGTCCGCGACGAGGCCGAGATCCGCGGCCACCGTCGCACGTACATCGGCGCCCTGCCGGGACGGCTCGTCCGTGCCCTGCGCGACGCCGGGACGATGAACCCGGTGATCATGCTCGACGAGGTCGACAAGGTCGGCGCCGACTGGCGCGGCGACCCGTCGGCGGCGCTGCTGGAGGTCCTCGACCCCGCGCAGAACCACGCCTTCCGCGACCACTACCTCGACATCGAGATCGACCTGTCACAGGTCCTGTTCATCGCCACGGCGAACGTCGCCGAGACGATCCCGGGCCCGCTGCTGGACCGTATGGAGGTGATCCGCTTCGACGGCTACACCGTCGCCGAGAAGACCGCGATCGCGCGCGACTACCTGTGGCCGCGCCAGCGCGAGCGCAACGGGCTGCGCGAGGACGAGGTCGTCGTCGATGACGAGACGCTGACGCTGATTGTCGCCGAGTACACCCGCGAGGCGGGCGTGCGCCAGCTCGAGCGCGAGCTCGGGACGCTGCTGCGCAAGACGGCGACGAAGATCGCCTCCGATTCGGACGTGGCGCCGGTCGCGGTCGACCTCGACGCCGTGCGCGACGCGCTCGGACGCCAGAAGGTCTTCCAGGAAGCGGCGGCACGGACGGCCGTTCCCGGCGTGGCGACCGGCCTTGCGGTGACCGGCGTCGGCGGCGACGTGCTGTTCGTCGAGGCGAACGCCATGAAGGGCAAGGGCGGACTGACGCTGACCGGCCAGCTCGGCGACGTCATGAAGGAGTCCGCGCGGATCGCGCTGACGTACGTGCGCGCCCACGCGGCCGACCTCGGGATCGACGACGATGCGTTCGACAAGCGCGAGTTCCACGTCCACGTGCCGGCGGGCGCGATCCCGAAGGACGGCCCGAGCGCGGGCGTCACGATGACGACGGCGCTGGCCTCGCTGCTCAGCGGTCGCCCGGTCCGTCACACGGTCGGCATGACCGGCGAGGTGACGCTGCAGGGGCGCGTGCTGCCGATCGGCGGCCTCAAGCAGAAGGTGCTGGCCGCGCACGCCGCGGGCCTGAGCGACGTGATCCTGCCCGAGCGCAACCGCGGGGACCTCGACGACGTGCCCGAGGACGTCCGTGAGGCGATGACGTTCCATCCCGTCATGACGATCGACGAGGTGCTCGACATCGCCCTCGAACCTGCGCGCACTGAAGCACTCAGCGCGTAGCAGCCGCGGCTCCGGCACATCCCCCCGGCTGGGAGCCGCACCCACGACGCAACGACGGCCGCGCCTGGCCATGGGCGCGGCCGTCGGCGTTGGGCCCGAAGCGAGCCCGAGTCTCGTCGACGATGGTCGGTGGATCCAGGTCTGCGGGAAGACCGGTGGCGGGGTCAGCGGCTGCGGACATGTCAGCGACCACCGCAACGCTGACCCCGCCGAGCGCGCGACGCCACCAGGGGGAGGGGAGTGGCGAAGCGCGGGGTGCGGGGCGGCGGCATCGGTCCGCCGCCCCACCACCCTCGCGGTCTGCGGTCGCGTCAGGTATCGGGAGCGCGACCCGCGGTTTCCCTGCTCTCCGCCCCGTTCCCGGGGCATCGGCGTGTCGGTCTGGATGGGGGAGGGGTCTCCAGCCGACTGCGGGAACCTGCGGAGCATTGTCGACCCGAGACCTCAACCGCGGGTAAGTGGGGCCTCAGGACGTCGTTAAGGTTCGGCCAGATTCGCCTAAGCGTCCTCCGGGCGTGTCGCCCGCAGGATCCACCAGACGAGCAGCGGCTGCAGCGCCAGCCGGCCCCAGAGCAGCGCGGGCGAGAGGCTCGGGTAGCGGTCGGGGTGCAGCGCCATGTGGACGTTGGCCGGGAAGACGGCGATCATCGTCGCGGCAAGCCAGAGGCCCGCGATCCGCCGCGTACGCGGGTGGACGACGCCGAGCCCGCCGGCGATCTCGGCCGCTCCGCTGGCGAGCACGAGCTCGCGGTGCGCCGGCAGGTACTCGGGCATGATCTCCTCGTAGACACCGGGCCGCAGGAAGTGCAGCGCGCCGGCTGCGGTGAAGGCGACGGCGAGCAGCCGCTGGGACCAGGTCATCGTGCGCGCAGGCCGTCGAGCGCGATCGTCAGGTAGCGCTCCCAGTCAAACGGCGCGCCTGCGCGCTGGGCGGCGGCGACATGGCCGAAGCCGCACATGATCGTGCTGACGTCCTCGACGGTCACCTCTGCGCGCATGGCGCCCGCGGCCTGTGCGCGCGCGATCAGCGTCGCGGTCACGGCCGTCAGTCGCTGCTTGCCTTGCGAGGCGGTCTCCACGGCGCTCGGATGGCCCGCCGTGATCTCACACCACGCGATGTCCGTGGCCATCGCGTTGGCGGCGCGCCAGATCGTCGCGGCGAACGTCTCCCAGGCGTCGCCGGGCTCGTCGAGCGCCGCCTCGACCGTGTCCGCGAGGCGGTCGAACCGCTGCTCGGCGAGGGCTTCGACGAGCGCGTCCTTCGTGGGGAAGTGGCGGTAGAGGGTGCCGATGCCGACGCCCGCGCGGCGCGCGATGTCCTCGACCTGGACGTCGAGGCCGCTCTCGGCGAGCGCCGCCGAGGCCGCGACGATGATCTTCTCGTGGTTGCGGCGGGCGTCGGCGCGCAGCGGCCGGTGAGCGATGCTTGACAAGCGGAACCATCCTTCCGTATGCTGCCCCGCGATCGAAGCGGAGCCTCTTTTCATGTTAACGCGCAAACCCTTGGAGTACCACCGATGACCGACGCTCAGGCCGCCGAGCGCCGCAAGTGGCTGGCCCTTGCCCTGCTGGCGACGACCCAGTTCGTGATCGTGCTCGACGTCGCGATCGTCAACGTCGCGATCCCGTCGATCGCCCAGGACCTGTCGTTCTCCGAGCAGAACCTCACCTGGATCCCGAACGCCTACGCGCTGACGTTCGGCGGCTTCCTGCTGCTGGGCGGCCGGATGGCCGACCTGCTCGGTCGTCGCCGCCTGTTCATGGCGGGGCTCATGCTGTTCTCCGTCGCGTCGCTGTTCGGCGGCTTCGCGGCCAGCGAGGTCCAGCTCATCGTCGCTCGCGCGGCGCAGGGGCTCGGCGCAGCGATGCTCGCCCCGTCGGCGCTGTCGATGGTCACGAACATGTTCGCCGAGGGCGCGGAGCGCAACAAGGCGCTCGGCGTGTGGGGCGCCGTCTCGGGCTCCGGCGGCGCCGCCGGCGTGCTGCTCGGCGGCGTGCTGACCGAGTACGCCGGCTGGGAGTGGGTGCTGTGGGTCAACGTGCCGATCGGGATCGTCGCCGCGCTGCTCGCCCCCCGGCTGCTCGTCGAGAGTCGCCGCGAGAGCGATCTGCGCCACTTCGACGCGCTCGGCGCGATCACGGTCACCGCCGGCCTGTCGCTGCTCGTCTTCGCGCTCGTCGACACGATCGACGTGGGGCTGGGGTCGACGCAGACGCTCACGCTGCTGGCCGTGTCGTTCGCGCTGCTGACGGCCTTCGTCTTCATCGAGCGGCGCTCCGTCGACCCGCTGATGCCGTTTCGCATCTTCCGCCTGCGCACGCTGACCGGCGCGAACGTCGTCGGCCTGCTCGTCGGCGCGGCGCTGTTCGCGATGTTCTTCTTCCTCTCGCGCTACATGCAGGAGGTGCTCGGCTACAGCGCGCTGAAGGCCGGGCTGTCGTACCTGCCGCTGGCGGTCGTGATCATCGCGTCGGCCGGCTTCGCCTCCGTGCTCGTCACGCGGCTGGGCATCAAGCCGGTGCTCGTCACGGGCCTCGCGTTCGTCGCGGTGTCGCTCGTGTGGTTCGCGCAGGTGTCCGTCGACGCCTCCTACGCGGCGGACCTGCTCGCGCCGATGCTGATCGTCGCGGCCGGGCTCGGCTTCGCGTTCGTGCCCGTCACGATCGCCGCCGTCAGCCGCGTCTCGCAGGACGAGTCCGGCCTGGCGTCGGGCCTGATCAACACCTCCCAGCAGATCGGCGGGGCGCTCGGCCTGGCGATCCTCGGCACGATCGCGAGCTCGAAGACGAACGACCTCATGACGGTCGCGCAGGGCGCGCCGGCGGCGCTGCCCGGTGCGCTCACGGAGGGCTTTCAGATCGCCTTCCTCGCCGGCGCCGGCTTCGCGGTGATCGGCATCGTCGCGACGCTGCTGCTGATCCGCGGCGAGGACTCCAAGGCGGTCGTCGGCGCCTCGGCGGCGGAGCTGCCGGTCGCGTAGCGCCGTCGCCGGCCGGCCTCAGCACGCGCCGTCGACGTCGAGCGCGAACTCTTGCTCGCCGAGCAGGACGACGAGCGGCTCGCCCGCCCGCCCGGCGATGCCGAGCGGCAGCGCGGGGTCGTTCGTCTCGTAGTCGGCCGCCACGACGCTCGCGGCCGGCAGCAGCGCGGCGATCTCGCGGACGGCGCGACCGAGCATCTCCAGGCCGCCGAGCACGCCGGCGACCCGGCCGTCGTCGGCGCTGACCTCGAACGGCGGCAGCCGGCGCATGAGCGGCAGCTCGGGCAGCGCGACGTCGCCGGCGGCGTCGTGGGGCAGCTCGCGCTCGCCGGCGCCGTCGCGGACGACGATCGCGCGCAGCCGCTCGGTCTCGACGATCGCCGGCGCCGGGCCGTCGAGCCCGACGCTGACGCGCAGCGCGCCGGTGCCGTGCAGCAGCTCGCGGGCGAGCGCGACCGCACGCGCCACGAGCGGGTCGAGGTCGTCTCCCTCGGTCATCGCGGGCTGGCCGCTCAGCTGCCTTCGAGGCGGGCGTGCGTGAAGCGGTGCAGCGGACCGGCGAGCCAGGCCGCGTCGCCGTAGCGCTCGAGCAGCGCCGCCGGGACGGCAGCATGGTCGTAGGCGACCCGGCGATGCTCGATCGTGCCGTCGTCGTGGCGCAGCGCGTAGGCGGCGCGATGGTCGCCGTCGAACGGCATGCCGACGCTGCCCGGGTTGACGAGCTCGACCGCGCCGGTCGTGGAGATGCGCTGAAACGGCAGGTGGGTGTGGCCGAAGGTCAGCTGCGACTCGCGCACCCCGTCCAGCAGCTCGGCCTCGTCGTCGCCCGGCTCGGGCGTGAACGAGCGCACGTCGCTGACCGGCGAGCCGTGCCACGCGCGCGTGCGCTCGTCGAGCGCGGCGCTGGCGGGCAGCGCGTCGAGCTCGGCGACGAGCGCGTCGCCGAGCGCCTCGCGGGCGGCTGCGGTCGCGGGACGGACCGGCTCGGGCGCGGCGCCGGGGTCGGCGGTCCAGCGCTCGCCGTTGCCGCGGATCCAGGTCGCCGGGCGCAGCTCGCGCAGCCGCGCGACGGTGGCCTCGGGCCACGGGCCGAAGAGTGCGACGTCGCCGCCGACGAGGTAGGCGTCCGCGCCGCGGGCCGTGGCGTCGGCGAGCACGGCGTCGAGCGCGAGCAGGTTGCCGTGCACGTCGTAGATCAGGGCGAGCATGCTCGTAGTGTTAGCAGCGGTGGACGATCTCGCCCTCACCGGTCCGAGCCTGCGCGTGCGCATCCCGCGCGAGGAGGACGCCGCGGCGCTGTTCGCGGCGGCCTCGGACCCCGAGGTCACGCGCTGGTTCTCGTGGGGCCCGTACACGTCGCAGGACGAGGCGCGCGCCTACCTCGCGCGGCTGCCGGCGCAGCGCGCGCGCGGCGAGCATTTCGACCTCGTGGTCGAGCACCTGCAGGCCGGGCCGATCGGCATCAGCGGGCTCGGCGAGCCGGTGATGCGCGACCGCCACGCGGTGATCGGCTCCTGGCTCGGGCGCGCGTGGTGGGGGACCGGCGCCAATCGCGAGTGCAAGGCGCTCATGTGCCACCTCGCCTTCGCGGTCCTCGGCTTCGATCGCGTGGGCGCCTACGCGAACGTCGAGCACGCGCGCTCGCAGCGCGCGCTGGAGCGGATCGGCTTCGAGCGCGAGGGCGTCCTGCGCGGCTATCACCGCCACGGCGATCGCACGCTCGACGTCGTCGTCTTCGGGTTGCTGCGGGCGCAGTGGGAGGCCGGGCCGCTGCCGGCCGTGCCCGTCACCGTCGCCGGCGAGCCGCCGCCGGCGTTCGTCGTGACATAGCGGGCGGACGGTCCGTGCCGTGTCGCGTTTCTGTTGACAGGCATCACGTTTTGCGACACACCTCTCGGCCAGGTCTCCCGAGGGTCGTAGCCGTGTCGCGTTCGTGCTGGTATGGAGCATGTTTCGCGACACACTTCGCTGGATGAAGGCTTGGCCTCGTAGTCGCGCAGCGGCGCTGCTCAGAGCGCGCTGAGCGGGTCGATGTTCGCGCCTCGCAGCGTCAGCTCGAAGTGCAGGTGCGGTCCGGTCGAGCGGCCGGTCGAGCCGACCGTGCCGATCCGCTGGCCGACGCCGACGGACTGCCCGCGGCGGACGTCGATCGTCGCCAGGTGCGCGTAGAGGGTGCGCAGCCCGAAACTGGAGTCATACGGTCCGCAGGTTCAATGCCAACGATGGCTCAACCGACTTCATCCGCCGCTTCAACGGGATTACGTCACGCAACCTCTTCGATGGCCAACGACCCGTCGATGCCGTGCTGCTGAAGATCAACCGGGACCAAGCGACCCCGCGTGTGTATCTCAGGCACGACAGCGGACACCCACGCTTCGCCCGCGTCAAAGGCACCGCCGGCTTCCTGAAGAAGAACAGCATCGTCTGCTACACGGGAGCGAAGACGGGAGGCACGCGTTGCGGACGCATCCAGCAGTTCCAAGAGCCCGTCAGATACGACAGCGCGGACGATCCAAGTCGCGGGCCGCGGAGGATCAGGTCGATGCGGGTGAGGCTGTTCGACAAGTGTCGCGACCACAGAGGTGACAGCGGTGCGGCGACCTACGCTAGTCGCCCAGGAGAGATGGGAATCTATGCGGTCGGAATCGTTAGCGGGCAGTATTCCGGAGCCGGGGCTAAGCCCGGCGACAACGATTGCGCGGACGAAGGGGAGCACACAACGAAGCTGATCATCATTCAAGGGATTGGACCCGTGCTCACAGAAGCGAACGGCATCTCCTGCGCACGGACGTGCGTAACCAAAGGCTCATCCCTTGACCCGCAGAGCACTTCTCCTGGTCGGTATTTCCTGCGTGCTACTCGCCGGTGGCGGGGTTGCTGCGATCGTGCTGTCGTCCTCGGGCGCGGGAGGCGCGGATGTGGCATCCGCGCCTCCCTTGCTCGGCGATGCCGGCGTGGAGTACGTCGACGAGCTGCCGGGCGTCCGGATCTGCGAGCCGCTGCCGTCGTTCGACGACGACCGGCTGCACCTGCGGCACTACATGCAGGCCGTCCGGCGGGTGACCAGCGAACCGCGGGTGACGGTGGCCTGGCTGATCGACGCGGACACCACGGCCGACAAGGACGAGCTTGCGCGCAGCCTGGGCAGGGCGGGATCAAGGTCGACGCGGGACGCTTCGACGGCGGATCGTGGGGCGTCACGGCGACACGGCGCGCGAGCCTCGACCTCTCGGCGCTGGTGCGCGAGAAGGACGCGTTGCTGGAGGCATCGCCGACGCGCAGCGCCCGTACGGTCGTGATGGTCGCCTACCCGGCCGACGGATGCGAGGACGTCGGTCCGGACGGGTGACGTCCTCGCCCGGTGAGGGCGATCGGGCTCTTGTCCGCGGCGACGAGGCTCGCCCGGCGGCGTCAGGCCGCCGCGACGCCGTCGGCGGCGCTGTGCAGCGCGGCGAGGTCGAGCTTGCGCATGCCGAACATCGTCTGCATCGCGCGCGCGGCGCGCTGTGGGTCGGGGCCGGCGAACAGCTCGTCCATCCCGGCCGGGACGACCTGCCAGGAGAGGCCGTAGCGGTCCTTCAGCCAGCCGCACTGGCCCTCCTCGCCGCCGTCGGTCAGCCGCTCCCAGTAGTGGTCGACCTCGTCCTCGTCGGCGCAGTCGATCTGCAGCGATACCGCCTCGGAGAAGGTGAACTGCGGGCCGCCGTTGATCGCGACGATGCGCTGGCCGTCGAGCTCGAACTCGACCGTCATCACGCTGCCGGCCGTTCCCGGGCCGGCTTCGGAGTAGTGCGCGACGCTGACGATCCGCGAGTTCGGGAAGATCGACGTGTAGAACTCGGCCGCCTCGACGGACTCGCCGTCGAACCACAGGTTGGGGATGATTCGCTGCTGCATGAGTGCGCGTCTCCTCTCGCTCGGCGGGTTGGTCGTCCCGCGACGGATATGCACCTACAGACGGCCGGCGGGGGCGAAACTCATCGCGGCAGGTTCGCGCTGTCGCGCACGGGCTCAGCCGCGCCGCGCCTCCCAGCTGAAGCCGCGCACCGCGAGCACGGTTCCGAGCGCGCACCAGATCAGCAGCACGACGAGGTCGTCGAGGTGGTCGGCGAACGACGCGCCCGTCACCATCGCCGCCGACAGCCCGTCGATCAGATGCGTCAGCGGCAGCGCCTGCGCGATGTCGCGCAGGAACGTCGGCGCGGTCTCGGCGTCGTAGAAGACGCCGCTGATCACGATCACCGGCAGGAAGATCGCGTTGACGTAGGCCGGCGCGGAGTCGAAGTTCGGGATCGCGTGCGACAGCGCGACGCCGAGCGAGGCGAGGCAGAAGACCCCGGCGGCGACGAACGTGACGAGCATCGGCCAGTCGCTCGGCAGCCCGACCCCGAACAGCAGCGCCCCGGCGCTGATCACGATCGTCAGCTGGATCGCCGTGTTCGTCACGGCGTGGGCGGCGAGGCTCGCCAGGTACGCGCCGCTGGGCAGCGGCGTCCCGCGCAGGCGCTTGAGCACGCCCTGCTCGCGCAGGAAGACGAGGTTCATCGCGAGCGCGACGAACGTCGTCGTCATGATGCTCATCCCCGCGATGCCCGGCACGATGATGTCGAGATCGGACTGGCTGCCGGAGAAGATCGCGCCGAACAGGGCGAGGAACAGCAGCGGCAGCAGGAAGTTGAAGAACGCCGCGCTCGGGTTGCGCCAGAACATCTTGCGCTCGAGGCGGTACTGGCGCCACGTCAGCGCGGCGCTGCTCATCGCGACGGCTCCTCGGCGGCCTCGGCGGTCAGCTCGAGATAGACGTCCTCCAGCGACGGCCGGCTGACGCTGAGATCCTCGAGGCCGGTCCCGCGCGCGAGCGCCGCGCTCGTGAGCTGGTGCAGCAGCGCCGTCGGGTCGTCGGTCTCGCGCTCGGCGAGCTCGCCGCTCTCGTCGCGCCAGCTGACGCGGTAGCGCGAGGACGCGCCGACGCCGAGCTGCGCGGGGGCGCCGACGGCGAGGATGCGCCCGTCCTTGACGATCGCGACGCGGTCGCAGAGCGCCTGCGCCTCGTCGAGGTAGTGGGTTGTCAGCAGGACGGTCTTGCCGAGGTCGGCGAGCGCGCGGATCGTGTCCCACGCGGTGCGGCGGGCGGCCGGATCGAAGCCGGTCGTCGGCTCGTCGAGGAAGACGAGCTCCGGGTCGCCGACGAGCGCCAGCGCGAAGTCCAGCCGCCGCGCCTGGCCGCCCGACAGCTTGCGCGTGAGCACGTGCTCGGATGCGCGCAGGCCGGCGAGGTCGATCACCTCGTCGACGTCGCGCGGGGCGCGGTAGAACCCGGCCCAGTGGGTGACGAGCTCGCGCGGCGTCGCGTGGCGGTAGATGCCGCTTGACTGCAGCACGATCCCGACGCGCTCGCGCAGCGCGCGCGGGCGGCCGCCCGGGTCGTGGCCGAGCACGGAGACGATGCCGCTCGTGCGCGCGCGGTAGCCCTCGAGGATCTCGACCGTCGTCGTCTTGCCGGCGCCGTTGGGGCCGAGCAGGCCGAAGACCTCGCCGGGCGCGACGTCGAAGTCGACGCCCTGCACGGCATGCACGTCGCCGTAGGACTTGTGCAGGTCGCGCACGAGAATGGCCGGGGCGGCGGAATCCACGGCGCGCAATGATGACAAGATCCGCTCCGCTGGCCGACGCGCCTTGCCGGCGGCTGGATCGACGTCGGGGCGACGCTGCGTGACGCGCGGCTGCTTCGACGATGCGCATCCGGTCGCGAGCGTGACGATCTTTACGAGATCGTGACCACCGGCGGGCGATGCGCGGATACCCTGGACGCGTGGAAACACCGGACATCGAAGTCGCCCTGCAGGAGCCGATCGGCTCGGTCGAGCCGCCGCCCGAGCCACCGCCGCCCACCGATCTCGACCTGCACGACAAGTCGCTGTACTTCGGGCGCGAGCTGTCCTGGCTGGACTTCAACGATCGCGTGCTGCAGCTCGTCGAGGACCCGTCCGTCGCGCTGCTGGAGCGCGTCAAGCTCGCCGCGATCTGGAGCTCGAACCTCGACGAGTTCTTCCAGATCCGCGTCGCCGGCGTGCATGACCAGGTCGATGCCGGCCTATCGGATCCCGGTCCGGACGGGCTGACCCCGTCGGAGACGATCGACGCGATCCGCGCGGCCGTCCTCGGCCAGCAGCAGCGCCTCGAGGACCGCGTCCTGGGCGAGCTGTTCCCCGCGCTCGCCGAGCAGGGCATCCGGATCCTGCGGCTCGGAGACCTCTCCAAGTCCCAGCGCAAGGCGCTCGGCGAGCGCTACCGGCGCCAGATCTTCCCGGTGCTGACGCCGCTCGCCGTCGGTCAGGGACGCCCGTTCCCCTACATCTCGAGCCTGTCGCTGTCGCTCGCGGCGCTCGTGCGCGATCACGTCAACGGCGAGCAGACGTTCGCGCGCGTGAAGGTGCCGACCGAGATGCTCGACCGCTTCGTCGAGGTCGACGACGCGCCGAACACCTTCGTCGCGCTGGAGGACGTCATCGCCGCCAACCTCGCGGCGCTCTTCCCGGGGATGGAGATCGTCGGTCACGGGTTCTTCCGCGTCACGCGCGACGCCGACTTCGAGGTCTCCGACGAGGCCGACGACCTCCTGCAGGCGGTCGAGGCGGAGCTGCGCCGGCGGCGCTTCGGCGAGGCGGTGCGCCTCGAGGTCGACGTGAACATCGACCCCGGCGTGCGCGAGCAGCTGCGCGAGGCGCTCGACCTCGAAGAGCGCCAGGTCTATGACGTCGACGGGCTGCTCGGCCTCGGCGACCTCTGGCAGGTCTACGGCGTGCGCGGCTTCAGCGAGCTGCGCGACCCGCCCTGGACGCCGGTCACGCAACCGCGGCTGCACGGCAAGGAGTCCGAGCACGCCAACGTGATGGCGCAGATGCGCCGCGGGGACATCCTCGTCCACCACCCCTACGACTCCTTCGCGACGTCGGTCGAGCGCTTCGTCGAGCAGGCCGTCGCCGATCCCGACGTGCTGGCGATCAAGCAGACCGTCTACCGCACGTCGGACGACTCGCCGCTGTTTCCCGCGCTGATCCGCGCGACCGAGCGCGGCAAGCAGGCCGTCTGCATGGTCGAGCTCAAGGCGCGCTTCGACGAGCGCGCGAACATCGGCTGGGCGCGCGCGCTGGAGGAGGCCGGCGTGCACGTCGTCTACGGTCAGCCGGGGCTGAAGACGCACGCCAAGTGCATCCTCGTCGTGCGGCGCGAGGGCGACGGGGTGCGCCACTACGTGCACATCGGCACGGGCAACTACCACCCCAAGACGGCCCGCCTGTACACCGACTTCGGGCTGTTCACCTGCGACGAGGAGATCGGCGCAGACGTCGCCGACATGTTCAACTACCTCACCGGCCTGGCCCGGCCCGACGGCTACCGCAAGGTCTTGATCGCTCCGAACGGGATGCGCGAGGCGATCACCGACGAGATCGAGCGCACGATCGCCGCCCACGAGCGCGGCGAGCCGGCCCGGATCCGGATGAAGATGAACTCGCTCGTCGACCGGCGCTGCATCCGCGCGCTGTACCGCGCGTCGCAGGCGGGCGTGCCGGTGGCGCTCAACGTGCGCGGCATCTGCTGCCTGCGGCCCGGCGTCGAAGGCATCTCGGAGAACATCACCGTGACGAGCGTGCTCGGGCGCTTCCTCGAGCACTCGCGCGTCTACGGCTTCGAGCGCGGCGACGAGACGCGCGTGCTGATCGGCTCCGCCGACCTCATGCCGCGCAACCTCGACACGCGCGTCGAGCTGATCACGCCGGTCCAGGACGTGACCGCGCGCGCCGACCTGATCGACACGCTCGACCGCTCGCTGGCGACGGACCAGTGGGCCTGGTGCCTGCAGCCCGACGGCACGTGGGAGCGGCGCGAGCAGGGCGATCCGCCGCGCTCGGTGCAGCGCGAGCTGATGCTGCTGCACGCGGCGCGCGCAAGCGAGGGCTCGCAGGCGGACGACGAGTGACGCGCCGGTGAGCGATCGTCCGGAGCCCGCGCTCGGGGCGCCGCAGGATGCGCGCGTGCACGCGCCCGCGCGCGGGAACAGGGGTCTCGAGCGGCTGCTGGAGGAGGTCGACGGCGACCTGCAGGTCAAGGCCTGGTGGCACGCCGCGGGGGTCAACGCCGAGCGGCTGCACATGTCCGATCACTCCTGGGTGCACATCCAGATCGTGCTGAACATCGCGCTGCGCCTGTCGCGGCTGCTGTTCGCGCGCGGCGTGACGCCGAGCATCGTCGCCGACCACGGCCTGAAGACGCGCGATGCCGAGGTCGTGATCGCCGGCGCTGCGCTGCTGCACTGCGTCGGCATGTCGATCCATCGCACCGACCACGAGGCCTACTCCCTGTTTCTCACGGCCGACAAGCTGCCGCGGTTGCTGGCCGACGTCTACGACGAGCCAACCCGCTCGATCGTCGTCGCCGAGACGATGCACGCGATCATCTCGCACCGCTCCAAGGGCGCGCCGTTCACGATCGAGGGCGCGATCCTGCGCGTCGCCGACGCGCTGGACATGGCCCGCGGGCGCTCGCGCGTCCCGTTCGAGGCCGGCCACACGAACATCCACTCGCTGTCGGCGTACGCGATCGAAGAGGTCAAGATCGGCGCGGGTGAGGACAAAGCCGTGCGTGTCGAGATCGAGATGTCCAACTCGGCGGGGATCTTCCAGGTCGACGAGGGGCTGGGGACGAAGCTGCGCGGCACGCCGCTGGAGCCGCACATCGAGGTCGTCGCGCGGATCGAGGCCGAGCACGAGCAGCGCCTCGTGCCGATCTTCCGCCTGTAGCGCTCGTTGACGAGCGGTTGCGCGCCAGCGCCTGATCTGTCGGGCGCCGGGCCGCGCTATGCCCCAGCAATGTCAACTTCGAGTTCGGAGGCACGTTTCCCGTGACCGACTCAGCACTGCGTGAGCTCGCAGACGATCCGTCTTCGCGCAAGCGCTTCTTCAAGATGGTAGGTGGAGTCGGCGTCGTCGGCGCCTTCTCGGTCGCCCTCGCCGCCTGCGGCGACGATGACGACGACGACGATTCCGGTGCCGGTGCGTCGGACTCCGCCAGCGACAACGCGTCCGACGTGGAGATCCTCAACTACGCGCTGACGCTCGAGTTCCTCGAGGCCGAGTTCTACGAGAAGGTCATCGCGGCCGGCATCGTCACGGACCGGGCGGTCGTGGCGATCGCCCAGAAGTTCGGCGAGAGCGAGCAGGAGCACGTCGACGCGCTCAGGGCCACGATCACGCAGCTCGGCGGCACGCCCGTCGAGGCGCCGGAGACGAAGTTCGAGGAGACGATCGACAAGGGCCTGATGGCGACCCTCGAGACGGCCGCCACCGTCGAGAACCTCGGCGCGGCCGCCTACCTCGGCCAGGCCGGCAACATCAAGAGCAAGGAAGTGCTCGCCTCGGCGCTGGCGATCCACACGGTCGAGGCCCGGCATGCCGCAGCGCTGAACATCCTCGTCGGCCGCGGCTTCGGCGACGGCAGCGGCGGGCTGGAGGGCGCGCTGCCCGATGGCGCGTTCGCCAAGCCGATGACCGAAGAGCAGGTCCGCGAAGCAATCAAGCCGTTCCTGGCCTAACCGACCACCACGATCACGAAAGCGAGACTCCACATGGCTTCATCGCGACTGGTGGCTCCAGAGCTGGCCACCATCAAGGTCCACGGCATGACGCGTGAGGCGTTCCTCATGCGCTCGACGCTCGCCGCGGGTGCCGCATACGGCACCCTCTCGGCGACGGGATTGATCTCCAAGGCGCTTGCCGAGTCAGGCAGCGGCGACGTCGACATCCTCAACTTCGCGCTCACGCTCGAGTTCCTCGAGAACGAGTTCTACGTGCAGGCCGCCGAGCAGGTGAGCGGCCTGTCGGACTACGAGGGGAGGCTCACGCGGAAGCTGCGCGACGACGAGAAGGAGCACATCGACGCGCTCACGGCGACGATCAACGATCTCGGCGGCACGCCCGTCGAGAAGCCGACGTTCGACTTCGGCGGTGCGTTCGCCAGCCGCGCGGCGTACTTCAAGCTCGCCAACACGCTCGAGGACACCGGCGTCAGCGCCTACAACGGCGCGGGCCCGATGATCGAGTCGACCGAGGTGCTCGCCGCCGCCGGCAGCATCGTCCAGATCGAGGGTCGCCACGCGGCGATGGTCCGCCTCGTGCGTGACGTCGCGCCGGCGCCGCAGGGATTCGACAAGGCGTCGACGGTGGACGAGGTGACGGAGGCGATCGACCCGCTGATCTCGTCCTAGCGGCTCGCCGCTGCCAGCCTGACGCCACCGCGCCGGCGGACCGTGCTTTTCGCAAGCACGCGGTCCGCCGGCGTCGTGCGTCAGGCAGGACGTGCGGCATCGGCTGATCGGCGTCCCGAACCGCGCGACCGGGCCGGGGTGCTACCAGTGCACGCCCTTCATGACGTTCGCCAGCGCGAGCTGCTCGACGCTGGCGCGCTCGGACTCCGCCGGGGCTTGCTCGCCCTTCGAGGCGGCCGAGTCCGGAAAGACGTTGTAGGCGACGTGCAGGATCTGGTCCATGACCTTCGGCGCGAGCGCGTGGAGGATCTCGCCGGCGGTCCCGAGCCGGGTGTTGATCTCCTTCGGCCGTGAGCAGATCGCCTCGCAGATGAGATCGCCGGCCTGCTCGGGCGAGATCGTCGGGAAGTGGTCGTAGAGCTTCGTCGGCGCGATCATCGGGGTGCGGACGAGCTGCATGTGGATCGTCGTGAACGAGACGCCGTCGCCGATCACCTCCGAGGAGACGACGCGCGTCCAGGCGTCGAGCGCGCTCTTGGACGCGACGTAGGCGCTGAAGCGCGGCGGGTTGGTCTGCACGCCGATCGACGAGATGTTCACGACGTGGCCGAAGCCGCGCTCGCGCATGTGCGGCAGCAGCGCCATGATCATCTTGATCGCGCCGAAGTAGTTGAGCGCCATCGTGCGCTCGAAGTCGTGGAAGCGATCCTCGGACAGGCGGACGGAGCGGCGGATCGAGCGGCCGGCGTTGTTGACGAGGAAGTCGACCGCGGGATGCTCGTCGAGGATCCGCGCGACGACGGCGTCGATCGCGTCCATGTCCGACAGGTCGGCGCTGTAGGCGTGGGCGGTGCCTCCGGAGGCCTCGATCTCCTCGCGCAGCGCCTCGAGCTTGTCCAGCCCGCGAGCGACGAGCAGCGCGGTCCCGCCGGCCTCGGCGACCTTCAGCGCGGTCGCGCGGCCGATCCCGCTCGAGGCGCCCGTGATCAGCACCGTGCGCCCGTTGATCGCCCGCGCGAGCGAGCGGTCCTTGCGGAGCTCGGGATCGAGCGTGCGCTCCCAGTAGTCCCACAGCTTCGCCGCGTAGCTCTCGAGCTCGGGAACCTCGATGCCCGAGCCGGCGAGCGCGCGCTCGGTGTCGCGCGTGTCGAACTGCGGCACGAGCGCGATGTGCTCGACGACCTCCTCGGGGATGCCGAGATCGGCCAGCAGCGTGCGCCGGATGTCACGTACCTGCGGCAGCTTCATGAGCATCGACAGCGTCCCCTTGGGCAGCGCGTCGGTCAGGCGCTTGTCGACGCGGAGCGCCAGCCGCGGTGCGTGGGCCGCGGCGGCGAACGCGTTCAGCGACTCGCCGACGCGCATCTTCTTCGGGTTGGTCAGGTGGAAGGCCTGGAAGCTCAGCCCCGGCTCGTGCGCGATGTGGTCGATCGCCGCGGCGACGAAGTCGACCGGCACGATGTTCGTGTAGCCGAGCTCGGGCCCGACGAGCGGAACCCACTCGGGCAGCGCGTGGCGCGCCTTCTGGATCGCCTTGAAGAAGTAGTACGGCCCGTCGACCTTGTCCATCTCGCCGGTCTGCGAGTGCCCGACGACGATCGCCGGGCGATATATCCGCCAGGGCACCGACGACTGCTCGCGGACGAGCTGCTCGGATTCGAACTTCGTGCGGTGGTAGGCCGACGGCAGGGCCTGTCCCTCGTCGAACATGTCCTCCCGAAAGAGGCCCTTGAAATCGCCGGCCGCAGCGACCGACGAGACGTGGTGCAGGTGCCCGGCGGCGAGCGCGCCGGCGAGCTGCACGGCGTTGCGCGTGCCGCCGACGTTGAGCCGCTCGTTGTCCTCGGCGGGCGCGGTCATGTCGTAGATCGCGGCGAGGTGGAAGAGGTGCTCGACCTCGCCGCGCAGGGCGGCGATCTGCTCGTCGGTCAGGCCGAGGCGGGGCGCCCGCAGATCGCCGGCGATCGGCTTGACACGGGTCGCGGCGCCGTCACCCCAGCGCTCGATCAGGGCGTCGAGACGGTCCCGCGAGCTGGCGCGGACGAGCACGTGGACGTCGCCCTCGCGCTCGAGCAGCAGCTGCACGAGATGGCGGCCGATGAAGCCGGTCGCGCCCGTCACGAAGTACGCCATCGCTCTCCTCTGCGGTCGTGCTGCCTGACGAGGCAAGCCTACGTGCGCGAGCGCTCCGGCGCGCGGCCTACCAGCCGCCGGGGGACTGCGCGGCGCGCTTGGCGGCCGCCTTGCGCGCGTCCTTGCGCTTCTCGAGGCGCCACTGGATCAGCGACATGAGGGCGATGAAGGCGGGGAAGAAGGCGATCAGCACGAAGCCGGCGTACGTGATCATGCGGTCGTTCGTCTCGCCCAGCCAGCCCTCGCCGCCGTCGTGGGCGAGCGCGGGCCCAGCCGCGACGAGCAGAGCCGTGGCGGCGATCAGAGCGCTGGCGGGCAGGCGGCGAAGCACGACGCGGCAGTTTATTGAGGTCGCCGCTGGATCGCGCTGCGATCGGGTAGCCGGTCAGCAATGGAACGCGATGACGACGACGATCCCGACTTCGCGACGCGCGAGGAGTGGGAAGCCGCGCGCGCGGCTGCCGCGATCGGCGGCGTCGGGCCGGATGTCGGCGGCGCCGATCCGGCTGAGACCGTCGACCCGGCGCTACGGCCGGTGTACGAGGCGGGCGGCGGAGAGGCCGATGGCTTCGAGCTCGCCGAGCGCGACCTCGTGCGCAACGCGACGCATGACGACGGTGCGGGCTTTCCGGAGCGCGACGCGTTCACCGCCGAAGCGGAGTCCGACCTGTCGCCGGCGGAGTTCGCCGAGGCCGACGAGGAGCAGCGGCCGGACGCGTAGGCCGACGCGCTGGCTCGGCTCCCTCCTCCCGCGGCACCCCCTCGTGCGGGCCGGCTCGGCCGGACCGATCCGCGCGCCAGCGCACGCCGATCGCGGCGACCTACCATGCAGGCATGGCCGTTCTGATCGCCTCCGACCTCAGCAAGGACATGGCCGGCGAGCCGCTGCTGCGGGGCGTGTCGTTCAAGCTCGAGCGCCGTGACCGGCTGACGATCGCCGGGCGCAACGGCGCCGGCAAGACGACGCTGCTGCGCATGCTCGCCGGAGAGACGTCCGTCGACGGCGGCGAGCTGTCGTTTCAGAAGGGCTGCAAGGTGAGCCTGCACGACCAGCGCCCGCCGCGCGACCGCGACCTCACGCTGCGCGACTACATCCTCGGCGGCTGCGCGGACCTGATCGCCGTCGAGCACGACCTCAGCCGTCTCGCGCAGGCGATGGCCGACGGCGACGAGGCGGCCTTCGACGCGTACTCGCGCGCCGAGGCTCGCCTCGAGCACGCCGGCGGCTGGATGTGGCGCGACCGCGCCACGGCGATGGTCCGCGGCCTCGGCTTCGACGACGAGGACGACCTCGATCGCTCGCTGAAGACGTTCTCCGGCGGCGAGCTGACGCGCGCGTCGCTGGCGCGCGCGCTGGCCGGCGACCCCGACCTGCTGCTGCTCGACGAGCCGACCAACCACCTCGACATCGAGTCGCTGGAGTGGCTCGAGAAGACGCTGATGACGCTCGACGCGGCGATCGTGCTCGTCGCCCACGACCGCTGGTTCCTGGAGGCCGTCGGCACGGCGGTGCTCGAGCTCGAGGCCGGTCGCTCGCGCTTCTTCCCCGGCACCTGGACGCAGTGGCGCAAGGAGCTCGCCGCGCGCGAGATCGCGCTCGGTCGCGCGATCGACAAGCAGCAGGCCGAGATCGCGCGGCTGGAGCGCTTCGTCGAGCGCTTCCGGGCGAAGGCGACGAAGGCCAAGCAGGCGCAGTCGCGCGTCAAGCGCCTGGACAAGATCGAACGCATCGAGCGTGACCCGCGCGATCGAGAGGGGCTGAAGTTCCAGTTCAAGGCGCCCGAGCGCAGCGGGCGCGTCGTCTTCGAGATGGTCGGCGGGCGCGTCGAGGTCGGCGCCGATCCGTCGCGCGTGCTGCTCGACGGCGCCGAGATCTGGCTCGAGCGCGGTGAGCACGTCTCGCTCGTCGGGCCCAACGGCGCCGGCAAGACGACGCTGATCGACACGCTCGCCGGCGTCCGGCCGCTGGCGGCGGGCCGGCTGTCGACCGGGCACAACGTGAAGATCGGCCACCTCTCCCAGCACGCCGACGAGCTGGGCCGCGGGCCGGGAGGCCGCGCCCGCACCGTCGCCGAGGCCGCCGCCGTCCACACCGGGCTGACGCCGCAGAAGGCGCGCGCGCTGCTCGGTCGCTTCCTGTTCAGCGGGGAGGACGGCCAGAAGCCACTCGACGGCCTCAGCGGCGGCGAGCGGCGGCGCCTGTCGCTGGCGATCCTCGTCGCGTCGGGGGCCAACGTCCTGATCCTCGATGAGCCGACGAACCACCTCGACATCGAGAGCCGCGAGGCGCTCGAGGACGCGCTGCTCTCCTTCGAGGGCGCGCTGCTGCTCGTCTCGCACGACCGTGCGCTGCTCGAAGCCGTCGGCACCCGGACGGTCGCCGTGATGGACGGGACGCTGCGCTCCTACGAAGGCGGCTGGCAGGAGTACGTGCGCGTGCGCGAGGAGAAGCGGATCGCCGCGCGCGCGGCGAAGGGCGCGGCCAAGGAGAAGCGCGCGCCGACGCCGGGAGATGCCGCGGGATCGAGCACGGCATCGTCCTCGACGTCCAAGCAGCGCGGCAAGGCGACGTCCGCATCGCCCACGCCGGCAGCGACGGGCGCCAACTGCGCCGGCGAGCGGCTCGCCGCCGCGACGGCCGCAGCGCTGGTGGCTGACGGCCAGGCGGCGGGCAAGGCCAGCGACAAGAAGCGCAACGGCAACGGGGCTGCGGGGGGCCTCTCGAAGAACGCCCGTCGCCAGGTCCGCCAGCTCGAGCGCGACATCGAGCAGGCGGAGGCGGCCCTGAAGGCGCTCGAAGCCGAGCTGGCCGACCCCGCCGCCTGGGCGACGGCGGCGGCGAGCGCCGAGTCCACCCAGCGACATGCCGCCGCCAAGCGCGCCGTCGAGGAGGCGTTCGCCCGCTGGGAGGCGGTCGCCTCCTGACGACCCGACGTCGGGCGCGCAAGGCACAATCTCGGCGTGGGCGTGCAGCTACAGCGGTCGTTGGACGCCGTGCCCGCCGCGGTGCCCGAGCTGCGTGGCGCGGTCGCGCAGCTGCTCACCGCCGCCGGGATCGGCGAGCCGCTGCTGACGGCGGTCAAGATCGCCGTCTCGGAGGCTGTCACGAACGTCGTGATGCACGCCTACATCGGCGCCGAGCGGCCCGGGCCGGTCCGCCTCGAGGCATCGCTGGAGCGCGATCGGCTGTTCGTCGAGGTGTCCGACGACGGCGGCGGCTACCGGCCCCGCCTGGACAGCCCCGGCCTCGGCGTCGGCCTGCTGTGCATCGCCGACAAGGCCGATGCCGTCGACATCACGACATCACCCGGTGGCGGCACGCAACTGCGGATGTCGTTCGCGGTCGCGTCATGTGCGCCACCGCGGGCGTAGTCCGCGCCGCACGAGATCGCGTCGCGGGGCGCGCGATGTACGCCGGCGCCGCGAGCGGCGCGTCAGCTCAGCGCGCGTTGATCGCGAGCGCGTGCAGGCGGCGCGTCATCGGTCCGGGCAGGTTCTCGAAGCGCAGCGCATAGACCTGCGGGCGCTCCTCGCCGAGGACGCGTGCGCGTCCGCTGATGCGCATCTCGAGGTCGGGCAGGTCGAAGCCGATCGTCTCGTCGGTGACGAGCGGTCGCGGACTGCGGACCTGCATCCCGCGCGGGCCGACGGCGATCGTCTGCGCGGCGATCGGCGAGCCGACCTGCCGGCTCAGCGTGCAGGGCAGCGCGACCTGTGCGCGCGGCGCTCGAATCTCAGGTGCGGCAACGGTCATGACCACTCATCGTCCTCCCCAGGGCGACACGCGAACGCGGACGGCGGCCTCACGCGAGCGAGACCGGCGGCCATTGTGCCATCGACGACGGGCGAGCGCTCCGAGCGGACGAGACGACGTCCGCGCGGGGGCGAGCGACGTACGATGGACGGGTGGTTCACGTCCGGCTGCTCGGCGAGCTTGCGGTGCAGACGGACGCGAGGATCGCGCCCCTGCTGCCGGCGCACCCGCAAGGGCCGAGCCTGCTCGCCTGGCTGGCGCTGCACCCCGGTGAGCACGAGCGGGGGCCGATCGCCGCGCTGCTGTGGCCGGGACTGCAGCCGTCGGATGCGCGCGCTCACCTGCGCAGCGCCGTCTGGGCGCTGCGCCGCGCGCTCGGTCCGCAGGAGGGCGCCGTGGTCGACGGGCGCACGACCGTCGGGCTGCGCTGCACGACCGATCTGCAGGCGTTCGCCGAGCACGTCGCGGCGGGTCAGCCGGCCGCCGCGCTCGCCCTCTGTCGCGGAACGCTGCTCGCAGGGCTCGACGAGCACGAGTGGGTGCGTGCGGCGCGCGCCGAGCACGATCGGCGCGTGGCGGCGGCGCGTGCCGCGCTCGAGGCCGGCTGAGCGCGGTCGACTACCCTCCGTCCTCGTGGACGACGACGCGATCCGTGAGCTGGTGGTTCGCCTGTCGCGCCCCGACGCACACGGCGGGCACACGATCGAGCGCGCGACGATCCTCGCCGAAGGCGCCCACGGCAGCGCGATCGTGACCTGGATCCTCGGCCACGGCGGCACCGCGGAGATGGCGGTCGTCGCTCCGAGCGCGGGCGGGCTGCACGGCTCGCTGCGAGGCAGCGCCGCGACGCCGTCCTCGACGCCGCTGCGCTACGTGCTGCCGGCCGGCGCGCTCGCGTAGCGCGATCGAGCCCATTCACGCCGGGCGTGCCGGTGCGAACGCCGTCAGCCGGCTGACCGGGCGCCGATCCCGCTGAGGAGCTCGCGTATGCGCGCGGGCCCCGCTGCGCCCGGTTGCAGCGGCGCGGTCTCGAGGCCCTCGCCGTGGCGCATCGCGTCGATCAGCTCCAGCAGCGCCTCTCCGGCGCTGCGCTGCGCGGTCCAGCCGAGCTCGTCGCGAGCGCGCGCGCAGTCCATCAGCGGAACGCCGAGCGCGAGGTCCAGCCAGCCCGGCGGGGTCGGCTGCAGGCGCAGCTTCCAGGCGACGTCGACGGCCGTGCGCACGACGCGTGCGGACGCCGGCACGGGCCGCGCATCGAGCAGGCGGCCGAGCTCGGGCGGATCGAGCACCGGCTCGGCGGCGACGTTGAACGCGCCGCGCACGTCGCGCACGACCGCCAGCCGGTAGGCCTCGGCGACGTCGAACGAGTGCAGGCCCTGGACGCGCAGGCGGTCGAGCGCCGGCACGATCGGGATCAGGCCGCGGCGCAGCAGCGGCGTCGGCAGCAGCGGGCCGGCGAACAGCCGGCGGATGCCGGAGGCCGCCTCGCCCTTGAAGATCAGTCCCGGCCGCAGGCGCACGACGCGCATCTGCGGCTGGGCCTGCTCGACGCCGTCGAGGATCGCCTCGACCGCGGACTTGTCGCGCGAGTAGAACGACGTCTGGATGCCGCCCGTCGGCCAGCTCTCGTCGACGCGGCGGTCCTTCGGGCCGGGCGAGTAGGCGCCGACGGAGGAGGCGTGGACGAGCGCCGGCACCTCCGCGGCCGCGGCCGCCTCGAACACGCGCCGCGAGCCGTCGACGTTGACGCCGCGCGTCGTCGCGCGGTCGCGCGAGGGCTGGATCAGCCAGGCGAGGTGGACGACGGCGTCGGCGCCGCGGAAGATCGGCACGAGGTCGTCGCGCGCGACGTCGGCGCTGACCCAGCGCGTGCGCCTGAAGGTGAGCTGCGGCTCGCGCCGTGCCAGCCCGACGATCTCGTCGATCTGCGGGTCGGCGCTCAGGACTCGCAGCAGGCTCGTGCCGACGTTGCCGGTCGCGCCGGTGACGACGACGCGCATCAGGTGCCTGTCGGGCTGGTGGGAAGCACGGGTTGCGCGGGGCTACCCGCACCGCGGGGATGTCAGTAGTCGGGCCGGGTAGTCCCGTCAGCACGCAAGCACCGACCGAGGAGCCAGCCGATGGAGCGCGACGAATCCCACGACGCACCCCCGCACGACGAGGACGCGAGCGAGCCGCTCGGGCCGACGACCCCCGACGACGAGACGCCGCTCGGCGACACGCCCGAGGCGCACGACGAGATGTCGCCACATGATCTGCCGCTGGACCATCCCGGCCGCAAGGAGGCCGAGCGCCTCGCCGGTGGCGAGGACGGGATGACGCGCGGCAACCGCTGACGAGCGGACGGCCCGCCGCGCTGGCAGACTGCGCGGGTATGGACGTCCACCGGACCCAGCTGCTGCTGCCCGACGGCGTCAGCGCTGCGGCGACGGCGGATCGGCTCGCGGAGCTCGTGGCGGTCGTCACGCAGCGCGCGCACGCGGTCGACCGGACGTTCTGGGACACCTTCGACGGCCGGCTGCATGCGGCCGGGCTGGCGCTGGCCGAGAGCGGCAGCCGCCTGGCGCTGCTCGATGCGGCGACCTACGACGAGCGGGCGGCGGTCGACCGCGCGCGCGGCGGGCCGCGCCGCCTGCTGGCAGGCGACCTGCCGGCCGGCGAGCTGCGTGAGCGCCTGGCGCCGATCATCGAGATGCGCGCGCTGGCGCCGGTCGCGCGCGTGCGCAGCCGGCTGCTGCCGGTCAACGTGCTCGACGACGAGGGCAAGATCGTCGTGCGGCTGCAGGCCGAGGAGCCGTCGGTGCGCTCCGGCGACGGCAAGCGCGCGCTGCGCCCGCGGCTGAACGTGATCGGGGTCCGCGGCTACGACGCCGACTTCGAGCGGACGGTGCTGCTGCTGACCGGCGAGCTCGGCCTGGAGCCCGCGACGCGCCCGGTCCATCACGACGCGGTCGAGGCGGCCGGCGGGGTGGCCGGTGGCGTCTCCTCGAAGCTGCGCGTGACGCTCGCGCCCGACGAGCGCGCCGATCGCGCCGCGGTCACGATCCTGCGGCGGCTGCTGGAGATCGTCGAGGCCAACCTGCCGGGCACGCTGGCCGACGTCGACAGCGAGTATCTGCACGACCTGCGCGTCGCGGTGCGTCGCTCGCGCGCGCTGCAGCGCGAGCTGCGCGGCGTCTTCGCGCCCGAGCCGCTGCGCGTCTTTCGCGACGGCTTTCGCGAGCTGCAGGCGCTGACCGGGCCGACGCGCGATCTCGACGTCCAGCTGCTGGAGTTCGGCGACTTGGCGTCGTCGCTGCCGGCGGGCGCGGTCGCCGACGTCGTGCCACTGCGCCGGCTGCTCGAGCAGCGCCTCGTCGTCGAGCGCCAGGCGATGGTCCGGGGGCTGAGCTCCGAGCGCACGCGCGCCCTGCTGGACGGCTGGAGCGCGTTCCTCGACGTCCTGGTCGCGTCGCCGCAGGACGAGCGACCGGACGCCGCGCGCCCAGTCGCGGAGATCGCCGGCGAGCGGATTGGCAAGGTCTACAAGCGGATGGTGGGGATGGGGAGGGCGATCGACGACGACAGCCCGCACGAGGCACTGCACGACCTGCGCAAGAAGGGCAAGGAGCTGCGCTACCTGCTCGAGTTCTTCGCGTCGCTGTATCCAGCCGAGGTCGTCAAGCCGATGATCGCGACGCTGAAGGGGCTGCAGGACGTGCTCGGCCGCTTTCAGGACCGCGAGGTACAGGTCGACGCGCTGCGCGCGCTGGGCGACGACATCGTCGCGGTCGAGGGCGGTGCGGCGGCGCTGATGGCGATGGGCGTGCTCGTCCAGCGCCTCGGCGCTGAGCAGGACGAGGCGCGCGCGCAGTTCGGCGAGCGCTTCGAGCGCTTCGCCGCCAAGCCGCAGCGCCGGCTCGTGGCGCAGACCTTCGGGTGACCCTGTGGCCAAGGTCATCGCGCTCTACAACATCAAGGGCGGCGTCGGCAAGACGTCGGCGGCGGTCAACCTCGCCTGGATCGCCGCCGACGAGGGCGCGCGCGTGCTGCTGTGGGATCTCGATCCGCAGGGCGCGGCGAGCTACCTGCTGCGGATCAAGCCGAAGGTGCGCGGGGGCGGGTCCAAGCTCGTGCGCGGCAAGAGCGACCCTGCGGCGCTGCTGAAGGGCTCCGATCACGAGCGCCTGGACCTGCTGCCAGCCGACTTCTCCTATCGCAACATGGACCTTGCGCTGGACGCGACGAAGCGCCCGACGCGTGGGCTGTCGCGCGTGCTGGAGCCGCTGTCCGAGGACTACGACTACGTCTTCCTCGACTGCCCGCCCGCGATCTCGCTGTCGTCGGAGAGCATCTTCGCGGCGGCCGACGTGCTGCTCGTGCCGCTGATCCCGACGCCGCTGTCGCTGCGCACGTTTGACCGGCTGCGCGAGTTCGTGGCGCGCGACGTGCCCAAGCCGCGCCCGCAGATCCTCGCGTTCTTCTCGATGTGCGACGGACGCCGGTCGCTGCATCGCCGCGTGATCGAGGAGCACGCGGCGACCGACGGCGTGCTGGCCGCGGCGATCCCGGCGGCGAGCGACGTCGAGCGGATGGCGCTGCAGCGGCGGGCGCTGGCGCAGTTCGCGGCGCGCGGGCGCGCGGGGCGGGCGTATGGGGCGCTGTGGACGGAGCTGCGCGGGCGGCTGGACGGATAGCTCACGCGAGGAGGCGCTCGATCGCGGCGCGCGCGTGGGCGAACGCGGCCGCGTCACGGCTGATGCGAAAGCGCTGGTTGCCCGCGGTCAGCACCGCGTGCAGCTCGAAGGCGACCTGGCCCGCGTCGGTGGCGGATAGGGACGCCGCGTCGTCGTCGCCGGCAGCGCCGGCGCGGGCGATCGCGCCCTCGAGCGCCGCCACCTGGCGCTCGAGCGCCGCCGCGAGCGCGTCGTGCACAGGCCCGTCGCGATTGGCGAACTCCATCCCCGCCGTCACGAACAGGCAGCCCCCGGGGAAGATCTCGCGCTCGTAGTAGGAGATCCAGCGCTCCAGCAGCGCCTCGACGGCGTCGTCGCCCGGCTGCAGGACGTGCTCCTCGAAGACCCGCCAGGCGCAGTCGATCGTCGCGAGCTGCAGGTCCTCCTTCGACGTGAAGTACGCGTAGAGGCCGCTCTTGCTCATCTGCATCGCCGTCGCCAGCCGGCCGATCGACACCTGGTCGAGCCCGTCGATCGAGGCCAGCTCGGCCGCGCGCGTGAGGATCTGGCCGCGCACGCGCAGGCCGCGCACGCGCGGGAGGCGCACGGTCGCGGTGAGCGGAAGAGACGCCTCGGAGGGCATCCGGCCAGCGTATTGCCGCCAGGCTGCCGACGCCAGCGATTTGCACGAACGGTCGTGCTAACGTCGAAGACGTCCATGCGAGTCGACAAGCCCGATGAGCAGCAGGGCGGTGACCGAGCGAACGATGCGCTCGATCTCTTCCTGCGGGACTTGCGCGAGATCACGCTGCTTCGCCCCCACGAGGAGATCAGGCTCGCCCACCGCGTCGCGCGCGGCGACCTGCGCGCCAAGGAGCGCATGGTCGAGGCGAACCTGCGCCTCGTCGTCTCGATCGCCAAGCGCTTCCGTGGCCAGGGCCTGCCGTTCCTGGACCTCATCCAGGAGGGCACGCTCGGGCTGATCCGCGCCGTCGAGAAGTTCGATCCCCACAAGGGCTTTCGCTTCTCGACGTACGCCACGTGGTGGATCCGCCAGGCGATCGCCCGCGCGCTCGCCGACAAGGCGCGCACGATCCGCATTCCGGTGAACCTCGGCGAGCAGATGAAGGCCGTCGTCGCCGCCGAACGCCAGCTGCTGGGCAGCTGCGGCCACGAGCCGACGGTCCAGCAGATCGCCGAGCTGAGCGGGATCGACGCCAACCAGGTGATCGCGTTGCGCGCGTGGGCGCAGACGCCGGTCTCGCTCGAGCAGCCGGTCGGCGACGACGGCTCGCCGCTGGGCGAGTTCATCGCCGACGAGTGCGCGCCGTCGGCGTTCGCGCGCGTCGCGGCGCACACGCACGCTGAGGCGCTGCGGCGGCTGCTCGCCGCGACGCTCAACGAGCGCGAGCGGCGCGTGCTCGAGCTGCGCTACGGCCTGGCCGGCGAGGAGCCCTGCTCGGCGACGGAGGTCAGCCGGCGGTTCAACGTCTCGCGCGAGCGCATCCGCCAGATCGAGTCGCGCTCGCTGTCCAAGCTCGAGTGCCTCGAGTCGGCGCGCGCCCTGCGCGACCTGCTGTAGCGGGTCGCGCCGAGCGCGCTTGCGCGGCGGGATGCCTACTCGCCGCGCTGCGACGCCGAGCCGCGCGTGACCGGTGCCGGGATCGCGTACTTCGAGGGCGTCACGGCGACGGTCGGGTTCTCGATCGCGCTCAGCCGGTCGATGAGCTTGATCCACTGCGACGGCTTGAGGACCGCCTCGAGCTGCTTGGAGGAGGGCGCGCCGGGCTGGAACTGGGGCCGGAAGCCGACGTGGATGTGGTCGGCGTGGTCGCGCATCGCGAGCGTGTTGTCGGTGCCCTCGTAGGTCATCAGGCTGATGATCTGGCTCGGCTTGGCGGTGCCCTGCAGCGTCAGCAGGCGGCGGATCGTGAGGTCGGTGATCGAGCCCGCGCCCTGGTTGCCGGCGATCGGCAGCCCGTTGACCTTCGCGATGTCGACGGCGTTGCCCGACGAGTGCGCCGAGACGTTGCCGCTGGCCGTGTAGTGGCCATGGCCGCATTGCAGCGAGCTGACCGTCGGCTTCAGGCCACCGGCGGCGAGGAACTCGAGCAGCGCGAGCACGCGGCGGTCGACGAGCCCGGCCTCGATGTCGCGCCGGCCGCAGGAGTAGATCTCGATGCGCGGGTTGTCGAGCACGCGGTGGGCGAGCGCGTCCTTGCTCATGAGCATGATCTGGCCGATCGAGGCGCCCCGGGCGTCGCGTCCGACGAGGGCGTTGCGTCCCCGAGCGCGATAGATCGCCGTCGACTCCAGCAGCTTCCAGCCGTCGAGGATCGGCTTCGGGTCGATCCGCGGCGCGCCGCGGCCGGCGGGCCGGATCTCGAAGCGCAGATGCGGCGCGATGCGCGTCGACGTCGTCCCGATCCGGCCGAGGATCGTGCCGGCGATGACGCGGCGCCCGACGGTCATCCGCTCGAGGGCGACATCGTCGGCGTCGAGGCCGTACAGACCTGTGAAGTAGGACTTGAGGGTGATCGCGCTGCCGAGGCTCGACTCGGCCTCGAGGATCTGCTGGGCGCCGCCGTTGGCATAGGCGTTGCGGCGTCCCGGGTGGGCGAACAGGCGCTCCTTGGCGATCGCCGCGGTCGCCGTGTCGGGCTTCGTCCTGGCCGTCGCGGCGATCGCGCTGCGCTTCGTCGGCCGGCCGGCCGACGCGGCCCGCGTCGGCCTCGGGTCGCGCTGCGGCAGCGCCAGCTCCTTGGCGATCGATGCCTTCGTCTGGGTCCTGCGCTTGGGCACGGGTACGTCGCGAGCGACCTTCTTGAGGTTCCCGTACGTGTACGTGTTGCCGAAGGCGTCGCGCAGCTTGACGTAGTCGCCGAGCCGCTTGGTGCGGCCGATCGCCGTGATCGTCCCGTCCTGGACGGCGATCGCCGGCGATCCGGCCCTCGCGAAGATGTCGATCGACCGCGGAGGGTCGTCGCCGGTCCGGCGCCCGTCGAGGTCGTCGGCGTAGCGAGCCGTTGCGAACAGCGGGAAATGTCCCTGCGTGAGGCCGTTGAGCGAGCCGACGAGGTCGCTCGGCAGGCCGCCGATCAGGCGCGCCCGCATGAGCACCGACTCGACGTACCAGTCGGCCCGGTTGTAGGCGAAGATCGCCTTGCGCAGATCGGTGTCGGCCCCGGCGGCGCGCAGGTAGCGTGCGGCCGAGAAGATCGCGTCGACCGGGTTGAACGGGTCCTTGCGCCCGTCGCCGTTGGCGTCGGTGCCGTACTGCTTCCAGGTCGCGGGCATGAACTGCATCCAGCCCAGCGCGCCGGCCGAGGAGACGTTGAGGTTGCGGCCGTAGTCGGTCTCGATCTCGTTGATCGCCGCGAGGATCTCCCAGCGGATGCCGTACTCGATCCCCGCGGCCTGGTAGATCGGCAGCAGGAACGGCGGGATGCGGAACTTGTCGATGAAGAAGTTCGGGACGCCGACCGGCACCGCGCCCGGAAGCGCGAGCGACATCGACGGGTCGGCGGCGGTCGGCACGCCGTCGGCGTCGCGCAATGTGCCGGCGCGTGCGCCGTCGCGCCGGAGGGTGCGCCCGGGAGCTGTCGTTCGCTTCGACTTGGGCGCCTTGGCCTCCGGGCAGGCGTCGGCCGCGCTGTCGCCGCCGGCCCGTCGGCCCTTACCGTCAAGTGCAGCCTGAGGTAGGACTCGATCGGAACGATCGCGAGAGGGCCGGTCGCGTGCCTTGCTCGGTGCGTCCTTGACCGTGGCGGAGGGCGCGCAGCCGTCCTCGTCGGCGCCCGTGGCGGGGTTGGCGAGCAGGCCGCGCTTGAATGCCTCGAGCAGCTGCGCGCGGCGCGCCGCCAACGCCGCGGCGAACGCGGCGCGCTCAGCAGCGGAGGCCGTCGGCGGTGGCGAGGGCTGCTGCTCGCCGGCGGCGGGCGCTGCGTGCGCGGGCGCGTTCTCGTCGGGCGCCGTCGACGGCGGTGTCCCCGGCTCGGGCGGGTCGGCGCCC
>JAUYGN010000004.1 GCA_030690545.1 Solirubrobacteraceae bacterium
GAAGATCGGCACGTACTCCTGCAGCGGGCCGGGGGCGATCGTCAGCGACGGGACGAGCCGCGCGATCACCGCCTCCGCCTCGCTGCGGCGCACGAGCGGCAGCAGCGTGCGCCCGGCCGCCTGCTCGCCGCCGTGGGCGGCGCTCTCGATGCGCAGCGCCGCGAGGCCGAGCGGCCCGCGCGCGAGGCCCTCGACGATCACGACGCCGTCGACGCGCTCGAGCGGGATGCTGATCGCGCGCTTGGCGAGCAGGCCGCGACGGATCCGCAGCACGCCGGCGTCGCGCTCGACCTCGAAGCCCGAGAAGACGACGATCGCCGCCAGGAACGCGAGCACGTATGCGGCGCCGAGCAGCACCGCGACGGCGAGCGCGATCTCCTGCGCGGAGTCCAGGCGCGTGAGCAGTCCCTCGCCGTCGCGCTCGACGTCGATGGCGTTGTTGAGCAGCGCGTACAGACCGGCGACCGCCGACAGCGCGACGCTGATCTGCGGACCTGTCGCCGCCGCGAGCAGCAGCCGCTTCATGCCCAGCGTGACGTGCTCGTCGGGCGGCGCCGGGGCGGGCTGGCCGAGCGCCTCGCGCAGGCGCGCGGCCTCCTGCGCCGTGACCGCCGGCAGCACGATCTCGTCGCTGTCGGAGGCGCCCGCCACCTGCACGCGAAGCTCGAGCACGCCGAACAGGCGCTGCACCACACCGGTCGCGGTGTCGACGGACTGCACGCGGGCGCGCGGGACGATCTTGTCGTCGGGCGTGAAGACGCCCGAGCGGTGGTGCAGCGCGCTGTCGTCGAGCCAGTACGTCGTCTTCAGCCAGCGGGCGTAGCCGATCGCGACGCCGACGACGATGCTGGCGAGCGCCAGCAGGACGGTCAGCCCCGGCGCGCTGCCGCGCAGCACGGCGACGAGCACGACGCCGATCAGCAGCTGGATGCCCGAGCCGACCGCCTCGACCGCGATCGCCGAGCGATGCAGGCGCCGCGGCGGCTCGGCGGTCGTCGTCGACGTATCGGGGCTTGCCGGGGGCATGCCGGCGACGGGCTCCTGCGAGCTTGCGGGGCGCGGCTCGCCAGCCGGCTCCCGCGGCGTCGTCGGGGGCAGGTAGCGGGGTCGCCTCCGCGGCGTCGCGGGGCGCGGGTCGCCGCCCGGCTCCTGCGGCGTCGTCGGGGGCAGGTAGCGGGGTCGCCGCTCGGACGGCGCCGGCCGTTCGTCGCCGGTCGGATCCTCAGAGGTCATCGGGCGTGCGCAGCTGCGCGAGGATCCGGTCGCGGACGTCGTCGGCCTGCGCGCGCTCCAGGCCGGGGATCGTCGTGCCGCCGGCGGCCGTGTGCACGTGCAGCCGGACGAGCTCGAAGGCGCCGGTCCAGGCGGTGCGCTGCACGGCGACGTGCTGGATGCGCGTGATCGGCACGATCGTCCGCGTCACCGTCCAGACGCCCGCGAGCAGGTCGAGCTCCTCGTCGTGCAGCTCCCAGCGCCAGCGCTCGTGGCGCATGCGCGGGACGACGAGCACGTAGGCCACCCCGCCCGCTGACACGACGAGCGGCAGCCAGGGCATCAGCACGTCGACGCCGGCCGAGACGCTGAGCGTGATGAACACCGCGAAGAACGCCGTGATCGCAGCCTCGCAGGTCCACATCGCGCGCGTCTTGCGCGGCAGCGGGTTCGTCGGCGCGGGCCGGCGCTCCGGCGTCACGACCTTGGGTGGTGGCACCGGTACGGCACAGCGCTCAGTAATAGCACGCGGGAACGGCCGGCTCGGCGCGGGCTGGTGCGGGTCGTCGCGCGTTGCCCCTCCGTGTGGAGGGTCAACGCGCCATGCGCCTCGGGATTCGGGTCCGAGGGGTCCGAGGTCAGAGCACGCGAGGTCCTGCGGCCACGCCGAGCGCGCCCACATCGATGCCGATGAGGGCGGCGATCCGCTCGCGCGCGGCGTCCTCGCTGGCGGCGGGCACGTTCTTGACGAGCAGCGGCGGGGCGTCGCCGTAGGCCTCCTTCGTGCCGCGCGCGACGATCACGCCGTCGATCGCCTCGAGCTGAGCTCTCGTGCCGGCGTCGAGCTCGTGCCAGTCGGGAATCCCGACGACGTAGAGATGGCGGACGCCACGGCCCGCGTCGAGCGCCGCGTGGACGCGATCGGCGCCGATCCCGAAGCGCTTGGCGATCGCAGCGGCGTCGGCGCGCTCGAACTCGCGCTCGTTGGTGCCGATGTGGCGCGCCGCATCGGACTTCGCCATGTCGCAGAGGTCCATCAGGAACTGGTCGAGCTCGTCCTCGCCGCGGACCGGCCGGTCGAAGCCGAACTGCAGGATCGAGCGTCCGCACTGCCCCTTCGGCCAGGCGAAGCGCCCGTCGACGACGTGGTGCTCGAGCAGGTAGCGCATCTGGAACATGCCCCGCTCGGCGCCCGCCTCGGCGTAGTCGGCGAGCGCTTCGAGCGCCGCGGCGCTGTGCTCGTAGCGCGGGTCGTCGGGCTTGCCGGCGGCGGTCGCGCGGTGCGCCGCGGCCTGCTCGCGCAGGTACTCGGAGAGGGCGTTCACGGCCGACATGATCGCGCAGCCTGTCGGACGTGCCGCTCCTCGCGAGGTGTGTCGCGAAACGTGCTGTCCGTCAACAGAAACGCGACACGGCATCTCCTGCTCGGTGCGGCGCGAGCACACGACGCCCGAGCCGGCGTCCGCTGCGCCGGCGACGAGCTGCCACGCGGAGGAACGGTCCCGGCCATCGCGCTCGATAGCCGGGACCGCGGCAGCTCAGCGCTGACCGCCTGCGGTGGCGCCCGCCACCTGCCCGGTCCGCTCACGCGGCAGCCACGACAGCCGGCGCGGCAGGTACCAGTTCCAGTCGCCGAGCAGCTTCATCGTCGCCGGCAGCAGCAGGGCCCGCACGATCGTCGCGTCGATCAGGACCGCGGCCGCCAGGCCGACGCCCATCTGCTTGAACTCGATCGCCCCGAGCGTGGCGAAGATCGAGAACACCGTGATCATCACCGCCGCCGCGCTCGTCACGACGCCGGCCGTCGCCTTGATCCCCTCGGCGACCGCGACCTCCGTCGGCGTGCCGCCGAGCACCGCCTCACGGATCCGGCTGAGGATGAAGATGTGGTAGTCCATCGACAGGCCGAAGAGGATCACGAACAGGAACAGCGGCAGCCATGACGTGATGCCGCCGGCCTCGAAGCCGAGCAGCGATGCGCCCCAGCCGTGCTGGAAGACGAGCGTCAGCAGGCCGTAGCTCGCGCCGACCGACAGCAGGTTCAGCGCGATCGCCGCGATCGGCACGACGAGCGAGCGGAACATCACGAGCAGCAGCAGGAACGCCGCGCCGAGCACGAACCCGAAGACGATCGGCAGGTGGGACTTCATCGTGTCGTTGAAGTCCTTGCTGCCGGCCGTCGTGCCGGTGACGTCGACCGTCGTGCCGGGCACGCGCTCGATCGTCGCCGGGATCACGCGCTCGCGCAGCGCCGCGAGCGAGGCGAGCGCCTCGTCGCTCTCGCCGGTGCCCCGCAGCGGGATCTCGACGACGGCGAGCGTCCGGTCCGGATTGACGCGCACGTCGATCGGCTCGGACATCCGTCCGGTCGCGATCGCCTGCTCGCGCAGCTCCGCGATCCCCGCCTCCACCGGCGGCGAGGTGACGTCGGCCGCCTGCACGACGATGCGGGCGGGCTCGGTCGAGCCGGGGAAGGCGGCCTGCACGCGCTCGTAGGTCCCGCGCACCGGGACGTCGGCCGGCAGCCCTTCGACGCCGGCCGAGACCGTGTTCATGCCGAGCGCCGGCAGCGCCATCGCGATCAGCAGGAGCGTCGCCAGCCCGGCCGAGATCTTCGGTCGCGCGAGCACGCGATCGAGGATCCAGCCCCAGGCGCGCGACCGTCCGCCGCCGCGGTGGCGCAGCCGGCCGAGGACCGGCACGCGACCCTTCTCCGTCCAGCCCTTGTCCGCCAGCCAGGAGAGCATCGCCGGCAGGAACGTCAGCGAGCCGACCATCGCGACCGCGACGACCACCATCGTGCCGACGCCGAACGAGTAGAAGATCTGCGAGCCCGACAGCAGCATGCCGGCCATCGAGATCAGCACGATGAAGCCGGACACGATGATCGCGTGGCCCGACGTTGCGGCGGCCGCCTCGACCGCTGCGCGCGGCCCCTTGCCGGCGTCGCGCTCCTCCATCTCGCGGCGCACGTAGAACATCGAGTAGTCGACGCCGACGGCGAGCCCGATCAGCAGGACGACCGAGCCGATCTGATCGGCGACCGGCACGAGCTGGCTGAGCGGCCCGATCAGGCCGAACGTCGCGCCGACCGCGGTCAGGCCGAGCAGCAGCGGCAGGCCCGCGGCGACGAGCGCGCCGAAGGCGACGAGCAGGATCAGCAGCGTGAGCGGGATCGAGATCGTCTCGGCGCGCTTGAAGTCGTCGTGCATCGCCTTGTCGAACGCCTTGCTGATCGATGCCGAGCCGATCTGCTCGACGCGCAGGTCAGGGTGCGCTCGCTGGACGGCCGCGGTCGCGGCGAGCGTCGCGTCGACGCGGTCGTCCGCCTCGTCGTCGTCGCCGGCGATCTGAAACGACAGCAGCGCCGAGCGCCCGTCCTCGGAGACCTGGCCGGTCACGCCGGCGGCGAACGGCGAGACGACCTGCTCGACGTGCGGGACGGCGTCCAGGCGGGCGGCGAGCTGTGCGGCCGCCTGTTCGAGCGCGCCGCGCGTGGCGCCTGCCGGAGCCTGCAGCAGGACCTGCTCGCCGCTCGACTCGCGGAAGCCTGCCTTGTCGACCGCCAGGTCCGCTGCACGTGACGAGCCGTTGCCCATCTCGGCGTCGCTGAGCGAGTTCGTCCCGATCATCCCGCCGGCGATCGTCGCCGCGACGACGAACGCGATCCAGCCGACGATCGCGATCCTGCGGTGCTCTGCGCTCCAGCGGCCTGCTCGCGCTGCGATGTTCGTGGGTCTCATGCCTGCTCCCGAAGTCGTGGTGATCGTCGCCGATCACTCTTGACTGCGGGACCCGCGAAATCGCTACGGCGGGCAGGCGAGGCGGGGTGAGGCTAGCCCCCCAACCGGCTCACGCGTCCTGTGTGGCCAGCCCTGCCTCGTAGGTCGTCGCGTCGAGCAGGGCATCGACGTCAGCCGGGTCGCCGGGCTCCATCCGGACGATCCAGCCCGCGCCGTAGGGATCGCTGTTGACGAGCCCGGCCGAGCCGTCGAGCCGCTGGTTGACCTCCATGATCTTGGCGGTGAAGGGCATCTGCAGCGCCGCGGAGGAGCTGTCCGATCGGATCCTGCAGAAGACGACGCCGGCCTTCAGCAGCTCCCCCGGATAGGGCAGCTCGACGAAGCTGGCGGCGCCCAGCCGGTCGGCGGCGAACTGGGTGATCCCGACGGTCACGAGCTTCTCGCGATCACGCACCCACTCGTGCGTCTCGGTGTAGCGCAGGTCAGGCGGAAGGGTGGACATGCCCAGAACATAAGCCATGACCCCGCCGCACCGCAGGGCCGGCGTGGTTCTGGCGCGGATGCACGCTGCGATCGCCCGACCAACGGCACGGACCGCGCCCGGCCGCGGGGCGACGGCGCGGCGCAGATCGCGTCAGCCGGCGTCGGCGCGCAGGTACGCGAGCACCGCCAGCACGCGGCGGTGGTCGTCGTCGCTCGCCGTCAGGTCGAGCTTGGCGAAGATGTTGCGCACGTGCTTCTCGACGGCGCCGCCGGTGACGACGAGCGCTCGCGCGACCGCCGCGTTCGTGCGTCCCTCGGCCATCAGCTCGAGCACCTCGCGCTCGCGCGGCGTGAGCGACGCGAGCGCGTCGTCGGGATCGCCGTCGGCCTGGCGCGCGCGCATCAGCTCGGCGACGACCTCGCGATCGAGCGCGGTGCCGCCGTCGGCGACGCGCTGCACGGCCTCGATGAACGCGCGGACCTCGCCGACGCGCTCCTTGAGCAGGTAGCCGACGCCGGCCTCGCCGGAGGCCAGCAGCTCGGTCGTGTAGACCGGCTCGACGTACTGCGAGAGGACGAGCACGCCGAGCTCGGGATGGCGGCGGCGCGCCTCGACCGCGGCGCGCAGCCCCTCGTCGGTGAAGGTCGGCGGCAGCCGCACGTCGACGATCGCGACGTCGGGCTTGTGGCCGGCGACGATCCGCTCCAGGCCCGGACCGTCCTCGGCTTGGGCGACGACGTCGATCCCGTTCTCGCGCAGCAGCGCGACGATCCCCTCGCGCAGCAGCGCGAGGTCCTCGACGATCACCGCTCGCATGGCAGCTCCGCCCTGACCGTGGTCCCGCCGCCGGGCGGGCTCGTCACGACGAGCCGGCCGTCGAGCGCCTCGACGCGGCTGCGCAGACCCGTCAGGCCGCCGCCGCCGGGGTCGGCGCCGCCGGGACCATGATCGGCGATCTCGAGCACGAGGACGTCGTCTTCGAGCGTCACGCTGACGTGCGCGTTCGCGCCGCCGGCGTGCTTGGCGACGTTCGTCAGCGCCTCCGCGACGACGAAGTAGGCGGCCGTCTCGACGACCGGCAGCGGTCGGCGGTCCGGATCGGCGTCGATCGTGATGTCGATCGTCGAGCGCCGCGCGAGCGCCTCGATCGCCGCGGCGAGTCCGCGGTCGGCGAGGATCGGGGGCGCGATCCCGCGTGCGAGGTCGCGCAGCTCGGAGATCGCCAGGCCCGCGTCCTCGCGGGCGCCGCGCACGAGCGCGGCGATATCGGGCTGGTCGCCGAGCCGCTCCTCGGCGCGACCGAGCTGCATGCTCAGCGCGACGAGCCGCGCCTGCGCCCCGTCGTGCAGGTCGCGCTCGATGCGCCGCAGCTCGGCGGCCTGCACGTTCAGCGCGCCCTGGCGCGTGCGCGTCAGCACGTCGACGCGCTCGACGAGCGCCTGCTCGCGGAGCCACGGCAGCCGTTCGCGGTAGACCCACAGCGCGCGCAGCGCGAGCGCGGTGCCCATCCCGAGCATCGGCCAGAACGGCCACAGGTAGCCGCCGCCGGAGAGCGCCCAGATGACCCAGCAGACCGCGCTGATCAGCGCGTACGCGTCGGCCTTGATGCGCAGGCTGCGCACGGGGTCCCGGTGCGCGTGCCAGGCGCGGACGGCGATCAGGTGCACGCCGACCGTGATCGCCAGGCCGAACCAGACCCAGACCGGCCAGAAGTAGCCGCCGCCGGCTGCCGCCCAGATCACCGCGATGACGAGGCCCGTCAGCAGCGCCAGCGCGACGTGCAGCTCGAACGAGGGCGCCAGCGGCGGCGCTGCCGGCTCGTGCGCCGGCACCGCGGTGGCGTCCGCCTCCGCGTCGGCCGCATCGTCACGCGGTCGCAGCACGCCGTTCATCATCGCAAGCTCGGCGCGCGTGGTCGCGCGCACGAGCAGGCCGCAGAGCGGTGCCAACGCGAGCCCGGCCGCCGTGGACGCGAGCGCGAGCGCGAAGCTGTCGACCTGGAGGATCCCGAGCTTCGCGCCGCCGGGAACCGCCCAGTACCAGGTCGGCATCGCGATCAGCCCGAGCACCGCGACCCAGAGGCCGATCGCGAGCGTCGAGAAGGCGCAGCCGATCCAGCCCCAGCCCGCCGTCCAGGCGAAGTCGCGCCACGTCGCGCGCTCGCCGATCAGCGCGTGCAGGCGCGCCGACCAGCGCGGCGCGTCGCTCAGCGGCCGGTAGCGCTCCTCGATCGGGGCACCGAGCACGATCGCCGCCCGGCGGCGCTCGACGCGCGCCAGCCAGCGCATCGCCAGCAGCGTCCACAGCGTGGCGGCGAGTCCGACGTACGTGATCGCCAGCGTCAGGCTGACGATCACGCCGGTCGTCCACAGCACCATCGCGACGATCGAGGTCAGCAGGCCGGCGACGTGGAAGAGGCCGTCGCGGCGCCATCGGGAGGCGTGGGTGGCAAGCGTGGACACGACCATCAGGATCGTCGCATGCGTCCCCCGCCGCCATGACGCCTGCCGGTGTCCCGCGGTGGGGAGAACCCCCGGCGGCGCGGCGCTCACCGCTGCGGACGCCCGAGCGGCGGCTCGCGCCCGGACGGCTGCGCCGGCGGCGCGCGCGCCGGCGGTGGCGCGAGCGGTCGCGTCTGGACGTGCTCGGCAGCGGAGAGCGCAACCGTCTCGCCCTCGTGGCCGATCTCCAGCGCGTCGCCGTCGAGCAGCTCGTAGCGCGCCCGGGCGCGCCCGACGGTGACGCACAGGCGTCGTCCGCGGTACGTCAGCCGGAAGCTCATGCGCGTCAGTCGTGCCGGCAGGCGCGGCGAGAACTCGAGCCGGTCGCCGTGGTCGCGCAGCCCGCCGAAGCCGGCGACGGCGACGAGCCAGGCGCCCGCAAGGGCGGCGAGATGGACGCCGTCCTTCGTGTTGGACGCGAGGTCGCGCAGGTCGATGAAGGCCGTCTCGGCGAGGTACTCGTAGGCCAGCTCGGTATGTCCGACCTCGGCCGCGACGATCGCCTGCACGCATGCCGACAGCGACGAGTCGCGCACCGTGATGCGTTCGTAGTACTCGAAGTCGCGCGCCTTCTGCTCGGCGCTGAAGGCGTCGCCGCAGGCATACAGCGCGAACACGAGGTCGGCCTGCTTGACGACCTGGCTGGAGTACAGCGAGTAGTAGGGATGGTGCAGCAGGAGCGGGTACTGCTCGGCCGGCGTGGCCGCGAAGTCCCACTGGCGCAAGCGCGTGAAGAGCTCGGACTGCTGGGTCACCTGCAGCTCGTCGTCGAACGGGATCACGATCGCGTCCGCCGCGTCGCGCCAGCCGGCGATCTCCTCCTCGTCGACGCCGAGCCGCGCGGCGCGCCGCGGATGCTGCGCGGCGAGCGTCGCCGCGGCGCGCAGGTTGCGGGCTGCCATGAGGTTCGTGTAGACGTTGTTGCCGGCCAGCGCGGAGTACTCGTCAGGTCCCGTGACGCCGTCGATCCGGAAGTAGCCGGCCGCGTCGTGGTGGCCGACCGAGCGCCACAGCCGCGCGGTCTCGACGAGCAGCTCGAGCGCCGCGCCGCGCCCGAACGTCTCGTCGTGCGTGGCCGACAGGTAGCGCCGCGCCGCGTCGGCGATGTCCGCGTTGACGTGGAACGCCGCCGTGCTCGCGGGCCAGTAGCCCGAGCATTCGTGGCCCGAGATCGTGCGCCAGGGGAACGTCGCGCCGGCGAGGCGCAGCTCGCTTGCGCGCGCCTGCGCGAGAGCGAGCGTCGAGTGGCGCCACAGCAGCGCGTCGCGCGCCGCGGTCGGCGCGACGTAGGTCAGCATCGGCAGCGTGTAGGTCTCCATGTCCCAGAACGAGTGGCCGTCGTAGCCGCTTCCGGTCAGCCCCTTGGCGGGGATCGCGCGGCCCTCCGCGCGCGCCGCCGACTGCAGCACCGAGAAGAGCGCGAAGCGCAGCGCCTGCTGCAGCGCCGGGTCGCCGTCGAGCTCGACGTCGGCGCGGTCCCAGAACTCGTCGAGGTAGGAGCGCTGCGAGGCGACGAGCCCGTCCCAGCCGGTGCGCAGCGCAGCGGCCAGGGCCGCATCGGTCTGGTCGCGCAGCGCGGGCAGCGAGCGCTGGCTCGACCAGCCGTAGGCGATCAGCTTCACGAAGCACAGCGTCTCGCCCTCGCGCAGCTCGGTGGCGAGCGTGACGCGCGCGAGATCGGGCTCGCTCTCGGCGCTCGTGACGACGTCCTGCGGTCGCTCGATGACGTGGTCCATGCCGGCGCTGACGCGCAGCCGCGAGGCGCGCGTGACGTGGACGAGGCCGGCGCGCAGCTCGCGGTGGTGGTGCTGCTCGGCCTGCAGCGGGCGCACGAGCGCGGCCGCGGCGCGCGGGTCGTCGCTGGCCTCCGGACCGGGCTCGTTGGCGATCAGCTCGGACTGCACGACGATCCGCGCCGGGCCGTCGTAGGGCTCGACCTCGTAGCGGATCGCGGCGACCGCGCGCTGTGCGAACGAGACGAGGCGCGTCGTGCGCAGGATCACGCCCTGGCCGGCGGGCGAGCGCCAGCGCACCTCGCGCCGCAGCACGCCGGCGCGCAGGTCCAGCGTGCGCTCGTGGTGCTCGACGGTGCCGTAGCGCAGGTCGAACGGCTCGTCGTCGACGAGCAGGCGCAGGACCTTGCCGTTCGTGACGTTGAGCATCGTCTCGCCGGACTCCGGATCGCCGTAGGCCGCTTCGGCGTGGGGCAGCGGACGCGATTCGTAGAACCCGTTGAGGTACGTGCCCGCGTGCCCCGAGGGCTCGCCCTCGTCGAGGTTGCCGCGCAGGCCGATGTGCCCGTTGCTGAGCGCGAAGACGGACTCCGTGTGCGCGAGCAGGTCGAGCTGCAGCCGCTGCTCGGGCACCGTCCACGGATCGACCCCGAATACGTCTGCGCCGATCACGAGTCGCCGCCGCCAGGGTGAGCAAGGCCGATCGCGCCGATGCCTGCGGTCGCGTCGGGCGGATCGAGCACGACGAGCAGTCTGCACTCACTCGGCATGCGCTTCAAGCGCCGGCTCGCACGGCGCGGTCTCGAGCGGCGGTCCGTCGGGGGTCTTCGCGTTCTCGTCCGCCATTTGGACGTTCTCGCGAAGACCCCTCGTCGACGGCGCTCGGCGCGCCGACGGATGGACTGCGCACGGCGTTCGGCTCAAGGTCTCGGCTCCGGCTGACGATGATGAGTCCAGAGCAAGCTGTTGCGTCTCCTCCGTCCACTTCTCGCAGCCCCGCTGGTCGCCACGCTCGCCGTGACGGTCGGCCTGCTGGCGCCCGCTCCCGACGCGTCGGCCGCGACCTTCGGCTGCGAGGCGAGCGCGCTGCGCGGAACGCTGCTGGGCAGCGTGGTGGTCGAGCCGGTCGTCGCCAATCGCGGCGCAGGAGCCTGCCGGACGGCGTCGGCCGGGCTGAACGCGCCGCTGCCGGTGCTGCTGACGGCCAACGCCGTGAGCGCGAACACGAGCCTCGCCGGGCCCGCCGGCCAGGAGACCGCGTTCGCCGCGGGCGGCGTGACCGACATCCGCGTGCTGGCCTTGCCGCAGCTGCCGATCACGCTGCCGACCGCCGAGCTCTCCGATGCGCTCGGCAGCGTCACCGTCCCGATCACCGGCCTGCTGCAGACGCTGCTGGGCGGTCTCGTGAACGTCTCGATCGACCTGCGGCCGGCGCTGCAGGCGCTGCTGCCCAACGGCCAGCTGCCGCTCGCCGAGCTCGTCCGCGTCCAGGGAGCGATGGCCTACGCCGGCGCCAGCTGCCGCGACGGCGCCCCGCGGCTGGAGGGCAGCTCGAGCGTCACCGGCGTGTCCGTGCTCGGTCAGCAGCTGCCGGTCGGCCAGGTGGTCGATCAGGCGCTCTCGCTGATCGACACCGCCAGCATCGATCCGTCGAACGTCGACCTGTCGAAGATCGTCCTCCCGCTCGGCCTGAGCTTCGGCACCGCCGTCGTCGGGCCGCTGCTGCAGACCGCCGTCCAGACGGTGCTCGACGCGCTGCCGCCGATCGCGATCCCGGCGACGCTCGCCCAGGTCAGGGTGACGCCCGGCGCCCAGGCGCGCAGCGCCGACAGGCTCGTCCAGCAGGCGCTGCGCATACAGGTCGCCGTCGCCGGCCAGAGCCTCGTCGATCTCGTCGTCGGAGAGGCGACCGTCCGTGCATCCGGCGACTGTCCGGAGGCCGTCGATCCCGGCAAGGCCGCCGCCAGCGCGCTCGTCCTCGGGTGCACGACGCGCCGGCTCGTCCTGACCGACGTGCAGGCGCGCGACGGTCGCGTACGCCTGCTCGGCGTCGCCGACCCGAGTCTCGCCGGCCAGCGCGTCGGCATCCGCTTCAAGCACAGCGGCAAGATCGTCGCGCGCGCCACCGTCGCGGCCGACGGCAGCTTCCGTGCCACGGCGCCGCTGCCCGCTCGCCGGCTGCGGCCGACGAATCACGCTCGCTACGAGGCCGTGCTCGGCAAGGAGCGCTCGCTGCAGCTCAAGCTGCAGCGCCGGATGGTGCTCAGCGGGACGCGCAGCGCCGGCGGCAAGGTGACGCTCTCGGGCCGCGTGATCAGGCCGCTCGCCAGTCCGTCGGCCGCCATCACGGTCACGCGGCGCGTGTCCTGCCAGCGCAACGAGGTCGTCGCGCGGGTGCGCCCGAAGGCCGACGGAACCTTCCGCATCACCGTCAATGCGCCGCGCGGCGAGCTGGCCGCCGTCTACCGGATGCAGACGCGGGTGCGCAAGACGGTGGCGAACCGCAAGACCTTCCAGACCTTCACGCTGCCGCGCTCGATCGCGCTCGGGTGATCGCGGCGAGACCGCGACGCCGCTCGGTGGCGCGATCGTCCGATCCGCGCGTCAGCCGACGGGCGTCAGCGGCGCTCGCCCGTTCGCGGCGCGATCGGGCGGCGCATCCGTAGCGCGCGGTGGCCTCGCCGGCGACCCCGCGCTGACCGCCGCAGCCGCTGTGCCAGCCGCTCGGCGTCCCGCAGCAGCAGCCGCCAGCGCCTCGAGCTCGGCCTCCAGCAGCGCCGGCAGCTCGTGCACCTCCGGCAGCGCGTCGGGGTCGGCGTAGCAGCCGAAGAAGAGCTCCTGGCGGTAGCGGACCATCCCGATCGCCAGCGCATGGCCCTGGGGGATCGGCACGACGGAGTAGACCTCGTCGAGCTCGCAGCCGAGCAGGTACATCGACCCGCGCGGCGCCGGCGACTGCGAGACGGTGAGGTTGAACTGGCGCGGCCCCGCCATCGCGCGCACGACCGGCGTGCGCAGCGGCGGCGGCACGAGTCCGCCCGCGGTCTGCACGAACGCCGCGGTCGCCTCCGGGCGGTCGGTGTGCTTCAGGCGCGCGGTCTGCTCGCGCACGAAGTCCAGTCGCTCGCCGCAGGTCGCCAGGTGGACGGGCAACGGGGTGTAGACCATCGCGATCTGGTTGCCGGCGCCGTCGTCGCCGTGGCGGCGCAGGCTGACCGGGATCATCGTCTTCAGCGGGTCGGCGGGTGGCTCGCCGTCACGCAGCGCGAGCATGCGCAGCGCGCCTGCGACGGCGGTCATGCCGACGTCGTTGAGCGTGCCGCCGCGACCGCGCGCGGCACGCAGCAGCGCGCGCGGTGCGTGGTAGCCGACGAGCGTGCGCCGCGTGCCGATCCGTCCGTTGAGCTGCGACGAGGGCGCCGCCGGCAGGATGTCCTCGGCGATCGCCGTCGCCAGCAGCCTGGCGCCGCGCGCGGCTGCGTTCGCCGAGCTGCGCGGGTGCGCGAGCGCGTCCGAGCCCGCGCGCAGAGCGCCGACGCCGTCGCCGACGGCGCCTCGGGCCGCGTCGACCGCCCAGCCGAGCGGGCCGGCGCGTCCCTGCGGGTGCCAGCGCACCGGAGGCTGGGACTCCGCGTCGGGGACCTGATCGGCGAACAGGCGCACGATCTGCAGGGCGGAGATCCCGTCGACGAGGGCGTGATGGATCTTGCCGACCATCCCGACGCGGCCGTCGTGCAGGCGAGGGACGAGGAACACCTGCCACAGCGGTCGCGAGCGATCCAGCGGCGTTGACAGCACAGCGCAGCGCAGCGCCTCGAACGACTGCTCGCTGACGGGATCCGACGGGTCGGTGAGCGCCACGAAGTGCGCGCCGAGATCGAAGTCCGCGTCGTCGATCCAGCGTGGCTCGGACAGCCCGAGCGGGGCCTCGTCGAGCTTCCAGCGACACCACGGAACCTCGTGCGCGCGCCCTGCCGCGCGTTCGCGCAGCGCCTCGATCGTCGGCCGCCGGCGCTCCTCGTCGGGCGCCGCGAACACCGCGCTGAAGCCGACGTGCATGTGCGACTGCCGGGTCTCCAGGCGCAGGAAGGAGCCGTCGAGCGCCGACAGGCGCCGGACCGACGCAATGGAGGTGGGGGCGGGGGTCATGATCGGCCTCCTCGGCTGGCTGTGCTGAGCACGGCCGCTCGGTTCTCGTAGGTTCCGACGGGACCCGCGGCGACGGGCGCCACGACGGGAAGCGGTGGACTCGGCGCGCGCCAGCCGTCGCTCGCGCGGCGCAGCGCGCGGACCTCGTCGTCGATCAGCTCGGCAAGGCGCGTCGGTTGCGCCGGTCCGTCGGGGTCGGCGTACAGGCCGACGTGCAGCTGGCCGGCGTAGGGCACGGTGCCGATCGAGAGCATCTGGCCCGGCGCGATCGGGATCACGGGGTAGATCTCCTGCATCGCCGCGCCGAGCATGACGAGCGTGCCGGGCGGTCCGGGGACGCTCGAGATCGTCAGGTTGAAGCGGCCCGACGCGGCGGCGCGCAGGACCGATCCGCGCAGCGCGCTCGGCAGCAGCCCGAACCCTGCGATCAGCGTCTGCGCGCCCTGCGGGCGAGCGCGTGCCTTGAAGCGAGCCGTCTGCCGGCGCACGTGCTCGAGGCGCGCGCCCGCCGTGCTGAGCTGCAGCGGCAGCCAGATCGACGTCATCGAGACGCGGTTGCCGAGCGTCGCGGCGTCGTGCGCGCGGCGCATGTTGACCGGCACCATCGCCTTGAGCGGCTCGGCGGGCAGTCCGGACTCGAGCGCGAGCGTCCGCAGTGCGCCGGCGATCGCGGCCAGGCCGACGTCGTGCAGCGTGCCGGGGGCGCCGCGGCTGACCGCGCGCAGCTCGCCGAGCGCGACGCGGTGCTGCACGAGCGTGCGCCGTGGGCCGAGGTCGCCGTTCAGCGCCGAGCCGGGCGCGCGTGGCAGCAGATCCTCGGACAGGGCGTGCACGAGCCGTCCGGCGTCGCGCAGCGCGCCGTCGGCGGTGGCGCGCGGGTGGGCGACGGCGCGCGCGACATCGCGTGCCGCATCCGAGCACAGCTCGGCGCTGCGGCGCAGGGGATCGAGCGCGCGCTGCAAGGTGGAAGGCGTGGCGGCCGCGCTCCAGTGTGCCGCCGTCGCCGGGCGGTCGTCGCCTTCGACGTCGAGCGTCAGCAGCCCGACCTGCAGCGCCGCCGCGCCGTCGGCCATCGCGTGATGCACGCGGCCGATGACGGCGCAGCGCCCGTCGGCCAGTCGCGGCAGCAGCGCGATCTGCCACAAGGGGCGCTCGCGGTCCAGCGGCTCGGACAGCAGCGCGTCGCGCAGCGCCGCGAAGCGCGCGGGGCCGACCGCGTCGGCCGGCTCCGCGAGGGCGACGACATGCGCTGCGACGTCGAACCGCGCGTCATCGACCCAGCACGGCGCGCCGAGCCCGAGCGGGGATGGCAGCAGGCGCTGGCGACAGCGCGGCACCCATGCCAGGCGCGCGCTCACCCGAGCGCGAAGCGCCTCGATCGTCGGTCGTGCTCCGTCGTCGGCGGGGGCAAGGATCGCGATCCACGCGACGTGCATGTGCGCGTGAGCCGATTCGAGCTGCAGGAACGACGCGTCGACTGGGGAGAGCCGCTCGCCATGGCCGGACGCGGACATCGACCCAACGCTACCCGCGTGCGCGACGATCACGCCGACGGCGCCAAAACTTCACACGACGTTCATCCGCAGGACTGGCCTCCGTGGCCTGCGAGCCTGTACCGCGTGGCCCGGCGACGTCCTTCAACACACGACGGGGCCGGGCGCTCGGCGCCCGGCCCCGCCGCGGCCATCAGCATCAGGCTCGCTAGGAGACGATGCCCATGCGCTTGAGCGCTTCCTTCGCGTGATCGGACAGCTCGCCGGTGACCGGACGTGCATTGCCCGAGCCGCCGCCTGTGCCGAGGAAGCCCGACGGCCATGCGGTCGGCGCTTCCTTGCCGAGTGTTGCGTACCCGCCCGTCGGCGCGCCCGGTGGCGGAACCCTCTCGTCCGGCGCGAAGTAGAGCTGGACGTCAGCGCCAAGAGACTTTGCGAGCAAGTGGATCTCCTCCGTCGTGAAGCGAATGAATCCGCGTTGGTACCGATCACGGACCCGCCCTCCCCCTGAGGGACGGCCCCGATGTTCTTGCGCGTCACCCGGGTTGCGCTACGACTTCCGGCTGGCGCGTAAGTCCTTCTTCTTCTGGGCGCGAGGATACAAGGAATCGCCCGACGACACAATGGTTATGGGTTGATTGTTCGGCGATCGCGCGTGGTCCCGCCGATCGGTGTCGGCGCGCGACGGAACGGGCTTCAAGACGCGGCTCGATCTGCCGATGAGAGACCGTGATGTCTGTTCGTCGCGAACGTGACCAGCTCGCGCGCGAGCTCGACGCCGCGCGCAGGCGCATCGCCGACCTGGAGGCGGCGCTGCTGCGCCGCGGGCGCGACACGCTGACCGCGGTCCTGCGCATCGAGGCCTTTCGCGAGCAGCTCGTCGAGGAGCTGCGACGCACGCGTCGCCGTGGGCTGCAGGGCGCGCTCGTCGTGCTGCAGATCGATCGTCTGGCCGACATCCATCGCGATCATGGCTTCGCCGCCGGCGATGCCGTGCTCGGCGCGCTCGTCGAGGCGCTGCGCGCCGGCACGCGCACCGAGGACCTGATCGGGCGCACGGGCGACGATCGCTTCGCGCTGATGCTGCGCGAGGCCGGCGAGGCCGCGACGCGGGCCTGCGTCGCGCGCCTGCTGGGGGAGTTGCAGGGCCTCGCGATCGAGTCGGTCGGCGGCATCTCGGTGTCCGCCGGCGTCGCGCTGTTCGGTCCCGAGGACGACGATCCCGTCGCGCTGTTCGCGATCGCCGGCGGGGCGCTGGCCGACGCGCAGGCGGCGGGCGGGGGGCGCGCGGTGATCGCCGCCGACGACGGCGAGGACCTCGGCGTCAGCGCGGCGCTGCAGCGCCGCGACGCCGTCGAGGCGTTGGCGATCGCCCTGCTCGAACGCGACCGCTATACCGGCGAGCACTCCGAGTCGGTCGTCGAGATGGCCGTCGCCGTCGCGCGTTCGCTCGGCCTCTCGCCGACGCAGGTCGAGGACGTGCGCGCGGCCGCGCTGCTGCACGACATCGGCAAGGTCGGCATCCCCGACGCGATCCTCAACAAGCCCGGCCCGCTGACGCCCGACGAGCGCACGGTGATGGCTGAGCACCCGGTCATCGGCGAGCGCATCCTGCAGGCGATCGGCGGCTTCGCGCAGGTCGCCGGGATCGTCCGTCACGAGCACGAGTCGTGGGACGGCTCGGGCTATCCCGACGGGCTGGCGGGCGCGGCGATCCCGATCGGCAGCCGGATCATCCTCGCCTGCGATGCCTACCACGCGATGACGAGCGACCGGCCCTACCGTGCGCGCATGTCGCACGCCGACGCGTTCATGGAGCTGCGCCGCTGCGCGGGCCGGCAGTTCGACCCGCAGGTCACGGCGGCGCTCGTCGCGCGGCTGTACCACGAGCGCGCCGGGCGCGCCCTGCACGCCGTGTGAGCGCCGGCGCCGCCGATCGCCGGCGGCCAGTCGTGACGTGGCGCCGCGTCGCTGCTCAGGCCGGCAGCCCGTGGTGCTCGACGGCGCGGTCGTAGTTCAGGCGCAGCAGCGCGATCACGTCGAGCACGTCCGCCTGCGTCTCGATCCGGCGGGCTGCGTAGCCGGGCTTGCCGGGGAAGACGGGGTGGTAGTCGATCCGGCCGGCGTCGAAGAGCTCCTGCCAGACGGCCTTCGGGAAGCCGAGGTGCAGGACGCGGTCGCCGTGCAGGTGGCCGAGCTCCCGTCGCCCGAGTCGGATCGAGTACTCGCCGCGCTCGCCGTGTGCCGTCTCGATGCCCGGCCAGGCCGCGACCTGCTCGGTGATCTGCTCGCTTGCCGTCTGGGTCTGCGTCATGTTCGCGTCTCCTCTGGGACCTGTGGACGTGATGCAGCCGACGCTACAAGTTGAAGCGAGCTTGAAGTCAAGGGCGGGATGTGATTCGCTGTCGGGATGACCGACCTGCTGACGATCGGCGACGTCGCGCGGCGCAGCGGCGTGGCGTCCTCGGCGCTGCGCTACTACGAGGAGCGCGGCCTGATCAGCTCCGAGCGCGCCGGCTCCGGGCACCGCCGCTACGCGCGGCCGGTGCTGCGGCGGATCGCGTTCATCGTGTTCGCCCAGCGCGTCGGCCTGACGCTCGAGGAGATCGGCGCCGAGCTCGCCAAGCTGCCGCCCGATCGCGCCCCCAACAAGCGCGACTGGTCGCGCCTGTCGCGCCGCTGGACGACGCGGATCGACGCGCGAATCGCCGAGCTCGAGCGACTCAAGAGCGGGCTGACGGAATGCATCGGCTGCGGCTGCCTGTCGCTCGAGCGCTGCAAGCTGGCCAACCCCGGCGATCGGGCCTCGAGCCTCGGTCCCGGCCCGCGCTACTGGGTCGGCGACCGGCCGCTGGACTGACCTCGCGAGCGCGACGGCCGATCAAACGCATGCAGCAGCTCGTCATCCTCGGGACCCACGCCTTCGCGGCGGAGGTCGCCGACCTCGTCGCCGCCTGCGACGGCTTCGCGGTCGCCGCCTTCGCCGAGAACCGGGACCGGGCGCGCTGCGCGCGGCCGCTGCACGGCCATCCGGTCGTCTGGGTCGACGAGCTCGCCGCGATGGCCGGCGATCACCTCGCGGTCTGCTCGATCGGAACGACGCAGCGACGCGGCTTCGTCGAGCACGCCGCCGCGCTCGGCATGCGCTTCGCCACGCTCGTGCATCCGGCCGCGACGATCGCGCCGAGCGCGCGGCTCGGTCCCGGCACGCTGGCCGGCGCCGGCGCCGTCGTCGGCGCGCAGACGACGATCGGCGCCCACGTGATCGTCAATCGCGGCGTGCTCGTCGGCCATCACACGCAGATCGGCGACTACGTCACGCTGTCGCCCGGCGCCAACGTCGCGGGCAAGGCGACCGTCGGTGAGCAGGCCTACGTCGGGATGGCGGCGGTCGTGCTCGACGGACGGTCGGTCGGGCGCGGCGCGCTCGTCGGTGCGGGCGCGCTCGTGACGCGCGACGTTCCGGCGGCGACGCACGTCCAGGGCGTGCCCGCGCGCGTCGTGCGCGAGGCGATCGAGCCGCACTGATGGCGCAGGCGCTGTCGCTGTGCGTCATGTCCCCGGGGCCGCCCGAGCGGACGCGGGCGCTGCTGCGCCTGTGCCGCGACGCCGTCGACGAGATCGTGCTCGTCGTCGACGCGGCCGGCGATCACGCGACGATCGAGGCCTGCGCGGACGTCGTCGACCAGTGCCACCTCGTCGACTGCTCGTCGATCATCACCGCGCTCGGCTGGATGCTGCACCGCTGTCGCGGCGACTGGATCCTGCGCCTGGACGACGACGAGGTGCCCTCCGCCGACCTGCTCGCGGCGCTGCCCGCGCTGATCGCCGAGCGCTTCCCGACGAACATCGCCCTGCGCCGCCGCTGGCTCTATCCGGACGCCGGCACGTACGTCGCCACGCGCCCGTGGCTGCCTGACCATCAGGTGCGGCTGATCCGCAACGTGCCGGGGATCTGGTCGTTTCCCGACCACGGGCACGGGGCGCTCGAGGTGCTCGGCGAGCGCCAGTTCCGTCCCGAGGCGATCTACCACGCGGACGCGCTGCTGCGCGACGTCGCGACGCGGCGCGCCAAGCGCGCGCGGATGGGCGCGCTGCAGCCCGACCTGATGGCCGGCGACCTGCCGGTCAACGATCTCTACGTTCCCGAGGAGCACGACGTCGAGCTCGCGCCGGTGCCGGCCGACGACGCGGCGCTGATCGCGCGCGTGCTGCGACCCGTGGCGTCGCCGCCCGGCGCGAATGCGCTGCAGAGGGCTCGCGCGCGGGTGCCGGCGCGCTCGCGGCACCCCGTGCCGGCGGTCGTCGCGGGCGACGACCTCGCTCGCCTGACGCGCTCGCGCGCGGTGCTGGCCGGAGCCTACGCCGCGCGCCTGCGGATCGACGAGCCGCTCGGGCGGCTCGTCGCGGGGCGCGTGCGCGAGCTCGAGGTCGTCGTCGAGAACCTCGGCGACGAGTGGTGGACGCCCGGCGATCAGCCGCCCTGGATCCGCCTCGGCTGGCGCTGGCTGGACCCGGCGACCGGCGCCGTCAGCGCCCCCGAGGACCGGGCGCTGTTCACCGAGACGGTGCTTCCGGGTCGCGCCACGCGCGTGATCGCCCGCCTCGTCGCGCCTGCCGCGCCGGGCCGGCACGTGCTCGAGCTCGACGTCGTCCACGAGCACGTGCGCTGGTTCGGCTGCGCCGCGCGGACCGAGCTCGAGGTGCTCAGCGGCGATCCGTGACGAGGCCGAGCTGCGCGCGTGCCTGCGCCGGGGTCGCGACCGGCCGCTCGAGCAGCTCGGCGAGCTCGTGGATGCGGCGCACGAGCGCGGCGTTCGTCGCCGGCACGGTGCGCGCCCGATCGAACCAGATGTTGTCCTCGAGGCCGATCCGGACGTGGCCGCCGAGCGCGATCGCCAGCGCGCTCGCGTCGAGCTGGAAGCGGCCGAGCCCGGCGAGCGCCCACGTCCAGCGGTCGGGGATCTCGGCCCGGAAGGCGAGCGCATGGGGTTGCAGCGGCGCCGTGCCGAGGTTGCCGAGCAGGACGTTGACGTAGCAGGGCTCGTCCAGCAGCCCCTCGTCCACGAGCCGGCGGCCGAAGGCCACCATGCCCGGCTCGAAGGCCTCGAGCTCGGGCTTGATGCCGCGCTCGCGCATCCTCGACGCGAGCTCGCGGATGACGTCGGGCGGGTTGATCGACGGGGCGGAGGCGAAGTTGTTGGAGCCGAGCGTCAGCGATGCCATCTCGGGACGCAGCGCGCCGTCGAGCTCGAGCGCCTCGGCGCGGTCGTCGACGGATGACACGAGGCGGCCGCTGCAGGTCACGCAGACGATCAGCTCGGGATCGACGTCGCGGACCGCCGCGACGAGCGGGGCGACGTCGTCGGCGCGGTGGCTGGGGCGGCCGTCGCCATCGCGCGCGTGCAGATGGACGATCGCGACGCCGAGCTCGCGGCAGGCCGCGACGTCCTCGGCGACCTCGGCGGCGCAGGTCGGCACGTGTGGGGTGTCGGCCTTCGTCGGCACCATGCCGGTCGGCGCGAGGTTGATGATGAGCGGCGTGGGCGGCATGTCCGGGCGGTGCGAGCGGCGGCTCAACCGGCGAGGGCCCGGCGCAGCGCCGCGGCGACGTCGTCGAGGTCGCCGTCGCCGAGCTGCGAGCCGAGCGGAAGGCTGAGCGTCCGCTGCGAGATCGAGGTCGCGACCGGGAAGCGCTCGGGCGCGAGCCCGTAGCGATCGCGGTAGTAGGGATGCAGATGCACGCCGCGGTAGTGCACGCCGGCGCCGACGCGAGACTCGTGCAGCGCGCGCAGCAGCTCGTCGCGCGAGCACGGCGCGTCGTCGGCGAGCTCGACGGTGTAGAGGTGCCGCGCGTGGCGCGTGCCGGTCGCGGGTGCAAGGGGCGTGCGCAGGGGCAGGTCGGCGAGCCGCTCGTCGTAGCCCTGCCACAGCTCGGCGCGGCGATCGATCCACGCGTCGAGCATCGGCAGCTGATGCAGGCCGAGGGCCGCCTGCACGTCGGTCATGTTGCACTTGAAGCCGGGCTCCACGACGTCGTAGTGACGGTGGCCGGCGTCCGAGAAGCGCTCCCAGGCGCCGGCGCTCAGCCCGTGCATGGCCAGGCGCTCGACGCGCTCGGCGACCGCCGCGTCGGTCGTCGCGAGCGCCCCGCCCTCGATCGTCGTGATGTTCTTCGTGACGTAGAACGAGAACGCGGTGATGTTGCCGTGGCCGCCGATCGGCCGGCCGCGCCATCGCGCGCCGAGCGCGTGGGCGGCGTCCTCGACGATCGCGATGCCGTGGCGGTCGCGGATCGCGTTGAGCCGGTCCATGTCGATCGGCCGGCCGCTGAGGTGGACTGCGACGAGGGCGGCCGTGCGCGGCGTGATCGCCGCCCCGGCGGCGTCGAGGTCGAGCAGCCCGGTGCCCGGCTCGCAGTCGACGAGCACCGCGCGCGCCCCCGTGTGCTCGACCGCGTTGACGGTCGCGACGAACGTCATCGCCGGCACGATCACCTCGTCGCCCGGGCCGATGCCGAGCACCCGCAGCGCGAGCATGAGCGCCATCGAGCACGAGCCGAGCGCGCGCACGTGCGGCACGCCGACGTAGTCCTCGAGCATCTGCTCGAAGCGCGCGACCTTCGGTCCCGTGCCGACCCAGCCGGAGCGCAGCGAGTCGACGACCTCGGCGATCTCGGCCTCCCCGATCTGCGGGCTGCCGAAGATGAGGTACGTGCTGCGCGGAGCGCGTGGCGGCGACGTCATCCGGCGGCGATCGTAGACGCTGACCGTCTGGTCCGGCACGCGCTCCGTTCCCCGCGGGCACCGTCGCCGGGACCCGCGCGGGAGCGATGACGGTCAGCCGCCGCTGACGAAGCGCCGGTAGGCGTCGCGGAAGCCGGTCGGGCCTAGCGGCGCGGCACCGTCGCGCGGAAGGCGCTGCGGTCCGTCACGCGGTTGCCCTGCGGGTCGGTCACCTGGCTGACGAGGACGAGCCGGCGAGCCCTCGTGCTGCCGAGCACGCGCTTGCCCTGCGCGGTGAGCCGCAGGCGGAACGTGCCGCGGTCGGCGCGCGACAGGCGCACCGTCCGCGTCCCGACCGTCCTGCTGCCGAAGCGCAGCGAGACGCGGATCTCGCAGGCCTTCGAGCAGCTGAAGCGCGTCGCCACGCCGCGCGAGCGCAGCGTCCGCAGCGTCAGGTCGCGCGCGACGACGAGCGCCACGGGCGGGCGCCCGTCGGACTCGGACGGGCCCGGCACGGGCTGCGGCACGAGCACGCCGAACGGAAGCGGCACGGGGATCGGCACCCCGACGGGGACCGGCACCGCGACGGGAACCTCGACGACCGCGCCCTCGTCGAGGATCGTCACCGTCGTCGTGCGCGGCGAGCCGAGCGAGACGTCCGACGGCGCCGACAGCGCAACGCTGAACGCGCGGTCGCCTGACGTCGGGCTGTCGCTCGCGATCGGCACCGTCACGTGCTTGACCGACTCGCCGGGCTCGAACGTCACGACGGTCGGGTCGAGCGCGCCGTAGTCGACGCCGGCGGTCGCCGTCCCGTCGGCGGTCGCGACGGTCACGCTGGCCCGCGTCGCCGCGTCGCCGGCGTTGCTGCGCACGATCGCCAGCCGCACGCTGCCGGCCGTCTCGCTCACGCCGACCTCGGCGCTGGCCAGCCCGACGCGATCCTGCGGCAGGAACGCGAGCGCCGCGACGACGGCGCCGAAGTCGCCGACGCGCACGGCTTGGCCGCGCTGGTCTGGACCACCGACGGGGTTGAACGACGCCCCGTTGACGGCGTACAGCCCGGAGGCCGCCGCCCCCGCCGGCTGCAGCGCCGCGAACTGGGTGTTCAGCCCGGGCACGACGTCCAGCCCCGCCGTCGGCGTGATCCCGCCGGCCAGCAGCGTCCCGCCGACGGTGTTCAGCGTGCCGTCGTTGGGCGGGTTCTGGGTCGCCAGGCGGTTGTTGGCCTGGTCGACGACGTAGAGCAGGGTGCTCGTCGCCCCGGCCCGCGCGTTCGTGTACCCGGCGGCGACGATCCCCGGCGTGTCCGCCGCGTTGGGATCGCCGGGCGCGTAGGTCAGCGTCCCGTCGACGTTGGCGACCGCTCCGTCGATCGGGTCGACGCGCAGGTTCTGCCGCGCGTCGGAGACGATCCGCACGCGGTCGACCGTCGGGTTGAAGTCGAACCCGAACGACGTTCCGTCGAGCGGGCCGCTCAGCTGCCGCGGGTTCGTCGCCGTCCCGGTCGACGGGTCCAGCGCGTACACGCGTCCCTGGTCGGTCAGGGCGGTCAGCTCGCTCGTCGGGCGAAACTGCGTGTCGATCCCGATGATCGCCTCGCCGTCGGCCAGGCCGACGACCGGCCGCTCGCCGATCCTGTCCTGCGGGCGGTCCTGACGAAACTGGAAGACCTGCTGCGGAGCCGTGGCGGTGACCGCCGCGAACGTGAACAGGTCCTGCGCGACCGCGATGTCGACGACCGGATCGGCGGTCTCGCCGACTGCGCCGATCGGCGCCGCGGCGACGGCCTCGCTGTCGTCGATGTCGATCTCGTACAGCGTCGGCCGATCCGCGCCGGACGGGGTGATCGACGCGTACGCGGTGTTGCGCCGCGGCGAGATGTCGAAGCCGGCGACGTCGCCGACCGCGACGCCGAGCGCGCGCCGCGTCCGCAGGCCGCCGTCGTTGGGCGGATCCTGCAGCGTCAGCACGTCGTTGCCGGCCTCGAGGTTGAACAGCTGCGTGCCGCGACCCGTCGCGCCGGGGGCCGGGTTCTGCGGCACCGGGTTCGTGTAGGCGGCCGTCGTCACGTTCGGCGTGTCGCCCGCGTTCGGGTCGCCGGCGACGAAGCCCAGCGGCCCGTCGGTCGCCGCGAGGTTGCCGTCGTTCGGGTTCAGCCGGAGGTTCTGGCCCGCGTCGGTGACGACCCGGATGCGGTCGGGCACGGGATTGAAGTCGAAGCCGAACTCGTCGCCGTCGAGGGGGAACGGCGTCGACGTCACGAGCGTGGCGGTCCCGGTCAGCGTGTCGATCACGTAGACGCGGCCGTTGCCGTCCGTGCCGCTGCCGAGCGCGAACAGCTGCCCGGTCGCGGGACGCACGTCGATGCCGACGAGCGTGTCGCCGTCCTGCAGGTCGGTGATCGCGACGGGGCTCGACGCCGAGCCCGGCCGGTCGGAGCCGAAGGTCACGAGGCCGCCCGACTCGGTCAGGCCGTAGAGCGTCTCGCGCGGGACGGCGGGAGCGTCGTCGTCGGCGATCGTCACCGTCGTCGCGGCCGGCTCGCCGAGCACGAGGCCGCCCGTCGGGCTGCTCAGCGTGACGCTGAAGTCGATCTCGCCGGTGACGACGTCATCGCCGATCGGCACGCTGATCGTCTGCGTCTGCTCGTCGGGCGCGAACGTGAGCGTGCCGCTCGTCGCGGAGTAGTTGCGGCCGGCGACGGCGGACCCGTCGGCGGTCGCGAAGTCGACGGTGCCGGCTTCGCCGCCGCCTGCGTCGCTGCGCACGACCGTGAGCCGGGCGACGTTGGCGGACTCGTCGACGCGGACGGCGCCGGCCTCGAAGGCGACGCTGTCGACGTCGATCGCCGACATCCCGCCGATCGTGCGGGCGATCGGCGCGCCGTCGCGGGCGAGCGTGCCGATCGCGACCGCCTCGCCGGGCGCGGCGCTGTTGTTGCCGACTCCGTAGAGGCGCGAGTCGGCGCCGGTGCCGGGCTGCAGCGCGGCGAGGCCGAGGTTGGCCGGGCCGGCGATCGGCAGGATGTCGTAGGCGGCGACGTTCGTCACGTCGACGCCGAGCCCGGCTCCGATCGTCGTCAGGGTGCCGTCGTTGGGCGGCGCCTGAAGCACGAGCGCGTCGCGATCGGAGTCGATCCCGAAGAGCTGCGTCCCGGTGGGTGCCGGCGGCGGCTGCGTCGAGTTCGTGTAGCCGCCGGCGACGACCGACGGCTGCACGCCGTCGCCCGGGTCGCCTGCCGCGTAGTTGAGCGCTCCGTCGACGAGCGTCACGCCGTCGGCGGGGTCGACGCGCAGGTTCAGGCCGGCGCGCGAGACGATCCGCAGGCGGTCGACGGCCGGGTTGAAGTCGACCCCGAAGCCGTTCGTCACGTGGCTGCTGAAGGCCGGCGCGAGCAGCACGGCGGCGCCCGTCGCGTCCTGGATCAGACGCTGGTCGGAGACCGCGCCGCTGGCCGGGTCGAGCGTGTACAGGCGCCCGTTGCCGTTGAGCGTGTTGTACGTGACGATCGTCAGCTCGCCGTTGGCCGGCCGCCGGTCGATCCCGACGACGCGCTCGGCGCCGACGCCGGGAATGCCGCTGATCGGGATCCGCGGCCCGAGCTGACCGGGACGGTCCTGGCGGAAGAGGTAGAGGCCCTGATTGGCGCCGCTGGCGGCGCTCTCGACCGCGACGATGATCCGCTGCAGGGGCGCGAAGGCGATGTCGACGACCGCCGCGTCGCCGCTGCCGGCGACCGGGGTCGGGTTGCTCGCGGCGCCGCTGTCGAGGTCGATGTCGTACAGGCTCGGGCCGCTCGCGCCGGTCTCGATCATGAGCGCGGTCGCCTCGCTGCCGTCGGCGGCGATGTCGAAGCCGACGATCGCGTCGACGTCGACGCCGAGCGCGCCGCGCGTGGCCAGGACGCCGTCGTTGGGCGGGCTCTGCAGCGCGAGCTCGTCGCGCTCGGCGTCGATCACGAGCAGCTCGGTGGCGCTCGACAGCGGGAAGGAGTTCGTGTACGCCGCGCCGGTGACGCCCGCGGCGGTCTCGCCGGCGTAGTTGAGCGCCCCGTCGGTTGCGCCGAGCGCGCCGTCGTTCGGGTTCAGGCGCAGGTTCTGGCCGCTGTCGGAGATCACGCGCAGGCGGTCGACGGTCGGGTTGAAGTCGATGTCGAAGCGGGTGCCGACGAGGTCGAGGACCGCCGGCCCGGCGGCGGTCGCCTGCGCGGTCACCGGGTCGATGACGTAGAGCTGTCCGTTGCTCGTGTCACCGGCGCCCGTGGCCAGCGCGTAGAGCTGCTGCGTGGCCGGGCGCACGTCGATGCCGACGATCGCCTGCCCGTCGGCGAGGCCGGTGATCGCCTTCGGCGCGGACACGGTTGCAGGCGAGTCGGAGTCCAGCGCGACGAGACCGCCCCCGGCGGTCAGCCCGTGAAGCGGTGCGGCGGTCGCCGGGACGGCAAGCGCCAGCGTTGCTGCGATGGTGGCCGCAAGGACCCAGACCTGGCGTGTGCGCATGCGCGGTACTCCCCCTGGCATCGACGGTCGGTGCTGGGTATGCGCGGCGACCCTGCGATCCGCTCACTCTTGCGCGGAGTTGGCACCGGTCGACTCCCGGGACGGCGCGCGTGCCGCATGCGTTGCCTATCGTCAGGGACGTGTTGCGTCGAGGCCCCACGCTCCGCGCGGTGCACCGTGCCGAGGCACGCCTGCGGGCCGGCACGGAGCGCTGACGTGCGGCGACCCTGGCTGCTCGCGCTGCTGCTCGGACTCGTCACGGTGGGGATCGTCGCGGCGCTGCTGGCCAGCGAGCCGTCGGGGACCGGCGCCGAGAACGTGGGCGAGTCCGGCCCTGAGCGGCCCGCGACGCCAGAGCCGCGGCCGGACCCGCCGGAGCGCGCCGTCGAGCGCCGCTGCGAGGCGACGCAGACGAACCCCGGCGGCACGAACAACTACATCCCCGACGCTCCCGAGCTCGACTCGCTCGGCAGCGGCTTCGTGATCACCGGCCTCGTCCGCTCGGCCGACGGCTGCCGGCCGCTGGAGGGCGTTCGCGTCCGCGTCTGGCTGGCGACCGCGACCGGCGGCGAGCAGGAGAACCGGGCGACCGTGCGCACCGGCGCGGATGGTCGCTACCGGATCGAGACCGCGCCGACCGTCGCGCAGTTCGGCGAGCCCAACATCCACGTCGGCTACGACGACGACGAGTACCGCGAGGTCTTCATCCGGCGCGTCGTCGACCTCGACGACGAGCGCGCCGTGGTCGACCTCACGCTCGCTCGCCGTGGCTGACCGCCGCGCGCTCGCGCTGGGCGCCGCGGTCGCCGCGGTGGTCGCGATCGTCGCCCTGCCGGCGACGCTCGCGCTGACCGACGACCATCTCGCCGGCGCGTCCGTGGCGCTCGTGCTGTCGACCGTCGCGGGAGCGCTCGCCGTCTCGGCGCTCGCCCTCCAGCCGCTGCTCGCGCGCGGGCGCCGGATCGCGCGCCATCAGATCCTCGGCTCGGTGGCGCTCTGCCTCGTGCTCGTCCACGTCGCGGCGCTGTTCGTCGAGTCCCCCGACGACGCGCGGTTCGCGCTGTCGCCGGACGGGCCGACGCGCGCCCGCATGGCGCTGATCGCGACGATCGCGCTGTTCGGCGTCGTGGCGCTCGGCGCGCTGCGCAGCCGGCTGCCGCTGAGCGCGGGCACCTGGCGCGTCCTGCACGCCTACCTCGCAGTCGTCGTGATCTCGCTCGGGATCGGTCATGCCGTGCTCACCGACGGCGCCCTCGACGGCGCCGGCACAGTCGTCCTGATCGGCCTCGGCGTCCTCGGGCTGCTCGGCGTCCCGGCCGCGCACGCCGCTCGCACGCGGCGCGCTCGCGATCGCGCTCCTTCGGACGAGCTCTGACGCTCGATCGTCACCGAGGGCGGCCTCGATTGAGCGCGAAGCGGGCGCACGCGAGCTCTCGACGTCCCGCGCGTGAGACGATTGCGCGATGCAACAGCGAATCAGCCTCGTCACGCTCGGCGTCGCCGACGTCGATCGCGCGCGGCGCTTCTACGAGCAGCTCGGCTGGCACGGCCAGGAGGTCGAGCAGACGGTGTTCATCCAGGCCGGCGGTATCGCGCTCGTCCTCTGGAGCCGCGAGAAGCTCGCGCTCGATTGCGGGCTGCGCGACACCGCGCCCGCGGCATTCGGCGGCATCGTCCTCGCCCACAACGTCCGATCGCGCGACGAGGTCGACGAGATCCTCGCGGTTGCGCGGCGCGCGGGGGCGACGATCACGAGGCCGGCGGACACGACGTTCTACGGCGGCTACGCGGGCGTCTTCGCCGACCCCGACGGACACGCCTGGGAGATCGCCCACAACCCGGGCTTCGCGCTCGCCGACGACGGCTCGCTGACGATTCCCGACTTCGGTTCGGCCTCGGGCGAGACCGGCGCCTCCGAGGGCCTCTCCTGACGTGAGCCGTCACGTCGAGTCACGCGGAGCGCGCGGCAGCCGTCGGTCGGGCTCCGCGCTCGCGACCAGGGTCTACTCGGTCGTGCAGTCGGTGTCCAAGATCGCGTTGCGCTTGTCGACCGCCCGGTTGTATCGGGCGACGAGACGCTTGTCACGCGCCTGCAGCGCTTCCCACTTGGCGATCACGGACTTGGGGGCGGCAGCGCTGTCCGGATGGCGACGCTCGAGCGCCGTCATGTCCTTGCGCGTGTCGTCGCTGGCGAGTTGCATCTTGCCGGCCAGGATGTCGTACGGTGAAAGCTTCTCCTCGATCCCGTCGGGACAGTCGAACTTCGGGCTGTTCGGGTCGCCGGCGATCGTGACCTTGCGCTCGATCCCTTGATCGTTGACGGTGACCGTTGCGTTGCCGTCGCGATCGTAGGTGACGGTACCCACGCCCGCGATGACCCCCAGCGTTGCCAGCCCGGCCGCTACTCGACGCATATCCCTCTCCCGACGTGTTCGGTGTGTTGATGAGCCCTGCTCGATCCCTGCGAGGCACGGATCGGCACAAGCGGGCCGCAGCTTTAGAGTGAGATTCGGTGATCGCGTGAGCCCTCGTGGTCGGCGTGCCGTCGCCGGCCCGGCCGGCGGAGGGCAGTGCCCACGGTCACTCGGGGCGTTCGTCGCCGGTCACTCGGGCGCGGCCCGGCGTGACGAGCCCGCACTCGTAGGCGAGCACGACGGCCTGCACGCGGTCGCGCAGGCCGAGCTTGCCGAGCACATGCGTGACGTGGGTCTTGATCGTCGTCGCGCCGAGCACGAGCTCGGCGGCGATCTCGGCGTTCGTCATGCCGCGTGCGAGCAGCCGCAGGACGTCGAGCTCGCGCGGCGTGAGCTCGTCCAGTCGCGCGGGACGCGCGCGCTGCGCGCTGCCGATGCGGGCGAACTCCTCGATCAGGCGGCGCGTGACGGTCGGTGCGAGCAGCGCCTCGCCGCCGGCGACGGCGCGGATCCCGTCGGCGAGCTGGGTCGGCGGGGTGTCCTTCAGCAGGAAGCCGCTCGCGCCGGCCTGCAGCGCGTCGTAGACGTACTCGTCGAGGTCGTACGTCGTCAGCACGAGCACGCGCGCGTCGTGCCGGGCGGTGATCCGGCGCGTCGCGGCGATGCCGTCGAGCTCGGGCATGCGGATGTCCATCAGGACGACGTCGGGCTGCAACCGCGCGACGCTGTGGATCGCCTGGTTGCCGTTCGACGCCTCGCCGATCACCTCGATGTCGGGGTGGTTCTCGAGCACGAGCCGGAAGCCGGCCCGCACGAGCGACTGGTCGTCGGCGATCACGACGCGGATGCTCATCGCGGTGGCCGGCGCTCGGCGTCGTCGTTGCCGACCGTCGCGCGTCGGCTCGCCGTCGAGGGCATGCGCCCCGATCGCGGGCTTGGCTGCGCATGCGATCCGACGGTGCCGCGCTCGCGGCGACCGATCGGAAGCCGAGCCTGGACGCGAAAGCCACCGCCGGGTCGGCGCCCGACGTCGAGCGTGCCGCCGTAGAGCGCGACGCGCTCGCGCATGCCGGCGAGGCCGTGGCCGGCGACGCCGTTCGGCGCAGGTGCAGGTGCAGGTGGCGCGGCGGGCCCGCGCCCGTCGTCGCCGACCTCGAGCGCGACGGCGCGCTCCTCGTAGCGCACGACGACGCGAGCCCGTGTGGGGCCGGCGTGCTTGGCGGTGTTCGTCAGCGCCTCCTGGACGATCCGGTAGGCGGCGAGGTCGACCCCCGCCGGGAGCGCGACGGGCGCGCCCTCGACGCGCAGCTCGACGCGCAGCCCGCTGTCGCGGGCGCGCGCGGCGAGCGCCTCGACGTCGGCGAGGCTCGGCTGCGGCGCTGCCGCGAGCTCGCCGCCGACGGCCG